>CAZTBA010000001.1:0-65324 GCA_964611725.1 uncultured bacterium
TCGGTGAGATAAATATAATTCATCCCACAGAAACATTCAAGAGGGAGACTACCAAGCATCAATACCAATGAAAAATGTTCCTAAAATTGGGTAGATGTCTCACCGAAATCAGAGAATGGAATTTGCGAAAAACTAAGGACAATACCCATCTTCTGAAATTTCATAGATGGATGTAGACAGTCCCAACAAAGCCAAGATACGTTTCTGCAATTGGGATAAAGGTGTTATAGGGGTTTTGTTAGTAAACGGACAATAAACGTCGATCTTGGATCACAGTGCATCTGTCAGCCAGAAATAGGAGATAGTGTGTGTTGACAATTCGGATGGCCTTTGTCATTGCATAGCATAGGCTTAGTAAAGAAACTCATCGGTCAGAATACTATGCTTACGTTCATTCCTTTACCAAGTTTCCTTACCCCTAAATCACAGAAACAAGGAGACCGGCACGGATATACAGAGAGTAAAGAAAATGTGGGTTTTGTTTACTCAGCTTGTTACACCCTTTTATTGTGTAGGATTCGGAAAGTTGTTAACTACCACATACTTAGGATACAGATGCGAGTCTCACAAGCCTGCGACGCCCTTTAAGATCGACGTTTATTGTCCATTTACTACGAGAACCCCTGATATGACGAATGGTTTGATCCGGAAGATGCACCACAGTCAGAGTTATCCCTCGGAACGCTTTCAGCAGCCTTTCTGTAGTGGGGCGATCCGTCTGTCTGTTGGGATTACCTGCATACAATCGGCTCAAAGCCTCTCCTTCAGCCTTGAGAGCCTCCCTTATCTTGTGCTCTACAAGCGTCAACAATCGCAATGCCAAAGAGGGCAGACGCACCATCCCATAGGAATGGTCATCTCTTTTTACATAAAGGGGATGAAGATCTTCTGGTGCACTTGTAACATATATCCTCCAGCCCAGCATGCGACGAACCTTGCGGATCGTTTCCTTATTATAGCTAACTTCTACTACATAGCGCATCTTCTCCCTAATACAGTTTGGCCGATCCTTATACTTGCGAATAGAACGCCTTTGTATCTCCTGGATATATCTCACCTCCAAAAGTCCTTCAACACGACGCTTTTTGAGTATCCTTTGCACCTCTTTTTGCAGAGCATCAAGATCATCGAACTGTTTTCGCCCCTTCTTCCTGGCAGGAGTCAACCACAAAATCTCATCTCTTGCCATCTCAAGACGCTCGTTGAGCCCACGACGTGTCTGTCTGGCAAGGGAAAGCGAATAAACCACCAGTATCCTCTCTCGCCAGGACAAAAGCTTACCATCTTGGTATGCCTTTTGAGAACGGGATACCTCAAAACCCAATGCAAAAACCTCCCTATCTCCATTATCAGTTGCCCTATAAAGACGCTGCAAAGGCTGATCCTTGCTCCATACACGATCAAGCAACCCCACCAAAAGATCCGATACCTTTCCCTTTTGAGCCAACGGCATCAGGTAGTAATCTCCACCTGCATGCACATAAACCCTGTTTTCCAAAGATCCCATCTTACAATCCCCAATATACAGCCGCCTACCTTCTCCCAAACTTTTACGCGCTCTACTAATAGCTGGTATATACAACCGATCATCAGCTCTGTCTCCGGATACAACCAAAGTAGCCAACGGCATACCCATAGGATCCAAACTCCCCAACATTACCTTAAACTGGGCAAGGTCAGGACGATGATCTTTACTATGCCCATGACCGAAAAGAGTGCTACCCTCACAATCATGATATACACAAGCTGTGGTGCTATCCACTCGAACAGGACTTCTCTCAAGATTATGCACTACTATCAAACGCTCAGAAAGCTTTCTTTCCACCTCCTCCCAAAGCTTATCATCGCTAAGAAAAACCAATACATCTGCCAGCCTGTCATCAGTGAAGTCCTTGACCTTCACTGCTTGAGGAATAAGTCGCGACAATGTCTCCAGTTGAGCTTCTGCCCAACTCTCCACCTCGCTCATGCGATGGTCAGACTCAGATACTATGTAGCTAAGCCAACAACTCGTAAGCCAACCTACGCTCAATCCCTGACGATTGCCGTGGGCATCTATAAGGCTATCAAGAATCTCCTGGACTCCCATCTGCTGCAGGAAATTAAGCAACAATGGTACATCATCAATACGCTCTGTATGAATATCTACTCCTGTCATAATGACAGAAGTCTAATTCATTTCAATTTTCTATGCAACAAAATAAGCGAAAGACAAGTTAACACTGTTTAAGGAAAATGACATTTTTTTAACAATTGACAGGATGTGGTCAGAAAGCTTCCTGAAGAACTCTGCTCCCAGTTCGTTCTCGTTCCCTACTTTTCGACCTTATGGCCCTTCTCACGCTGAGAACTATCTTATTGAGATTAAAAGGCTTGGTTATGTAATCGTAAGCACCAAGCTCCAAAGCATAGACAGCAAATTCAGCCGCCACAAAACCTGTTATCACGATAACCGGGACACCTTTCAGCAGTGTCCTGGTGTTCCTTAAGACCTCTATCCCACTGATATCAGGGAGCCCTATATCCGTTATGACCAAAGAGAAATTTTTTTCCTTCATAAGATCAACTGCTTCTAACCCGCTCGATGCAGTTGACACCCTGTACCCTTCCGATATTAAAAGCTGAGAGAGAAGGTCACGTATGTAAGGTTCATCATCTATCATCAGGATAGATTCTTCAGACATCTCTCACTTCCTTGCATATAGTTTTTCCTTACCTTTGGGTGCAGACATGTCCTGTTTCCCCCATTTCTCTTAGCTTGGTAGAGTGCCTCATCCGCCTTTATACAAAGCTGATCGGCGGATGTGCCATCCTCAGGGAATACTGAAGCACCAAAGCTCGCAGTAACATCTTTTATCTCAGACTTCATGCCCCTGAAAATGTATCTCTCTATCGCTTCTCTTATAGCCTCAGCCCTTTGACGATTTTTCCTGATATCGAACTCCGGTAGTATTATAACAAACTCCTCACCCCCATATCTCGCCACTATATCCATCGGTCTCACATTGCTTCGAAGCACTTCGGTAAGGCCTTTCAGAACCATATCACCGTCCTGATGACCATAAGTGTCATTCAATTTCTTGAAGTGATCTACATCAGCCATAAGGATCGAGAACTTCCTGCCTGTCCTCGATGCCCGGGTTATCTCCTCTATAAGCCTCTTCCTGAAATACCTGTAGTTGTAAAGACCTGTCATCTCATCGGTTATAGCCATCTGCTCAGTCTTCAGATAAAGCTCTATGTTTTCTATGATGACAGCAGACTGTCCGGCAAGGAGTGTGAGAAGCTCGAGATCATCCCGGGTATAAGGCTTTTCAAGCGAGTTACCGACGACTATAACACAGCTATGTCCTTCTTCATCAGAGTATTGCGAAACCATAGCACCGGAGATTTCCAGCTTCGAGAGGATATCTTTGATCTGCTGAGAATTAGAAATGGTAAGATAGTCTTCCCTATTAAGTACCTTTGGACTAGATTTGGCATCTATAAGGGCAGCAAGACGGAGAGTCGCTGCTACGATCCCTCTCGACCCAGAATCTGTTTTTACACTGTTAGCATAGCCCCTTTGCCCTATGAGGTTCCAGTTCTTATCCTTTGTATATATGAAAATTCCTCTATCCATATCGATGTTCTGTTCAAGGTAACCAAGCAATCCATCGCCAGCTCTGTGGAGATCGTGTACGGAGCTCAGATGGTTCGCCATCTTAGAGAGTGATACTAAGGAATCGACCTTTTTGGTTATCTGGGTGTTTACTTGCTTTATCTTACTTTCATATTCTTCTACCTCCCGCATCTTCTCCTTGAGCATCGATGAGAGGCTGTCAAGTGAGCTGCCAATTTCTTCGATCTCGTCCCCGGGAAAAGATCCGTTCCGCAGCAGTCCTTCCTGAGAGACAGCTTTCTTTGCGTTTTCCCTTAGCTCAAGGAGCATCTTTGCCACTTCCTGCAAGAGCTTATATCCAAGAAGGGAAAGGAGCATTGCTGCACCCACAAGGAAAACAGTCTCTGCAGAGATCTGCTTTTCCCCCCGAAGATCAACGATTATATAGGTGAAGATAAGCATAGGTATAAGCGAAACAAGCACATATATTATCCCTACCTTCTTCAGAAACCTCTGGGATCTTATCGAGAGCGAATTTTTAAATCCCATTCTTCTTTCCCCCATGAGCTCTGTAAGTTGAGCTTTTGGTTTTCTCCAGTTCCTCTATATATGCAAGGGTGCGTTCCAATTCTCCTTCAAGGTGTCTTACCCTCAAAAGACACCTCACGCGAGTTAGAAGTTCCACCGTATCGAATGGTTTCGATATGAAATCATCGGCTCCGGCCCCAACACCCTTCTCCTTCGCCCCTGTTGCTCCAAGTGCTGTCACCATAAGGACAGGGGTCGATCTGATAAGCTTATCTTTCTTTATCGCTATGCAGACCTGATATCCGTCGATCCCAGGCATCATTACATCAAGGATAATGAGGTCTGGGAGCCACTTCTTGGCAAGCTCAATGGCTTCCCTACCGCTATCTACCACCCTTATATCATAGCCCTCGTCCCTGAGATATTTTCCGAGGAGCTCGGTCACACGGATCTCATCATCCACAACGAGGACCTTTGCTCTTTCGTGACTTCCAAACATGGGTCTACCTCCTGTAAGCTTCTCCCACAAGTGAGCTCCCAGGTCCTGAAAGCTGCCTCCAAGGCTGCCTTTATCTCACCTATCCCTCTGGAATACGTCAGGGATTTCTCCTATTCACTTCACTGAAGTTACGAACCTGTCGAAAAATTGCCTCTGAAGTTTTTTCCCCTTACTAAGGTGAGTCTCCTACGCTTTTATCTAACCAATGTGGTGCTGGTTTGACAGCAACGTGAGATTTGACCAGGCTGTTGTTACATCCTCGACAAGGAGGTGGGCCTCATGGCCGCATGTTAGCCAGTACCATTGGTTTCTACATTCTGGTTATTTAGCTTTGCTCTATAGCCTCTCTAACTGCTCGAAGTAAATCAGCTAAGAAGTAAGGCTTCTGTATAAATCGAAACCCCCTTTCGCGTATGATAGGCCACTGAGATTTATCGTCTGTGTAGCCACTGCTAAATAGCACCCGAAGTCCCCCATTGCGAGAAAGGAGTTCATCAACCAATTTAAGACCACCTCTATCCGGCAAAACCACATCGCTTAAAACCAAGTGGAACTTTCCCTTTTCTCTCTCAAAGATATTTAGTGCCTCTTCTGTATTTGAAGCCCCCAACACGACGTAGCCGTTTTCACTAAGCGCACCCATGGCAAATTCACGGACTCCTTTCTCATCCTCCACAAGCAGAATCCGCTCACCATCGCCCTGAAGCCCTCCCAACGAAACCACCTCTTTAGGCTCATCTTCGGGCTTTGCGGAAACGGCTGGTAGATAGACC
Organism: uncultured bacterium; assembly: GCA_964611725.1. Classification (GTDB taxonomy): domain Bacteria; phylum Latescibacterota; class CAZTBA01; order CAZTBA01; family CAZTBA01; genus CAZTBA01. The sequence continues at coordinate 5,402 of CAZTBA010000001.1, forward strand.
TTGAATGACGAGCCCTGCTCGGACTCACTGTAAACATTTATCCAACCTTTGTGCTCTTTGACAATGCCATAGACAACAGATAGGCCAAGCCCGCTACCTCTTCCCATCTCCTTGGTGCTGAAAAAAGGTTCGAAGATATTCTTAATGATCTCTTTATCCATGCCCACTCCCGTATCCTCAACCGATAGACAGACAAACTTGCCGGGATGTGCATAACTGTAAGTTTCGCAGTAATCCTCATCTATATACACATTCTTGGTCTTGATTGTAACCTTGCCACCTTCAGGCATGGCATCTCTGGCATTGACAGACAGATTCATTATCACCTGCTCAAGATTTCCTGCGTCAGCTGAGACTGTCCAAAGATCAGGCTCCAATTCGGTGTTAATGACAATGTTCTCACCAATAAGGCGATCGAGCATCTTCAGCAGATCCTCAACCGATTTGTTGATGTCAAGCGGGGTAAATTCCATCGGTTGCCTGCGGCTGAAAAGGAGCAGTTGACGGGTGAGGTTAGCTGCGCGCACAGAAGACTCACGCACTATCTTCAGGTCTCTATACAGAGGATCTACCTCATCTATTTTCATTATCGCCATATCGGTATAACCTTGGATGGCGGTCAGCAGGTTGTTGAAATCATGTGCAACCCCCCCAGCCAATGTCCCAATAGCTTCCATTTTCTGAGACTGGAGAAGCTGAGCCTGTAGCTTTTCTTTCTCTTCCTCTGCCCACTTGTACTCGGTAATGTCACGGCTCATGCCCACAAGCCCCACGATTTTACTGTCACTATCCTGCAAAGGCACTTTGGTGGTTAAAAACCACCTCCTTCTACCTGTCTGATCCATCACCAGTTCCTCCCGATTGAGCAAAGGTTGGCCCGACCGAATAACCTCCCGTTCGTCGGCATAATACTGCTCTGCCAGTTCCCGTGGGAAAAGGTCAAAGTCCGTCTTGCCAATGACCTCCTCCAGTGTCTCAGCGCCGAGTGTCTGGAGATGAGCGGTGTTGGTTGTGATGAGTCGGTTCTTTGTATCTTTGATAAAGATGTGACAATCTGGCAAGTTGTCTATCAGAGTGCGTAGCAGGTTACGCTCCTTCGCCAGCTCCTCCCCTGTCTCCTTGCGTTCGTTTATTTCCTGTCGCAATTCTTTCGTTCGTTTTTCTACCTTTTCTTCTAATGCTTTACTATATGCTTCGAGTTCGGCTCTGTTTTGTTTCAGTTCCCACATCTTCTCCTTGAGCATCGATGAGAGGCTGTCAAGTGAGCTACCGATCTCGCCGATCTCGTCCTCAGGAGGAGATCCAGCCTGGGATAGCTTTTCTTCGGGGACGATCTTCCTTGCGCTTTCCCTGAGCCCAAGAAGCGCCTTAGCTATTTCCTGCAAGAGCTTATATCCAAGAAGGGAAAGGAGCATTGCTGCACCCACAAGGAAAACAGTCTCTGCAGAGATCTGCTTTTCCCCCCGAAGATCAACGATTATATAGGTGAAGATAAGCATAGGTATAAGCGAAACAAGCACATATATTATCCCTACCTTCTTCAGAAACCTCTGGGATCTTATCGAAAGCGAGCTTTTAAATCCCATATTGGCCCTCCCTCCAACCTCCTTAAGTTGAACTCTTGGTTTTCTTCAGTTCCTCTATATATTGCAAAAGTGCGTTCCAGCTCCCCCTCAAGATATCTAACCTTCAGTAGACACTTCACACGGGTCAGAAACCCCACAGTATCAAATGCTGAACTTCAGACAGGAGTTCGGACATAACTGAATCTGAAGTGTTTCATAATAGTCAAAGCCTTTATAAGAGCGAACTCCCTCACTCCAAGAAGGGGTATACAAAATAAGATAAGTAGAAGAGATATCATCTTTTCTGCATTTATTCTCTTTTTGGATATGATCTTCCTAAGACCAAGTTTATCCTTTCCATCTTTGAAAGACTGATCCATTTTCATCCTCTTTTTGTAAAAGCTTAGTTCTTTATCTAAATCTTGCATGCTTGTCATAACAACAAGAGGTGTTCTGTGACCTACAGAGCTTATGGCTATGATATTGACTTTGATCTTACCTTTGTATAAGACCCCAACAAACTTCTTTTCTTCCCCCTCCTTTAGCCATCTAAGTTCATCACTTATATCCACTAATCTACTATCACCTCTATCTATAGTATAGCTTTACCCCACTTTCCAGATTCAACATTACGAAGTTTATCTCCTCATCAAAGAGAAACTTCAAAAACTCCTCGCTGCTTAACTCCCTATCAAAGACTAAAGCCCTTTCTCCTATAAGATCCTTCATATGCTTAAAACTATCCTCATACTCGAGATTCCTTGATGTCAAATCATCTGATATAGTCCTAGAAAAAAGCATACTCCAAAATGGCAAGGCTCTTCCAGAATACGGTGTGGCTAAATTCAGAAGCCAAAAACCTCTCCTTTTAGCTTCCCAACATAACCTGTCTTCTCTGCCTCTGGCCTTTCTAATTCTGTTACATCTCCTATTACTATCTTTGAATCACTATTGAAAAAGCGAAAAAGAAGATCCCTCACATCGACATCCTTTAAAAACCTCTGGACCATGGAGAACTATCTACCTTGATCTGGACCTTCAGCATATGAGTCTTCTAGCCTCGCTAGTCTCTCCTCGATCTTGGACAGGGAATCCGCTGTCTGTTCTTCATGAGCCTGTGAGTTAAAGATTGGGTTGTTTACCCACCAATCCATGCCCATTTCCTTAGCTTTATCTACAGAGCAGATGACCAGACGAATTTGTATGGTCAGCAGCTCTATGTCCACCAACTTAATCTTGATATCACCTGCAATAACGACCCCCTTGTCCAGTACACGTTCGAGCAGGTCTGCCAAATTCGTGCTTTCGATTGAATGTTGGGTGGCGCGTTGAATTGCCATTTTGAGCTCTCCTCACAGTAATTTTCCTAGAGGACCAAGGTCGAGATTAAGATCCTCATCTTCCAGACCGAATTCTTTCCGGAGTCTCTCGATTTCCTGGGCCTGCCTCATCAGTGTCACTCCGAGCCTCTCAATATCGGCATCACTGAGGTATCCAGCTTCGATGCGTCGGATTGCTTGACGCTCCAGAAGTTCATGAAGAAGTTTCACAAGAGTCAGAACCAGTTGTCCAAGTCCATTCTTTACATCATCCTGATCAAGGTTCAACCGGGTCACCTCTTCACCTGTAGACTGTCGGGACAGAGCATTGGCGTCCCTTTGCATCACTCTAGCAAAGTCACTCATGGACTCAGATTCTACCCTACACCGTTCGTCTATATTCATTGATCAGCTCCTTTGGTATACAGGGACATCGTGCAAGATCACTTTTCTGATGCGAAATAACAAATTTGGAGCTTGGAATCATTTGATATTCGGCATTTTCAACCAATATCCCGCATTTCTACCGGGGCCTTTATTTCACGAGCGGTTTCTATAGAAGTGATTACGATCTGTAGCCCTAGGTAGACCAGGTCAATGTTGGCGACTGAAATAGTCACTTCCCCAACTACCACAGCCCCCTTGTTAAGGATACGGTCAAGTGCCTCGCAAAGCGAGGCATGTTCAATATCATCGAATGAAAGATCATGCATGAGCTTTCCCTCGGCTGTTGAACATATCGGTATACTTTCCGCTTCCGCTTTCATTACACGGATGATATTTATGTTCCTCCTGGGTAGACTGATATAATTCCTTTCCTAACTCCCAAAGTTGTTGCAGATCATATGGTTCACCACACTGACGATATACCAGCGTTTGATGTTTGTCGGGAAAGGCCCGTTGAAACTTGTTCTTGACTTGCGATTCTCTCTGATGCAAGGCAGAGCACAACGCACACTCACTCTCAGGTGTGGCAAGGTTGAGAAACAGCACTGGCATACTGACTCCCATTCGCTCGCAGGCAGCCACCAAGTCTTTAGTTTCTTGGAATGCCATTTCTGTAAGAGTTGTAACGAGATATAATGCGGATCGGGTCGGGTCGTTCAACAGGGTTCGTATGCGTTTGAGCTCTTTGGACATTTTTACAAGATGCTGAGATACTTTAGGCAAATGAAAGATCTGCTTGTACTTTAGAAACAGTCCGAACAAGAGCTTGAGCCACTTGTCCACAAGTTCTGGAAGTTCCAAGAGCCGGATCAGATGCCCGGTTGGTGCCGAGTCGAGGATAAGAATGTCGTAACTGCCTTGAGTGAGAAGTTCCGTGGCTCGAACCAAGGCCATGACCTCATCGAGACCAGGAGGTGAGAGATCTAGAATCCTCTCTATTACCTCGCGGTCAAACGCCAAGTCAAAATTATGGAAAACGGAATCCAGAAATTGCGCTAGCTCTTTCTGATATCGTATTTTCAAAGATTCAAATTCAGCTTGGGCATCGATTTCCATGGCCGTCAAGCCCGATGACAGGCGTGTAGGCCTGGGGCCTATTTGCACGCCTAAGCAGGCTGACAAGGAGTGAGCAGGATCCGTTGAGAAAAGAAGAACTTCCCTTCCTCGAAGATCATGAGCCAAGCGCACGGCTGTGGCGCAGGCAAGGGTGGTTTTCCCCACACCACCCTTGCCGCCAAAGAGCAAGAGTGTTGTTTCAGATGACGGATACTCCGGAGCCGCCTCAACCTTAGGTATCGGACCAACCGACACTTCGGAAACGGATACTGCCTCTGTGAGCTCTACGACACTCTTCCAGAGCGCATCAAGACACTCTACCCCACGAATCTCCATTGGGTAAAGTGGAACCCCCCAAAGAGCGTATCTTGATGAAGCGCTATTGCTAAAAAGATTCTTCAGTTCCTTCATCTGACGGTTGCGTCGGGTCTTACACACCGGGCAGATACTGTCCAGATAAAGTTTATTGACCACGATGTCAGTAACTGGCACCTTTATACGTTCCAGCTCTTCTACCAGCGAAACTGTTTCGCGGATGCTCAACTCCTCGGCGAGCATAACCGGCACAAAACGGCAACGAACGGGATCCACCAGCAAGGCTTTGATCTGGTCCACCGAGACAGACAGCTCCAGCAGGAAGTTATCGAGCTCATCGCGATGGTAGGAACCGCTGTAAAGCATCTCCATAAAGCGGTGCTTGGCCAACAACGCATCCAGCGCTTCAAGCCAATTCCGGATCAGCTCCGGCATGGCTAGCAACCGCAGCGTGTGGCCTGTGGGAGCGGTATCTACAACAATACAATTATAACTCTGATCTTCCACCCACCTGGAGACCTCAAGAAAGGCCATAAGTTCATCCAGACCAGGCAGAGAGAGGTCCAAAAACTGGCTTATATCATCGTTATCTAGAAATGTCCCGCGTGATGCAATCTCTTGGAGTTTCCGATTATGCTTCGCCTTGAAGATCTCCAGACACTCCTGAGCATTGAGCTCGAGGATTCTTAAATTGGGGGGAGGAAGAAAGCCAGCCATACTATCAGTCAGCGAGTGGGCAGGATCAGTCGAGACAAGGAGGAAGGAGCCTCGAGGAGAATTTCGGGCGAAGTGGAGTGCAGTGGCTGTCGCGCAGGTGGTCTTCCCAGCCCCACCTTTGCCGCCAAAGAGTAACAATTGCAGATCTTGATCTCCCAGGAAAAAGGGATTAGCCATACCCGTTGCTCCAATATGAATGTAAAATTATTTAAATATTGTTGGCTCCATTCCGTGTTCATAGCTTTGCTACACATCCTCTTTATACTATTTCGATGTCCTCTTGTTCTTCATTCTCCTCATTCTCATCTTGGATATGGATTCCGCGTTCCTGTATTTCGTCCAACCGGTCAAGGATCTTTTTTTCTCGGATATCGAACTCAGCCTCGGTAATCTTCCCCGTCTCCAACATCATATAAAGCTCGCTTAGCTTAGCGGTGATGGTCTCTGCCTCGGTGGCGAGTTCTTGCTGAGCGGCATTGTGCACCTCGCGGAAAATCCAAAGGATACTATTAATCGGAAAAAACAGAATATCGTCAACGATCAGCACTTTAATCCCCTATGCTCTTCTGCGCTCAAAGCCTAAGATCCACCTCGACGAAGTTGTGAGGAACCCATGGTCCATTGTAGTCGAATGCAAAGTTATTATCGAACAGTTTGGCTGCCTCGAATACACCAGTTTCAAGTTCTTCTTGCGATTCACCTCCCACGAGACAAGCCAGATTCATTACCTCTCGTTCATTACGGCATTCGTTTCTTTTTATCTCAAAACAACGCCGCGACAAGGCTTCTTCAACTCTCTTGGTATGGGATTCGCGATCCTCATTGAGAATGTGCTCAAACATCCGTCCCAGTTCGATCTTCTCCTCCTGGGTGGGCTCGCGGTGAGTGCCGAGAAATCGATCACGGGCAGCTCTCAGTTCGGGATGGGTGTTGACAAAATATTCGAATATGTTAGGCACCTCCCATGTGACGCGCAGGCCCATCTCTACCTTGCCGGCCACGCGATGGAGTTGTTCAAGGAAAGCCCCTCGGTTGCGGGAGAGGATTTTTTGGATCGCTCTGCGGCTGTCTGCAATGATGCCGAAGGACATAGGCAGTGGAGTGTTCCCACCCATGAGCCGCTTGAGGACTTCCTGATGAGCCGCGAGGTGGCGACGTTCCGGGCGGATCCTCTGGTTAGGAACGTTGCTGACTACAGCCGCTATCTGTCCATCGGAGATGGTGTAAACAGCACCTCCGTTAATGCCGAAAGAGCCATAGGTTCGCTTATCAGAGCCAGTCACTACAGCATACAGGTATATTCCACTCCTAATTGTCGTTCGTCTCGCCATGTTTTATCCAATCCTTTCACATGCAAGGTGGAATTCGGATTGCGAATTACAGAATGTCGGGGCCGAACAGTCTAATTCATTTCCTGTTCAGTCTATTCCGCATTTCCCTATCCTTCATCTATCGGACGTCTTCAGGGGCCTTTCTAGTCGAAGGGCGCGGTGAGATATTCGCTAACTTGACCGATTTGAGTTCGCCTTGTTCGGTCTTGATATCCAGCATCGCACTGCAAGTTAAGCACTTGACCTGACCCTTATAGTCATCATATACGTCGTCTAGGTCCACCTTATGCCCGCAGGAAAGACAGTTAATTTTCATTTGCTATCCCTAAACGTTTGTTTTGTTCTTCGAGAAGCTCTTGCCTGAGATCTCCACTCCTGGATGCGACACAGAGACCTATGCCAAGCACAGCCAATATAGCTCCTCCGAGTGCCACTATGGTTATTAGCAACCAGTGGATCATTTTCCCATCCTTTTACCATGTTTTCTTCGACCGTTGTCCAGTGAACATCCTAGTAGATGAAACAAGCATCTCATCTACGGGAGGCTTGTAGCGGTCTCTTTCTTCTGGAGGTTTGAGTGGGGAGATAATTTTGTCCACTATCAACCCACTTCCTTCCCATAGAATAGCTCCTATCATTATGCCTGCAACGAAGATTAGGATATCCATCGTTAGCTCCTTTTTTATGTAATCCCCTTTCTGTTACCCTTCTTTTCTGCCATGCACTCTGCCTTTCCTCAGTACTTGATCCTGAACCTGCCTGTGCTATGAGAGGGCACGGATTTGGATTTCGTGTTCGAGGTATCAGTGGGATTGCCGCAGGTTCGCTCGCTTAAGGCTCTCAAAAGCGTATCTTTTTCAGCCTCGATTTCCCGGAAGCGTGCATCTATATTTCTCACTCGATGCATCGCGCTCTCTCTCTCCGCTTTCCGACGGAATTTTTCTATCTCAAGAGAGGTAAGCCTCATATATGCCTTATAGGGCACAGTAGCAGCTTGATCAACGCTTCCTGAGAGAGTGCGGAGGTCCTGTAAACCTCTTATATTTCTTTTTGGGATAGCCATATTCTTACCCCTTTGGGCTAAATTTGGCTTCATGAACTGTTCGCTTGCCCTCGGCCTTTGGTGGTTTTCCGTCTAGGTCCGCACACCTTCTGAATCACCTCTTCCACCTTCTGCGACATAAGCGACTGGCCCTCACGGGTAACCTTCGCCGTGTCCGTCGTATTGAGGACATCCCGGCAGACCCGCTGGAAGATGGGGTCACTCGGCCGGGCGCGGCCCCCCAGGTGGGCGAGAATCCGGGCGATCGCGATACAGGCCCGGACCGTGGGTCGGTGGTTGTTCACACCGATGCCGCGTAGCTCCCTCACGATGTCCACGATTGTCTCCGCATCCAGCCTGAGAATACCTGACTTCGCCATCGTGATCTGGATCTCTGTCTCACGGTCGTAGTGGCCGAGGTTGATGGTAATCAGCCGGTCCATGAGAGCATCCTGGGTCTTATGAACGCCTGCATACTCCTCTGGATTCGAGGTAAAGATGGTTCGGAAGTCCGGATTCACCTCCAGGTAACCCTCTCCGGACCTGCGCAACTTTGGCAGATTGAGGACCTTCTCCTCCAGGATGCTGAGGAGCACGTTATTCGCCTCAGGTCTCGAACGGGTAAACTCATCGTAGATAAGGGTGTGTCCATTACGGCAGGCTGTGGTGAGCCGGTTGTCCACCCAGAGGCTCTTCATCTCCTCTTCGGTCTTCAGGACAGAATGGATGAAATTGTCAATGAGTTTATATTTGCGGTATCCATCGTCCCTGCCAACCAGGTCGGAACTCCCGAACTCGTCATCCCCGTTGATAAGGGTGACCGGCTGGCCAAGCTGCGCGGCAACATGAAAGGCCAAGGTCGTCTTCCCCGTCCCCGCCGGTCCGGAGAAATGGACCGGGTATCCCACTTCGAGGTAGGCAAGTGCACGCTCTACGAGCTCTTGGATGTAGAGAGTCAAGACGAACTCCTCGCCGGGCTCGGGCAGGACGTTGTCGCCTTCGGTCTGGACTCTTACCGTAGCCGCTGATATGCTTCTTAAATCACCATTCATTTGCTATTTACTCCTTCCTTATGTGTAAAGAGCCTACCGGCCGGGGACCCGGCCCCGGCCGTGGCATTTCAGACAGACCATCGCTGGCGCCGATGCATCGTCACCCGTACCACAGTACTCCAGGCACACAACGGTGGGGCCAATCGGTTGGGGAACAAAACCTTCCCCACCACAGAAAGAGCAGCGAACCGCCACCATTTTCCGTTCTTCGATTACCATCTTAGGCATACCTCGCTCTCTGTTGCCAGTTCAACGGGCTGTGCTTTTTTTTGTCTTTCCCGCTCTTCTAGCTGCCGGCTGCGCCCTTTCCCCCCTCTCAGCCTGGCGGTTAGCCTCTTCTCTGGCCCTGTGTTCAGCGGGAGATGGCTCAAACCAGGCTCGGTGCGCACCAGCGATGTCGGCTGCAAATCCTTCTTGCAGTTCGGCGACTTCCCGCTTTAAGTCGGCGACCGCCTGCTCAAGGTCAGACAAGAACTCCATCCGCTCAGACTTCGTCGTTTTTGCCATCTCGACGCAGGCATTATGGAAGCCAGCCTTCATCTCAGATACACTGGATGCCAGGCTAGATACAAAAGCTGAGAGATCGGTTTTCATCTTCCCCGCCATCTCAGCATGCGTACCCTGGAAACCAGCCTTCATCTCAGCTACGTCTTGTTTTAGATCCTCGACAAAGGTCTCACGCGCTTCATGCAAAGCATCTGTCTCATTGCGCAACCGGGTCATATCATCAGTTAATCGGCCCATTTTTTTCTCCTTATCTCTCTAAGTCGTTAGACCCTCCGGGGCAGCTTCGACACTGTCGGGTTTGTCCCTGAGGGCGTTTTGAGCAAGGACATTCTCCCGGGAGGGGCCTGTGGAGCCACCCCTCCCAGAAGAGAAACCCTCCGCTTCGCTGGGTTCTTACGCCGGAGCGGCTGCGGTGGCCGTCAGGCCAATGGCCTCGGCGTACTTCAGGTAGGTCTCGACCGAAGCTATAACAACGCGGGCTTCGACAGACAGCAACTCGATTCCTACCAATGACACCTTCACCCAGGCATCGATCACGATGCCCTTGTCCAGAATCCGGTCAACAACTTCAGCCAGACTCGAGGAATCTGTTGATTTCTGAACTTTTGCCATTGCGGTAAACCCCCTTTCTCAATTAATTCCGGTGCTTGTTGCCAGCACCGGTCATACGTTAGGCATGCCTCCACGTATCACATGCGAAATCTATGCCAGATTGGGAAAAAAAGTCTTTCTTATTTGTAAGTGATGAAATTTCAGAACGATAAGGAAATCGGCCGTAGTGGGTTGCTGCTCAGGAATGGGAGATTCAGGAATTGATGCTATGGAATATGTTTCACATTTTAGAGGAATCCATTTCTTATTTTAGGATAGGGAAGTCAGAAAGAATTTGATAATTCGACCTCTTTTAGGACTTCGTTGTGGAGGAAAGGTTTACTGATAAAGCCGCATATTAATCCTTCCGACAACGCCTTCTTTACGTCTACATCGTCTCTGTAAAAGTAACCCGAAACCATAACGATACGAGTTGTGGGATTAATCTCTCGAATACGCTTTGCCAGATCAAGCCCATCTATGTCAGGCAGCTTGGCATCCAAAAAGATTAATCGAATGTCATATTTTCCTATAAGTGTAAGTGCCTCAAGGCCATTTAGTGCTTTTTCCGAGAGAAGCCCTTTCTTTTTCAAAATACGTTCCAAAGCCCAGCACATGTCCGGTTCATCATCCACGATGAGAAATGCTGTCTTTTTAGCCCTCATTTAACAAGACCTCCTGCTCCATCCTAAGATGTATTGAAAAAATAGCCCTGTTTGAGACCTCGTTCCAACCTGCCAGAGGTTTAATCACACAAAGGAAGCCTCACAGTAAAGGTGCTTCCCTTCCCTTTAACGCTATCCACCTCAATGGAACCAAAGTGTTGCTTTATGATGGAATAGCAAAGAGAAAGCCCCAAGCCCGTTCCTTTTCCAACAGATGCCGTTGTATAGAACGGGTCAAATATTTTGCTAATGTCTGCGCCGGAGATGCCACGGCCCATGTCGGCAATATGAACCAAGGTCTCGCTGTCCGTTCTTCTTACGGAGATACTTAAAGTTCCCCCATCGGGCATGGCTTTGATGGCATTTAGGAAAAGATTCATAAACACCTGTTGAAGAAGGCTGGCGACACCACTGACCATCACAGGTTTTCTAGGAAAGTGTGTCTGCAGTTCGATTTTCTGAAGACTGGCCTGGTTAGCAACCAAAGTCAATGTTTCCTTGAGAATAGAGAGCAGATTTATCCTCGACATTTTGGTCCCCGCCGAGGGACGGGCGAATCTCAAAAGGTTTTCGATAATGACAGACGTCCTCTGTATCCCTGCTTGAATTTTCTCAGCACATTCTTTCCGAAACTTTGTGGTAATATCATCTTCCATGAGAAACTGAGCGGCTGACGAACAAATCGCCAGGGGATTCCGTATCTCGTGGGCGATTCCTCCAGCCATTACGCCTAGGGCAGCTAGTTTCTGTGACTGGAGAAGTTGTGTCTCGAGCTTACGGCGTTCAGTCAGATCTCTCCCTACCGCGACGATTCCTGTTATTTGATCCAGATCATCCTTCATCGGGGAACAGACCCATGAAATCAGAATGGAGTCACTGTGCTTTGTTAAGAGATCCCACTCAGCCATCTGCGAACTTTTTTTAATCTTCATACTAGAGAAAACTTCCCTTACCTCCTTACGGTGATTTTCAGCGCAGCACTCGAAAAAAAAGCTCCCTTTTACCTCATTGGAACCATAGCCTGAGAGCCTCTCAGCCGCTGTGTTCCAGGTCAAAATCCTCCCTTCGGTGTCGGCGGACAGAACAATGTCACTTGCACTCTCGACGACACTCGCGAGATGACGCTCCATCTGATGGATCTCCTCGTTCAATCTTACTTGCTCAGTCACATCTTCCATTAAAAACATTGCGTTCTCTACAGTTCCACTCCAGCAAAAAGGAAGGATGCTGTAATAATAGATCCGTATCGGAATCCCTGGCGCCCGATAGGTCATCCGCTCCCCCGTAACTGGCTGGTTCTTTTCGAAAACCTGACGGACGCCACTCGCGATGTCTATATGCTCAAGGATGATGGTAGGGAATACTTCCTCCAGTCGGTGGCCGATTGTATTCGACACAGAGCGCCGGCTCTTTTCCAGAAAATTTCGATTTGCCGAGACTATGCGCATATCTTGGTCGACTAGCAGAACTGAAGAGGGAATTGCGTCCAGAAGCATCGCATAGAGTTTTTCGTAGCGTTTAGATGAAACTTTACGCGGGACCTTGACCTTTTTCACTTCCATTAAAAGATTCCCCTTTCTACTCGCTGCCTGTTATCCACACTCACTTTGACTCGTGCAGGCTTTCCTGGTTCTGGAAATGAGCTGACAGAACGAAGTTATACGGTGGCCATGGGCCGCTCAGGAGAAGCTTCGCAGGCCCTTTCATATTAATTTGCCTGAACGCCTTGCGAAATAGTTGCACAGAACTCCTTGGCACGAGAAAGTAAAGAGAGAGCAAGTGGTTCCTGGTCAATAAACGAGATCCTTTCTTGCTTTGTACAAAGAGATCCGAGAGAGAGCTGCAGATCCTTTCCATGATCATGCTCTGTTCAAACACTACCCGGTCTTTTACAGCATACCGATTCGTCTGTGCGGTCAGATAAGCTCGCCCGGGATTTTCCACCGTACCTGTGAGGGTTAGGTTTGCTTTCGCTGGGCTGCAGATGGCCAAATCCGTGCTGAAATGAGAGATAGAATAAGGGGCCTCACCAGGCAGAAGAATGCGAATCCCCATCTCTACACAGCCTTCTAACCTTCTAAGGAGCGTTTTGTATTGCTTGCAACGTTCTTTGAGTAGCTGAATGACTTGGGATTCTTCCTCAAACAGGCATCCATAACGCATTGGGATAACTGTACGCTCACGATGAAATGATTCAATAACCTTTTCGTAAACTAGGGCCGGGGAGATGTCAGGAACCAGGTCCGAATCGGAAATACCGGAGATAGCAGCACTGAGGCCATTGTTTGTGACCAGAAAAACAGGTTGACTCTCAACTCCCAAAATGGCTTCCCGCTTTTGATATTCCGAGCTTTGAAAAATGCAATAAAGCAGATATCTCATAGTTTTGGCTCCGTTTCAAGAGAAGGGGAAAAGCTGTAGGGAGGCCATGGTCCTGATAGCCCGACGACCAACCCCTGTGGCATATTCTCTATATTTGCCTGATCAATCTGTGCTCGAAAATCCGTCACTGCACTCCGCGGCACCAGGAAGGCCCAATTCAGGACCATATCACTCCCTGTGTCGCCAGAGGAGAGCACCCTACGTTCATAAAAATCTAAGGCATAACTGTTCAAGTTATTCACGATTTCTTTGCAGACCCCTTTCAACCAATGGTTCAACTTCTTCTCTACACTCGCCCGGATTCGCTGTTCCTGAAAATAGCGCTTTCCTGGAGATGATGAGAGTTTTTCTTTTTGGTTATCTAGGATCCTGGAGAAAAGTTGCTCTCGGGCCTTTGTTCTATCCAGCAAACCTTTGACCGCCCACTCATCCTTATCAGCTACCCGGTCCAAAAAACGCGATATCGCACTATAGTGCCTTTTCAAGCGTTCCTCTAGGCTTTCTATCGAAGAGAAAATGGTTCCGAACCGGATCGGGAGCACGGGAGAGCGATGCATCACCTGCTCGACGACCTCCTCGTGTCGGGAAGCACGGGGTCCAACCCAGGATAGATCCTGCATTCTGGATTCTGCCAATGGCCCACAGAAATCCTCAAGGGAAATCACGCTCAATACCGCAGCAATATCCAGGAAATTCCACAGGAAAAGAGAATTTTGGCCGTCAACGCCTTTCCCTTCGATAGCTGATGGGGTATTTCGACGGGCAAAACAAAACAGGTAGATACCCTCGCGTCCACCTTTCTGAATTTTAAGGTTGCTGCAATTATCGGGCATGGCGGCCCTCCATGTTTCTCCCAAGAGCACATTCGGATTCAAGAGCTTCTCGGACCACAGCACGTAATTCATTGTAGTCAAATGGCTTCGTGAGGTAGTCATAAGCCCCAATCTCCATGGCGCTCCGAACCGTGTCTTGCGAACCAAAGCCAGTGAGAATGATAACCTGGATATCCTTATCCATCGCTTTGAGTTCGCCCAATACCTGGATGCCATTGCAGTCGGGCAAATTCAAATCTAAAATAACTAAATTCGGTCTGATTCTCGCAGCAATATTCACCGCCTGATTTCCATTTTCCGCCCAAACTGTCACATAATTATCGGAGGAAAAAATTTCTGAGAGCACGTTGAATACGTTCTTTTCGTCTTCCACGATGAGTATAGTCCCTCTTTCTTTGGGTGGGCTGGTCTTCATGATATATCACCCCTATGTTACGCAAGCACGCCTACCAGGATACTCGCCTATCCTGGCACGTAGGGGCTTATGTATTAACAGGACGCTGTTTCATCATAAGCCCCTGTCTCTTTTTCTTGGCAAAATAATTTCAAGCACTCCATTCCTGAAATTTTCGACGCATTTTTCGATATCAACTTCCGGCGGCAACATAATTTCTTCTCGAAACTCTTGACCTTCTCGCTTGGCATATATAGTATACCTCTCCGGCGTCATATTCAGTGAAATATCGCCACGTCTGAACCCGCCCAGATCAATTACGATTAGTACTTCCTCGGCTTCATGAAAGACATCGACGAGAGGTCGCTTTATTCTCTTGAACAGAGGCTTTGTCTGGAATCGCCAGTTCCGGGGCTTTTTAAAAGCCCCGGTCGGGAAGGTAGTCTCAGGCGAAGGTTGACCCTTGTCAGCCCTCAAGTGCCAGCCGCTGCTGAATTGCAACCGCAGACCAATATTCAAATGTGAGCGGCCGCGTTTGCGGTTACGCAGCTCCTGAGATACATCCCGCATCGTCCTGGGAGGAATAGATCGAGGCATATTAATAACCCTATTTCCTAGAACCGCTGTGTGAACAGCTCAGAATTATTTACTGTGCTTCCTCCAGGGCTTTGAGCAGGTCTTCCATCGTAATTCGCGGCTTCATCGCCTCGTCAGCTTTTTTTCTACCGTCCATGGTCTCTACCTCCCGGCGTACGGCATCCAGGGCAGCCTTGTGGCAAACTGCGGCGATATCCGCGCCGCTGAACCCTTCGGTTCTAGCTGCTAGTTCCCCTGAATCGATTTCTGCCGTCAGAGGTTTGTTACGCAGATGAACCTCGAAAATTTCCCTGCGCTCTTTCTCGTCGGGCATTGGGATCTCCACGATCTCGCCAAAACGGCCCGGTCTGAGCACAGCCGGGTCTAGCATATCCAACCTATTCGTCGCCCCGAGCACCAGAACCCCTTTCAGTTCCTCGATCCCGTCGAATTCTGCCAAGAACTGGCTGAGGACCCGTTCGGCGACGTGGGAATCCGATGAACTCGAACTCCGCACAGGAACCAGTGCATCAATCTCGTCGAAGAAAACGATGCATGGAGCAGCCTGTCTAGCCTTGTGAAACACCTCTCGCACCCCCCGCTCTGACTCTCCAACATATTTGGAAAGGAGAGCGGGACCCTTCATTGATATAAAGTTCACTCCGCTTTCGTTGGCAATCGCTTTGGCCAACAAGGTCTTGCCACACCCAGGTGGACCTGACAGGAGGATACCTTTAGGAGGCCTGATCCCTGCCTGCTCAAAGAGATGGGGATATCTCAGAGGCCACTCGACCGCTTCCACCAGACACTTTTTGATGGCTGTAAGGCCAGCCACGTCCTGCCAGCGGACGTCCGGGACCTCGACGAACACTTCCCGAATGGCCGATGGCTCGATCTCCCGCAGTGCGGCAAGAAAGTCGTCCATGTGCACCTCGAGTTTCGTGAGCTGTTCGTAGGGGATACTGGTCAAACCAAAATCAATATCAGGTATAATGTGGCGCAAACAGATCATAGCAGCTTCTCGGCACAGGGCCTCGAGATCGGCCCCGACAAAACCGTGTGTGATCTCCGCCAGGTGGGTCATGTCCACATCCTGGGCCAAGGGCATCCCGCGGCTGTGGATTTCCAGAATCTCCAGCCTTCCGTTGCGGTCGGGAATAGGAATGGAGATCTCTCTGTCAAAACGGCCTGGGCGCCGCAGTGCCGGATCGAGGACATTAGGAATATTCGTGGCTGCGATGACAATGACGTTCTGGCGTTTGGTGAGCCCATCCATCAAGGCAAGTAGTTGCGCCACTATCCGTTTCTCCACATCTCCTACCACCTGTTCACGTCTGGGAGCGATGGCATCGATCTCATCCAAGAAAACTATGCTCGGGCTCTTCTGGGTGGCTTCCTCGAAGATCCTGCGTAGGTGAGCCTCACTCTCTCCATAAAACTTGTGCACAACTTCCGGACCACTCACGGAGAAGAAATTTGCCTCGGTCTCATGGGCAATCGCCCGAGCGATAAGGGTCTTACCGCATCCAGGGGGACCGTGGAGAAGGACTCCCTTGGGCGCATCGATTCCCAACCGCTCAAATACCTCTGGATAGCGGAGAGGAAGTTCGATCATCTCCCGTATACGCTGGAGCTGCAATTTAAGTCCTCCGATGTCCTCGTACGACACTGCACGAGCGCCCTCTTCTTTTCGCGTCTTTCCAATTACAAGTTGAGTGGCCGGGTTAATAAGCACAGGCCCTCTCGGGGTCGTGCTCTCCACCTTGAAATCAGCCGAGCGGCTGCCAAACAGGGTGGCTCGGATCCGATCTCCCTCCTGGACGGGCAGGCCATCCAGGAGGCCGCCAATATACTTCAAGTCACGCTCCGCAGGGGTGATATTCGTCGGGGCGAGCACCACACGCCCTGCTGGCCGAGAGGTGATCTTGCAAACCATAACAAACTCGTCGAGCCCAACGCCTGCATTCTCCCGGGTAAGTCCATCCAATTGAATTCGGGACTGGTCGCGTAGTTCCTTGTAAGCTGGCATTGCCTTACATACAGTATCTCTCTTCCCAGCAACTCTCACGATGTCACCGATAGCCACCTGTAGTTTCTCCATGTCTTCTGGTCCTATGCGGGCAAAGGCCCGTCCCACATCCTTACTGAGGGCTTCCGTTACCTTGAGTTTTAGAGTCAAGTCTTCGGACTTCTCCATTTAGTGCCTCCTATAAGAGCTACCTGACGCATTTGATCTCAAGAATACCATTGTTACAGGAAATGATCATCTTCTCCCCGGGATAGCTCCTGGGCAGCATAACCTCTTTGCGATATTTTTTGTCTCCTTTCTCCGCGTGAATGGTGAGCAAATCATCCTTGGCTTCGAGGCGAACATCCTCGACGCTGATACCAGGCATCTCAGCCACGACCAGGGTGTGATCTTCTTCCTCAAAGACATCTACCACGGGCTCACGGACCTCCTGGACTACGGGCTCTCCAGATTTCTCATCTCTGCGGATGTTTCCAAAAGGCTCTACCCGAAACTTCTCGCCTCCCAAGCCGACCTTGACGTTGAAACCGTAAATACCCTTGATCTCCTTTCCTAAGCCACGAATTTCCCCAGCTTTGGAAATCTCTTGTCCTTTCTCAGCCAACTCGCCAAGATTCTCCACCAGATCTGCCAGACCCTTCAGTATCCCCCCGAGGCCAGATGTAGATTCACCCTCTGGAGGCTTGTTTTTACCTGTTTTCTTCTTGACCATAATTCTCCCTCCTCTTACTAAACTTTCTGCGTAATGATTTGGAAAATCGCTGAAAGCCACTAAAGGATTGACCTTGTGCTCAGATCTTTGTTCGAATGAGCCGAAAAGTTTTTATCCCTTGTGATGAACAAGCTTGCGCAACCTCCATTTTTATCATCCACGCAATGAGTCTATTGTGATACTATATTCTTTCACCTTCGAATGAATAGTCTTGTAATCGATCTGAAGTAATCGAGCTGCTTTGGCCTTGTTACCTCCCGTCTTGCGCAGCACTTGGACTAGAACCTGTCGTTCAACAGCAATGGTGTTGCAGCGCACGATTTCTTTGAGAGAAAGGCCATTATGTAGCATTTTTTGAACTTCCGGGGGGAACTCCGAATCAGATGTCCCATTGGTATCAAGATGCTCATCCGAGGAAAACGTCAAACTAGATGTCCTATTGATATTAAGATGCTCCTCAGTGATGAACTCATCAGCCAGAAGCACCGCCCGGCGTATGGTGGATCGAAGCTCCCGAACATTCCCAGGCCAGTTGAAAGTGAGCAGGGCTTCGATAGCAGATTCCGAAAACCTTCTTACATCTTTGTTCAATTCTACATTTGTAATATCCAAAAACCTATTAGCCAGGTGGAAAATGTCTTCTCTGCGTTCCCGAAGTGGTGGGACTGTAATAGTGAATTCATTCAACCGGAAAAAGAGGTCTCGGCGGATCAAACCCGATGCAACTGAGGTCTTGAGATCCTTGTTACTGGCAACCAGGAGACGAACGTCAATATTTATAGGCTTGGTAGCCCCCACACGGTAGAGCGTTTTCTCCTGAATTACACGCAACAGTTTAGCCTGAGAACTCAAAGGCATATTTGAGATCTCGTCTAGAAAAAGTGTCCCACCTTGAGCTACCTCGAATTTCCCGGACTCCTGTGTCTCTGCACCCGTGAAAGCTCCCTTTTCGTGGCCGAACAGCTCGCTCTCAAAAAGCGTTTCCGGAATTGCACCACAATCAACAGGGACAAAAGGGTTTCCTGAGCGAGGACTGGCATAGTGGATGGTTCTGGCGACAAGCTCCTTTCCTGTTCCGGTTTCCCCTAGGATGACCACGCTAAAATCTGATTTCGCCACACGGTTCACGCCAGAAATGAGGCGGCCAATTGTATCACTTGGTCCCATCATTTCCCGGAGGGAAGGAACCATCATATCTTGGACTTGCTTGGATTGGTGATTGCGCTTTCGTTTAACCCACCGTTCGGCCAGCGCCCGGCGCACCACCCGGATCACCTCGTTGTGATCGAATGGTTTGGCCAAGTAATCGTAGGCACCCGCCCTCATCGCCTCAACGGCCCCACTAATCCCAGCATAGGCGGTAATTATGACAACCGGAAGGTCCGGGTCCAATTCCCTTGTTCGCTTCAGCACCTCCATCCCATCCATACCCGGCATCCTGATATCCAATAACAATACTTCGGGTGCCTCAGAGTGGATTATCTTTAGCGCTGTATCCCCATCGTAAGCCACCAGGGTTTCAAGTCCTTCTCTCCCCATAAGACGAGAGAGGATCTTACATATATCTTCCTCATCGTCAACTATCAAGACCTTGGCGTCCGATTTCATTTTCTTTCTCTCCACGACTAAAAGGTCGGTTGATCGGGTAAATTACACGGATATCCTTGTTGAGCTGATTTTCCAATGAGTGAAGCATCCCCAGAAAAAGAATTCCCGTTTTACCAACGCAAAGGGTACGATTGATGCGATCAGAGATGTATTGATCACGCCTTTTGAGTAAGTCTTCCAAAGCCTTTTGGGTAATTTTAACCTTGGGCGTTTCTAATGAATCTCCTGCGGCCAGTAACTGTTTAATGAGTTTGTACTCTTCCACAAGAAGCTCTGAAGATTCGGTTCCCATGATCGTAGCGCCCTTCTCTATCAAGCGGAGAAGGAGCTGATGATTCCGACTTCCCGTCTTTGCTAGCTCTGTGACAATTTCGGCCTCTCGACCACAAACGGGCAAACCATCTTGGTAAAGACGAACTCTTTTGTAGGAGAAGGCCAAACTGTCAATTACCTGCTCGATCTCCGTCCACATTTTATCTATCAGATTCACCTTGCGATTCCAACCTCTTTTGTCCAGCTTTTGGAGCATTGCTCGCCGCAACGATTCACCGAGAGTGCCCATATCGGCCTCGGTATGAATTATGGGGATGTAAATCAGAGTCCTCGCAGGAACCTTAGAGCTGGTAACTTTGTTCATCCTCTTCCTAAAGTTTTTAGTATTTCTCTATCTATGGAAATAATTCCATAGCGATAATTCCATAGTTTATGGTGTAAATTTCATATATCGAGCGATATTCCCAGCTTTACAGGCCTCTTTCTTAAAAGGAGCACAAAACGATAACTCTCACAGTGAAATAAAGTTAGATCAGAGAAACTTAGCTCACTTCACTCGTAAGTAGGCTCAACACGTCAATTTCAATAACGCAATCTTTATGCCAAACTCGTCTTCCTGTGGAATACTACCTTTGGCTTCGCTTATCCTTGCTCCATAACCTCCCTAATGGCCCGAAGCAAATCGGGTAAAGAGTAAGGTTTCTCTAGAAATCGAAATCCTCTTTCACGGATCATAGACCACCGCACCTTCTGATCCGCATAGCCACTGCTCAGCAGTACTAAAAGTTTCGGTTTTTGAGAAAGCAATTCGTTAACCAATTGAAACCCATTTTTGCCTGGCAGGACTATGTCGCTGAAAACAAGCTTGAAATTCCCCTTTTCTCTCTCAAAGATATTTAGTGCTTCTTCTGCACTTGCAGCCTCAAATACAACGTAGCCATTCCCACTAAGCATATCCATGGCAAATTCACGAACCCCTTTTTCATCCTCTACCAGCAGAATCCTCTCTCCTCTGCCTTGAAACTGCTGTAATGAAATCGTCTCTTTAGCCTCATCTTTCGGCCTTGCGGAAACAGCTGGCAGATAGACCTTGAACGTTGAGCCCTGCCCAGGCTCACTGTAGACGTTTATCCATCCCTCATGTTGCTTGGCGATACCATAGACAGCTGAAAGGCCGAGTCCTGTACCTCTCCCGGCTTCTTTGGTGCTGAAAAAAGGTTCGAAGATGTGTCGAATGATTTCTTTATCCATGCCTACTCCCGTATCCTCAATCGATAGACAGACAAATTTACCAGATCGGGATTCAGGAATATCCTTACAGTAATCTTCGTCCAGACACACGTTTTCGGTCTTGATGGTGAGTTTTCCCCCTTCCGGCATGGCATCCCTTGCGTTGGCTGCCAGATTCGCGATAACCTGCTCAATTCCTCCCGCATCGGCTGAAACTGTCCAGAGCTCAGATTCCAACTTAGTGTTGATAGTAATATCCTCGCCTATGAAACGGCCCAACATCTTCAGCAAATTGTCAACAATTCTGTTGATATTGAGCGATTTGGGCTTCATGGGCTGTTTGCGGCTGAAAAGAAGAAGCTGACTAGTAAGGTCGACCGCGCGCATAGCAGCAGAACGTGTTTGCTTCAAATCTTCATGCAAAGGGGTCGACTCATCGACCTCCGTTATCGCCAAATCGGTATAACCTTGAATAATAGTCATCAGATTTTTAATTTCGTGGGCCATCCCTCCAGCCAGCGTTCCAATAGCTTCCATTCTTTGTGCTTGGAGAAGCTGAGCTTGCATCTTTTCTTTCTCCTCCTCAACCTGCTTACGCTCGGTAATGTCAGTTACTATTCCGAGGATGGCACTCTCTCCCTCGTATTTTATCGATTTTGTCGCAACTATTGCCTCGATCCTCCTACCTCTTTTGGTGATGATTGTACATTCGTACGGAACGACCTCTTCTCCTTTCATATGCCTGCTGAAACTGGCCTTTACTCTGTCTATAGATTCTGGTGCAATTAAGGCAAAGAAGTCGAAATCAGGAGAGTAAAACTCTTCTTTCTTGTGTCCCATAACCTCTTCGCATTTCTTATTGGTATATATTATTCGCCCTTTCTTGTTAATAAAGATCATGCTCGGCGACTGTTCTGCGAGACTCCTAAATTTCTCCTCAGATTCTCTCAGAGCTGTCTCTACCTGCCTGCGCTCAAGAGCATTTCCGAGGATCTCTGAAAACACGCGCAAAATTGCTAAATCTTCATCCCTCCATTTTCCAACCTCCATAATATTATCGAAACCTATGAATCCGGCGAGTTTTCCTTCCACATTTAAAGGCAATACCAGAAGCGATCTGACATCCTGACTTTCCAATATTTCCTTCTCGGCTTTTGCCTCCGCAGGCATCTTTGAAACATTTTTGACATGGATAACCTCTCCTTTACGAAGTTTCGCCATCCACCACGGAAACATCTCCGAAGGGAGATCTTGTAGATTATCTATTTGTGGACTCACTCCTTCGCCACACCATTCATGGGTGTTGTTCATCATGGCTCCGTTTTCACGGAAAGTGAAGACATACGTGCGACTCGCTCCGCTCAAGTGGCCAATATCGGCAAGTGAATTGTTAATGCTGCCGTCAATATTCGAATAACTAATAAATCGGGACGAGATACACGCAACGGTTTCTTCAAATTTTAGTCTGCGATTGATAGTTTCCTCCATCCGCTTGCGCTCGGTGATATCACGCACAATCACCTGAACAATTCCTTTCTTCTCATCAATAATGTGAGGGCTTATCTCCACATCTAAAACGGTTCCATTTGCTCTCTTAAACCGTGACTCAAACTGGACGTGACCCTTTTCCCATGTCTCTTGAAAAGCCTTCTCGGACATCACAAGGTTGGCCTCTGCTAGTATCATCGAAATCGTCATACTTCGTAGCTGATCCGCATCATAACCTAATACCTCGCAGGTTCTGGTGTTAACATCCAAGGTTTGGCCTTTTAAGTCGTGAATGATTATTGCGTCATTGGACCGCTCAAAAAGAGAGCGAAACTTTTCTTCGCTCTCTCGCAGTGCCCCATAGAGCTTTCCGTGTGCAATGGCAATGGCTACCTCATCCAGAAGCGGACGCATCACCTCTATCTGGTGAAGCATCTTCTCCTTCTCTTCAATCTTGCTACGTGTGGCCAAAACTGCCAGCACCTGATCCCCCCGCTTCACTGGAATAAAATAGGATACCCGTCCTTTACGATACTCGGGTCTATCGAATTTCCGATCAAATCGGTCATCCCACCCTTCGATGGCCTTTATCTCTCCCTCGCGAGCTACCTCCGCAGTGATATTGCTATCATTCAAATCGTAACGGGTGCCAATCACTCTTTGATCGGTAGCTCTAAAAGACGGAACCACTGTATCATCAACCACATGATAGGTTAAGTTCCTTACCACCTCAACGTTTTGCTTCTGTCCGTCTACCAGAGCAATCATCAAACTGGGAAAGATCCCGGCTTTCACTATATGCTCCGCTAGATTGTCCAGGACTTGTTCCAGGTCCAGAGACGATAAAGTTAGTTGACCAATCTTATTGAAAGCCTCCAGCAACCGATTTTTCTCTTCCAGCATTTCATTGGCTTTAGAGAGTTCAGTTGTCTGCTTAGCCAACATCTCCCCCGCTCGCCTGCGTTCGGTGATATCGCGAGAGATACCGCCAGCTATTATGCCTTTGTTTGTATTAATAGGTAAAACCAATGACTGAATGATCCGGCGCGTTCCATCGGGGCATTGGATTTCACGCCCCAGAAACTGATTTAACCAGGATGCCTGCCCTGTTCTGAGAAAATCAAGTATTCTATTCTTATCTTGTTCATATACTTCCGGGATTTTTTGCTCTTCAGGGCTCAGCTGAACCAGAACATCCCAAAGGGGTTGGCCGATCACCTCAGTCCGCTTCAAGCCAGTAATCCGCTCTTGCCCCCGATTCCATTCAATGATAGCTCCATGTTCATCGATCACGACGATGCCGTCATCGGACTGTTCGACGATGCTACGATATTTTTCTTCACTTTCCCGCAGTTCCTTCTCCACCCGTTCATGCTCGCTCTCTGATGCTTCCGAGTCAGCAACCCTTTGGCGCAATTCTACCAGTTCCGCTATAAGCTGCTCTTTTGTCTCATTTTCATCCTTCATCTTATGCCCCTCCAAACAGAATCAAGTCCCGAGCCCATGCATTTCTTACGATATTGGTGGTAGGGATGGTCAGTAAAGATGATCATTACAGGAACTGATCTACTTTTCTTAATGTTTTGGAGCACTTCGATCCTGTTTCCTCCATGCATCCGAATGTCTAACCACGCTGTTTTTGGTAGTTTCTATATCGCATTAAGACTATGGAGCGAGTTATCTTGATGTCATCCATAAACCTGTTCAAATTATGTCCCTGGGACATTCCCCTAAAAAGAAAAAACCCTGTCCAGATTTCACCGACAAGGTCTCTTCAAATTTGGCATATAGGCCCCCTTTGCTTAGATGAAACTCTTCTAAGCTGTGGCCCGTATTGGATAGGGAGTATAGTATGAATAACCTTCCCCGAGGTTACAGAGGTAATATAAGAAGAAGAAAACGTATGTCAAGTCTGATCTAAAACGGAAACGATCTTACAAGTGGGGTCTGCCACGTTCCTTTTTCCTTCCCACATATTTCTAAGTGGGAACTCTGGTTCCTAATACGCCTACTCTCAGGCCAAAAATATGGCCATTTGGTCCGATTTTTCCCACTTTAACACAAGGGGAGTTTCATCTTACCAATCCCCATTTCCTAAAGTCTCCTCAAATCCCAATAAAGGGTGGTTATGGAAAACTGATCCCTAAACATCTCCACATACTCAGCTTTTCCAACCTCTCTTTTTTCTTTATAATCTCAAGGAGCTTTTTCTGACCATCGTTCGGGATTCTTTCGCCACTGGTGCCTAAAACATGTTGAATAATCACTAAGTAGGTGGCCAGAAATAATTTGACATAGCATAGGAGAAATCCTTTGTGAGGATCTCTGGGGACATCTCAAGGATAACATTGCTGCCAATCGGACTTACAAAACTATACAGGAGTTGGTAGAACGTTCTCAGAGGTGGCTGTATGACCTGACACCACAGGAAATCAAAACTAAGACTGTTACTATGTCAAAATCATTTTGGCCTTCCACTTAGTCTATCGTAGGAGGTGCGGGTAGATAAACAAACCCGAGTCTGATAAGCGTGTTATCATGGCTTCTTCAATACCCTATTGCAATCGAATGACTTCCGGCCCGATGAAGAATTACTTCTTCCTATCTACCCGAGTTTGACAGTTAGCGAGAATTTTCCGGATCACGATCCTTTATTCATGCGGGTCTGCAAGATCGATTCCCGGCGATTTTTAAAATTTGTCAAATTTGTGTTTTTTGAACCTTGTAAACCATTGATATCATTAGCTTTTTTTGAATTACATAACTGTCGAACTTGGGATCTATAAAGTCTCTTCGAGATGTTCCACTAAACGGTGTGTCCCATAACTCGAAATCTTGTAGTGCTATTATACAAAAAGTCTCTGGAAATGCAGGGATTTAGCCCATATCTGCATTTATGGGATACTCAAAGAAATAGGGATCTTTTCCTTTAAATCAATACCGTAACTCCCACCGTTTCTCTAACAATTCGGGGAATGCCCCAAATTTCCATTCTGACGGCCTTTTTTTCGAAAAATGGGTAAAATGAGATGGCCAATGTAGTCTAACTTACCGTCCACTTTTTTGGGGAAAGATCAGTTGTAATATAATGCTATCCTGGTTATCGAGCTTAAGTTCTACGACTTCCACAGAGGGTATATGCCTATCTCCATGGAAAAACACAGAAGGAACCCTTTGTTACCTAATACTTACCATCTAAATTTATGAGGACCAAAGTCGGCATCATAATAAGGTACTGTTACCCTTCCGGGAGGTGCCACCTCGTCGATCCGAGTAAGATCTTTGTCAGTGATCTTCACATCCATTGCACCAAGATTATCCTCTAGCTGCTCCATTGTGCGAGGCCCGATGATTGGACTTGTAATGCCTGGCTGTTGAGCGCCCCAGGCCAAAGCAAATTGGCTAGGTGTGCAACCTTTCTCCTTGGCAATTTCCAGGACGACATCCAGCACATCAAATGCTGCATCTGTGAAAAGTCTTCCCCTTGCACTACCTTCCTGATATCTGGATCCTTCAGAAGGTTCCTCGCCACGGCGATACTTACCTGTCAGAAATCCACCAGCAAGAGGCGCCCAGGGGATCAACGCAATACCATATGTCTGAGCCATGGGTACCAGTTCCCGCTCAATACGCCGATCCAGCAGATGATAAGGTGGTTGCTCACAGACGAAGCGATTGAGACCTAACTCCTCTGCAACCCAGAGCGATTCGACTATCTGCCAGGCTGCAAAGGTGCTGGTGCCAATGTAACGCACCTTGCCAGCATGGATCAGATCGTCAAGCGCACGTAAGGTTTCATCAATTGGTGTGTCTGAGCTGGGACGATGGAGCTGGTAGAGATCGATGTAATCGGTTTGTAGACGCTTCAGCGATGCCTCACACTGTTCCAATATATGTCGACGATGGTTCCCCTGCGCATTGGGATCCTTGTCGTCCATACGGCCATGCACTTTGGTCGCAAGTACAACCCGTGATCTTTTGCCATTGTGCTTGAGTGCCTTACCCACTACCTCCTCGCTACGACCATGGTTATAGACATTGGCCGTATCGAGGAAGTTTATGCCCGCATCAATTGCATGATCAATGATTTTAATCGAGTCTTTCTCATCAGTTCGACCGCCGAACATCATGCATCCCAAACAATACTTGCTTACTTTTACTCCTGTACGTCCAAGATTGCGATACTCCACTACCCTTCTCCTTTCTCAAGTTCTTCTTTTACAAATTTTCTCAACCTCCAAAATCATACAATGGATAACAGGAACCAAAAGACGGGAGTCAGACAAAACCATCTGGCTCCCTGGCTTTCGGCCTTACGCAAGCTCGATCCTTTTGTCCGACTCCCAGAGACCGTGGATGTTACATAGAGCGACAGCATGTAATGTCCCGGCCTTGTCTGTCTTAAAGGAGAAACTGACCTCATGATTGGTATAAACCGGGCCTTCATTTGCTCCGGCAACAGACTCACCATGAGCATTGAACTCAAACTGACCGATTTCGTAGGTGAACTTATCACCGTCCGGCGAGAAGAACGCCTTGATCCAGCGAATGTGGTGCTCGGTTGTATTAGGATGTGCTATGGCCTTGCCCAGGCTCATCTTCACCTGAACCCACTCTCCCGATTTTACCTTATCAGGGCACTCGATCACAGGGACATGCTTCTCCTTTTTCCAGTCAGCCTCCTGGATCTTATCACAGATACGCAATTATATCACCTCCTTGCCAATTCGATTAAGTTACCTGAATGCCGATAGATCCTTACAGTTTCGCAGAAAAACAGCCAGCCTCCATATCCCTAATCTACAAACTAATTAAGAGCCTATCTGAAAACCTATTTACGGGTATATTTCAACAAAGGTAGGCAAGATCGCCATCTCTTCTGCGAATTCTCATACCTGCTCGTAATATGACCAAGGATAGACTCAACAGTAGCTGTTACCTCGGAGTACGTCACCACCCAGGATATGGAGATGCCCAAACTTGCTGGAATATGCCCGGAATGAGGCACGACAGGATGGACATGCTTCTATGAGAGTTTACGTACCTTTGTTGGAATATACCCAGTAATCTGTGTTATACTGATAATATCCCTTCAGAATCTCAATGCCAAGATCATACTGTTTTTGTTGCTCGGCTTCGGATACGGCCAGACTTCCTCATACAGGGACACCAAATAGTCCAAATCAGGGGGACTATCCCCGGCATCCAGATAAAACCGTCCCAGGACTGAGTGAAGCACATTACCGAGGCGAAGGTAAGAGCGAGGCTTCTGAGGGAGCCTGTGGATATACCGGAGCTTATATTTGAATCCACAGTCCAAAAAGGTCGAGAGTTTTGAGTAGCTTAATCTCATAGGAGAGCCTTCCTTTCTCCGCACTGGCAGAGGTTAGAATCAAGATAACACAAAAGCTTCTGAAAAGCAAGGAAATAGGAAAGGAAATTGCTACTCTTCTATAGAAATATCTTCCCTGATCTTCTCCCTCTATTTTCGAGCTAAGATACTCCAGCACAGTTACTTCACAAAAGCCTTGCCTGTTAATTTTTCAAAATGCCCATTAACACCCTAATTAACACCCACATTAACACCCTGAAACTGCATTTTACATGCGGGTGGGACAGGGCTGGGAACCTCAAAATAACTTGCTCTGCCTTTATCAATATCATCTACACCAATCCCCTACCCTTTCCATATCCCTCAATTTTCTGAATCCCTCATATGCGACATTATCTGTTGAGATTCATCATTTCTCGTTCACTTGTACTGGGCGGGTGGGTACCTGGGCACACAGAAAAAATCTGTGGAGAGGAGACGTTGCCATCCCCTCTCCACTTTTCCTATCAACACACCGAGATCGGACTTTTCGTCTTGACAGCCAGCTCTGCAAAGTCTACCAGTTCCTTTAGCCACTTGATATAGCTATCGGTTTCCTTTGGTTCCAATACTACTTTCTTTTTCACCAACCTGTTTTTCTCAAAGCTGCTTTTCTTATACTCAGTTACCATCAAGAAACTCTCCTTGCCCTTAAGCTGTAGTGCTTTCTCATACCATCTCTTGGCTGTATCCAGGAGTTCTCTGTGAAAAGAGGTATCCTTTATCATATGGTCTTCCTTATCCCTGGATGCTGAGTAGAACGGTTCAATACCCCAATCCGCTTTAGCCTCCTCGTCAATGTTATACATCAGCCACCAGCTTATAGAGTAGTCATTGTAACTTACCCTGAAGTAGCCCATCTTGCCGTTATACATCTTGTCATACCACTTTTCAACTTTCTCCTGGTAAAGTTTCTCTTCCTCTTTATCCTTGTTATACTTCGCTGCATCCCTTAGCTTCACATATTTGTAAAAATTCTTCTTATACTTCTTACGCAGAGCTTTAATCTTAGGATCTTCGAGATAGATATCCATACCCATAAATTTACGATTAAAGATTAGAAATGGTGGTTGTTCAAGCGATACCACCAAAACGCTTCTCGACCTTTGTTTAGAACGGCAGATTATCTTTTACTCCTTGATCTTTCTTCTCCACAAGCGAGGTAAACCTAGTCTGCCTCCGTGCATAGATGGCCAGGATGTCTGGAATTTCCTCTAAAACCCTATACCATAGGTTCTTAGCGTAGTTTACGTCCAAAGCTAATCCTTCTTCCCACAAAGCTGATATGATTGCCTCTACAATCGGTCCCTTTTCAATCCATTCATAGAGATCATCATAGAGTTCAGGAATTTTGCTTTTGGTCATAGTTTTTCACATTAATGATTATGAACCAAATCATAAGATCTGGTGGCGGTTATTCAAAGGGAACACCGCCAAACCCTTGCCCTGCTCTCAGAGCCTGCTCCAGGATCACCGAGTCTTGAACGAGTCTGCAATTGCCTCCATCGTCGCACGTCTACCTTTCTCCAGATCTTCCAATAGCTCATAAACTGTCTTGCCGGTTAGACGTACTTCTTCTGCCAGATCTTCCTCAATCTCCTGCTGCTGTGCTTCGTAGCGCAGTTTCTCATCCCCTATTTCATCAAAGTCTCTTTTCGACATACTTACCTCCTTGACCGCTCCGGACAGATATGCTATAATGAAATAAGCGGGCACGGAGCGGCTTTAACTACTTAGAGTTCGACCTTTAAGGATAGGGTTGCCTGTGCCCTGCTTCAACCGTTCCTTATCCTGCGTTTTATCCTTGCCAAACGGATTTTCTCATCCTGAATATTCATCAGATACTCGCCAATACTGATAAGAACTGCTACAACAAGTCCTATACCGAGTACAAAGAGAAGTATGGACATACTACTCACCTCCTTTCTCCAGCTTCTTAATTCTCAGTGCTGCCGAAAGTGTGCTGGCGACTTCCAGCTGCACTGGAAGGAGACCAAAAAACTCTGGAAATTGTCAAGGTTAATGCCTTTACTATTTTCAGATTTTTTGGTATACTGGAAGAAGGCTGGAAGTCGCCACTCTCCACAATGGTACAAATAAAGCCCCAAATTCCGTCAATGAGCCAGGCGGTTGTGTGTATATCTTAACAACCCCTGGCGAATAGGGATTTGGGGCGACTCTAAGGACCTTTAGGGGTGGGCGGGCGGGTATCTCTCCCTCCCCTTAAAAAAACAGCCTCCCAGATATTCTGAGAGGCTGTTTTTTTCTGATGTGAGTTTTCTAAATCATATTTCGATAGCCATCTGCTTACTCGGACTTAGTCAGTTCCCCAACGATCTCCCTGAAGAGCTTCTGCTTCTCTTCTGAGCTTAGATTTCCCTGGATGTTTAGTTGCTCCTCTGGTGGCTTCCTGACCTTTTCCACCCCTGGAACATCCATCCTCCATTCTGCCTCTACTTCCTCAATTGGGGTGGCATATTTGGCTCTACAACGCTTAATTATCTCCTGGCTGAAATCAGGCATATCGAAGCCTTCCTCCTCCCATTCTGGAGGCAGGGCTGACATTGTAAAGGTATGTTCGTCTACCTTGACCAAAGTTTCATATGGTGGTAGCTGGGTGAAATGTTTGGCCTGGAACTTCTCTCCATACTGCCTGGACATGAGCGAAGCATACTCAGCTCCCAGGCGGAAGCTCACAATTGTGCCAACATTGCCAAAAATTGAGCTTCTAATTTCCGCTGGGATCTGGGCCATGTTCTGATGGGCCATGATGAGGCTGATGCCGTATTCTGCTCCCATCGAGAGGATGTCCGTGATCGCCGGGGTCAGGTACTCCTGCAGCTCGTCTAAGAAGATATAAAAGTCGCTGCGCTTCTCGACAGGGCGGTTCATTGCTGAGAGTTCCAGTTCTGTGACTAACATCCTACCCAGGATTGCCCTACGTTCCTGGCCGATGTCTGAAAGATCCACTATGAGGATGCGATTGTTAGTGACAATGTCCTCGAAATCTAATTTGCACTCCTTTTGACAGAGCATCCTGCCTATAAGTTCATCCCCGACAAACTGATCCAACCTGTTTATAACTCCCTCTGCGGAGACATCATATCTTAACCTCGGATCTATGCGCTCATCTATACTTCTCCAGAAGCGTATAAGGTGGCGGTTCTTCTCTGGATCGAGCTGGCTTAAGGTCTCCTTCCGGATTTCCTTATCGTCCAAAAATCTTGTGATATCTCTCAATGTAGCTCCTTCGATTTCGAAGAAGACAAGCATAGCGTTTCTCAGAATCCTTATCATCCTGGCAGTCAAAGGATCGCCTCTATAAAATGTGATTTTATCCACAAGCATTATAAAATCCTGGATGACATCACTCCTGGGCCGGTGTTTGCCAAGCTGGAAGATATTGAGAGCGAAAGGATAATCACGGTCATTCGGCCTGAAATATATCACATCATCTACCCTATGTTCTGGAACCAGCCTCAGGACTGTTCGTGCTAAACTTCCCTTCGGATCAAAGGGTGCTATCCCCTTTCCTCTGTCCATCACATCCCGGATCGGGTGGGTTCCCAGCGTGCTCTTGCCCATTCTTGTAGCCCCGGCTATGAGCATATGCCTGTTAAGCCTAATGTCAGAGATCCGGATCGGTATTTCCTGATTCCTATACCTATTGACACCAATTAATACCCCTTCGGAAAGATCCGTCGGTGCTCCCACCTGTGGGATCTTCACTCTTTTAAGCTTATCGCTTTCCACCTTTGCTGTGGGCAGGTGAACTAGACCAGTAAGTTCCGTGGGGTTTAGGAGTGCGCCATACCGGTAGCTCAACCTTCCTCGAATCAGTTCCCAGAGATGGCTCCCTTCCTCAACAGGGATAAATCTCTGGAACTCGGTGTTAAATAGCTCAAGGTATCTATAAAGCCGATACATCGCCTCTGCAGAGCTTCCTGCTGTGCGAACCTGAATGGCAAAGAAAGGTTCCTGGGCTTTCTCAGTGGCTATTGCCCTAAGATCTATCTCTGCTTCTCTCGGGAAGCCTGTTACCTCATCCATCACCGCCTGCTTGAGATTTGCTGTCCAGTCCCCTCTGCATTTTGTCACCAGTATCTGCAATATGGCTACTTCCTGCTCTGTCAGCACCTCCATCACTCCTGCAAGATATACCAGGAGATCCTCTCCCTGAAGCGCATCACGGAGCGGGAAAAGATGGGAGTCAGCTAAGCTGTAAGACCAGATATAACGAGGGATTACATTCCCAAGCATATCCTCTCCCGATATCTCAAACTGGCTTTTGGGGTATTGGGTATACAAAAGCCCCATAAGGATGTTCAGGAAAATCTCCGGACAGGCAATCTGCAGGGTCAGTTCGTCATGATCGGCTATCACTTCGAATGAGGTAATGTAGTCGCTTGACAGCCCCACGAGAACGCCCAAAGTGTTCTGTGGCTGTACATCCTCCTCAAACATAATTGCCCTGATAAATCGCAACGGCATGGGATTATATGGCCTGGCCCTAAAGTGCACGGGAACAATCTCTCTCTTCTTCAAGAGTCTCGAAATTGGTGAAAGACGGATCGGTCCTGTGTAACCCAAAACGTATCTATCTGCATCATTAAGCTCAGTAGAGCGAAATGGCTCATAGGGAGGTTCTAAGTGTATGGGATAAGAAAAAGGTATTAGATTACCCTGGCCACGCCTTAGCTCTGAATAACGCTTGAGCTCCCGCAGCTCCTCCATTGAGGTAATAGACCCTGAATCCCTGCTCAAAAGGCTATCCAATTTTCGCTCATGCCGCTCCCACAGGGAGCCTGGTTCTTCTATCTCCACTCTTCTTCTGAGTGGAGGTTTTCCGCTTTTAAGGAGAGTTGCTTTAGACATCTATGGTCACCTCGCATTGTGGACACG
The DNA here is from genome assembly GCA_964611725.1 of uncultured bacterium. Classification (GTDB taxonomy): domain Bacteria; phylum Latescibacterota; class CAZTBA01; order CAZTBA01; family CAZTBA01; genus CAZTBA01. The sequence goes on from CAZTBA010000001.1 coordinate 37,807, forward strand.
TGATTTCGTGTGTGTAGGTTTTGCAGCTTCGACATCGGGAGAGGATATGCCTGACAGTGTTTGAACCACACTGACAATGCCATAACCCATTCAGATCGATTTCCAGGCCACAGTTGTAACACCTTTCCGTTGAAATAAACAGCCGCTGTATTGCCCTTCTATAGCCAGGATGTAAAAAAACCAGGAAATGGTTTCCAATGATGAGCAGACCTATGGCATCGTTCGTGTCATCTCCCGATGAGCCTATTATTAGCACTACTATCATCAGAAATACGTTGGAAATGATGAAATACCCCACGGAGATCAGATGCCGTCTGTTCCGTAGCTTCATTTACTCCACCTCCCAGCGTTTCCTTACCTTTCCAGCCACCTTGTCCTGTGGCCCTATCCATATGGGCTTACGTTCATCCCGGTTCATAATTGCAGCCACTGTAGTAAAGCGAAACAGGTTTTCACCCCCAATTCCTCTATCATCTTCTTTTGTAGAGGACACCAGTTTAAGCGTTTCTCCCATGCGTTTCTCATTTGCGTATATAACCATTACCCTGAAAAAAGGCTCCTCCAGATCAGGAAGATTGTATTGAGTCTGGAACTGATCCTGATAGTCCTGCTTAAAAGCCCCGGTGTTTTTATACCGCTTATATTGGTTCAATTTGCTTTTCACATCTTCTTTGGCATTGTTGACCTCGACCTCGATCAAAAACAGGCTGAAGTAACCCTTCTCATAGATAAGGAGTATAGCGCTATCCGATTTGATCCTTCCACCCCATAGCCTTGGTGTCGGTAACACATAGAAATGCTTCACCTGCGTTAACCCCTCGTATCTTTCTATGAAGTAGAACACTGCCTCGGCGGTTAATCTGTGATGCTCAAACAGAAGCTTTGTATTGCCTGGATTGGGAGGTCCTGGGATCCGGCCATGATCCACCATCGACAGATCCTCAGGTTCTTCACTTAACACCTTCATCAACACTTCTTGCACGCCCAGAGCTGTGGCGTAAAATAGCCGGTCTTTCTCCCTTATATAGCCCAGCTTAAGCATGGAAGCCCAGCGCCTGGACATCGAGACATTTGCGCTGTCCCCTTCTCCAAAGATATGACGCTGTATTTGCTGGCGTGTACAATATCCCGTCTGGAGCATCCTATAGATGATAAGCGCATCCCGGGGTGTCGGTGAAAATGTCCCTTTATCAGTATTAGTCATACTCTTGCCTTCTCCTTTCTCTTGCATCCAACAACTGTTTCACAGTGTAGATGGGCAGAGCCAAAAGCAAAACTACAAGGATATTCTTTGCTGTCATCTGGTTACTAAATATCAGGTTAATAGCTACTCCCATCACGAATAACGCATAGAAGAACCATATTCGGAACAACATTCCCCTATTCCGCATGGGCCTTCGCCAGAGGTTTAGAAGTGGATTGATTAGGCGATGCTTGACAAATCCCGGTATCAGTCCCCGGGCGATGTGGAATGCAATCACTAAGAAGGCAACCGCTATAATGAAGCTTATGAGTCGATCTTCCATCAACATCTTGCCCCTTGTGTGAATTCAGGAGGCGAGATACTTCCCGCCTCCTGAGGGTATGTTTTCGCTATAGCTCAACCTATATGGGTCGCACGGCCTGGGCTTGGATGCCCTTACCTGTTGCATAGAGCGGTATAAAGCTTACCTGCATACCCGGCGTTAAAGACCCTGCCACTTGAGATCTATGCATGAAGATCTCTGTGCCAGTCCCATCCTGTATGATAAACCCAAATCCTCTCACCGGGTTGTAGAACTTCACCCTACCGGTGCGACGCACACCCTGGTCGGCAACAAAGACCTCTCTGCTCCCTCTTCCTCCGGTCTTTCTGGCAAAGTGTCCGTCATCCCTGCTGATGCCTTGAGGACGGTGGTAAGTTGGCGCATTTGACCAATTGATCCAGAGCTGATCGTGATAGAATCCTGATTTCCCATTTCGGGTTATAACGATGTTCATATCAAACGGTGGCTCTATGGGCACTATGGCAATGCCGTTCGATGTATCCAGGCTGAACCTCTGACCGTTGCCATTTGCAGAAAAGTTATAACTGTACTCAGCTTTGACGACCTGCTTTCCGTTTACCTCCTGGAAGAACTTGACGGATAAGCCTTTCAGGTCATCGAAACCCAGCATCATCGCAAAGTCGTGCTGGTAGTGATCCTCTGGATGAGGGAGATCCTTGCCATAGGATCTGGCCAACTGGGTGATTTCTGATATGAGCTTCCGCGACATGATGTTTGCATCTTGAGGTTTCATGATTTATCTCCTGGGTTAATGTTACGATTTAATGCTCTCTGCTTCCACTTCCACCACTTTGCTTCCTGCTTCCATATCAGTGGCCTTAGGGATGGCTCTCGGATTTCCCCTGACGGCTTTGAGGTAATCCGGAACCAGTTCCAGATCGCCAAGCCCCAGGACACCTTCTGGACTGCAGATCGGGCAGGAAGGATCTGTAGACACTTCTATATGCATCACCTCCCCTTTGAGTTGATCGTATGCCACGTACCTGCGGATTTTCCTATACGGGTACACGACATTGTGGATCTCTGCCACAGCCAGTGAGGCCATGGTGGCATTGATATGATAGACCGCAGGCGAGGGCATATCGCGTATATAGCCCCGCTTGATGAGTAAACTTCTCTCCTCCTCACTGGATAGTTCCCAACTTGCCATCTGGGTATCGAAAATGGACGCACACTGGAGACACCACTCCCCTACCGGTGGGATCACGCACTCTCCGCTTATGTCTTTGATATTTCCCTCACTGTCCACATCTATGTTTACCCCAACGTGAACTATTGGGATCAGATACTGCGCCGACAGCCGGTTAGAAACCAGGCGGCTTGCGTGTGTATCCGTGCACACGACAAGAAGGTCACATCCCTTCAGGGCATCTATGGATTCTCTGTCAAAGAGCGATTGGTCCAGTATCTCAGCTTCAGCCTCAGGCGCAGCCCTTCTGATATTTCTCGCAGCAACTATTACCTTTGGCGTGCCTCGTTTGGCATCCCAGTTCGTTGCTCCTAAAAGGCGATTGAGGTTTGTCCTCTCTACCCTGTCGTTGTCCACAAGGACCCACTTCCTTACGCCCAGACGTGTCAATTCTTCGCATACCACACTTCCTGTTCCACCCAGACCGATAAGGCCGATGCGAAGCTCGCTCAAACGCTTCTGAAAAGCCTCTCCAAAGGCCATAACCTGCCTGGAAAAGACCTCATCAGACTTTTCTCTACCCGGTTCATTGCCATCCCTGATTCTCACCTCTTCATATGAGCCAAACCTTACAGCATCTGCCTTTTCTGCTACAGGACCGCCAGCATGTATTCTCCAGATCCTTGCATCTAATGCCTCTCTTGTCATTACCACAGAGCCGTATAAAGTCCCAGGTATTTTCCTGCCAAGATAGCTGGCCATTCCCCTTTCATAGCTATCATCAATGCCCGAGAATCTCACTACAGGGCTGTTGGACACATGCGTATGGAAGTCAATCTGTGAAAGCCCCTCCCGATGGGCCATTTTTAGTATATGTTGGTTGATTTCATCCCTTAGCTCCAACCGGCCAGCGCTTTGCTCAACAAATGCATCTTTGGGAAACAGGATAAAATGCCTGCCCAGAAGATGCACTTCACCTCCCACCTTGCTTATGCCGCAGAGTATGATAGCCATCTGTTCTTTCGCTCTATCACTGAAGAGATGATCTTTCAATTTCTGAGCCATCTTTTCTGTCAATATGATCTTGTTCGGCATCGGCATAGTCTCCTAATCATTCGTTAGAGTTTCCCTCACCATGTTAAGAAAAGTCCACAGATTATCTGGTTGTCGGTAATCTGCTGAAGCCTTCCAGCCTCCCTGGCCAGAGGCAATACGCACACAGTACCAATACCACCCCGCTTTTGTTAAATTTGGCGCTCCATGATAGCTTCTGCCTGTCAGATGGCTGTCAGAGCCTCCTCCGGTCAGCTGGAACTTCTTGTTAAGGTAAAAGCCTATGGGCGGTGTGTCTGGATAGCCCTCCGGGAAGACTATCATCAACTTGCACCATCTCTTCTGCCAGCGTTCAGGAAGGGCATATCTGGGGATCACAAGCCAGTCCCCATTCTCTTCGTCGTATAACACACCGCCGGCTTTTGCAAAGCGTGGTGCGATCATCAAGATCTCATTGTCAATCCGCTGCTTGCGTCGACCTGGCTGCACTTTACCAGAACCAAATAATGATTCCCAAATTGACATTTACTTTCACCTCCTTTGAAGGGAGCAGGATAGCCTTCTTCGGCCATCCTACTCCCTAACCCTCAACCTTTGATGCGTTTTGGAGAGTCCACGAACATGTCTCCGTCTCTCACATGGACCTTGGAACCGGGTTTGAGGCTATAGTTACCCTCCTTTGTCTTATTGACCACAATCCGCCCGTCCTCGATCCCGCCAAATTCGCGGATCTCCTGCTCAGAGGTATTTGAAGGTATGCTGACCCTTCTACCATTAATGATTGCTGTTGCCATTTTACACCTCCTCTACTGTTTCAACAGTTTCTGCTACCGCTTCCTCAATCACCGATTCATCCTCATCCGGCATCTGGCTGAGGTCAATGAACGAGTTCACTGCCTCCATAAGGTCCTGCGAGATCGCCGCCGGCGTCGCCGCAACTTCCACCCTGATCCCCCTCATCCTCAACCGCTCTGCAAGGGGGACGTAATCGCCATCACCGCTTGCGATTATGGCAATATCTGGCTTGACCTTGTCTGTGTAATCAGCCGCATCCAGGGCTAAAGCGACATCGAAGTTACACTTTAGCTTCCCGTTTTCAACAAACTTGGCAAGTTTTGACCGGACGATGAAGCCTCCGCTCCTCAGTGACCGTGCTTTGGCTTCGCCTTCCTCCACCTGCCTCGGATCAATTCCCATGTAGACGAACGCCTCCAGTAGATGCCTACCCTCGCTCAGGTAGTCCCTGAATCTGAATGGATCCAGACGACGCCCCAGGGCTCGTAGTCCTGCCTCTATATTGTATAGTTCGATAAAGGCTACTGCTTTTTCCAACTTTGATTCGGTAAACATGCGCATATCATTTCTCCTTTCTTCTGGCAATACTCCTCTTTGGCTGGTAAAAGACCCATCTCCTACCATCCGGAACTCATTAACACTGGCCATCTTAGAATTTCCCATTAGCTTCTCACCTCCTTTCAAATGATTTTCCTTTTACCCTATATAACGACAGATTGGAATTTTTCTTGCAGTCACCTTAGAGCATATTTTTGCATCAATCTGGTTGGTGTCTGATCTCGTTATTCTCTACTTTGTATATGTAACGATACTTTGCTTTTTTTCTTGCAGAAAGAAAAAGGCTTCCGAAAAACTTCGGAAGCCTTATAAAGAAACAGCCTATGACGTTTATTCTTACATTAACTCCTCAATTATTGTTCTAAGAAATTCTCTCTGGAAAAGAAGGTCCCGGAAATCTTCAATTTTCTGCCTTTCAAGTGGTTTTGAATGCACCGAGCCATTTCGATACTTTTGTACTATCATATGCAATTTGTTTTGGAAACCTTTTTCAAAGAAAAGCTCAGACTTTCTATGAACAAAAACAAACAACTTCCCATAGACTTCCCATTTTTCCCTTGATCTCTCACCTGAGGCTTGAGCAAAAGTATTGGCAAGCTCGTGAAGTGTAAGAGACTTCTCACCGGCTAAGACAAACTGACCTTTGGAGTTCTGGAGAATTTTTAGTGTGACTCCTGACTTTCTTTGTTCTTCGAAGTCTTTAATTAGTATACTCTCAATCTTATTTCTATCTCCCCTTCGACAACTGAGCCACCTGTCCACTGCCCAAACAATCTTATCGTTTAGAAAATGTTCCACAGCTTTGCTATACATTGCAGCAGCAGCAGCATAGTCCTTAGCCTTAACGTTTTTTAGAATCTTATATAAGAATTCCCCAAAAACCAGAGTTCTACCGCTTTCTCCCATAAAGTTTAGATTATCTTCTCCACCAACTCCTAGACTTACTATCTCCTGAGTCTTTTGATAATCTTCCTGATAGACTCTGCAAAGATCTCCAGCAATTCCCTTAACCTGCCTACTAAATCCGTCGCTTTTCTGCTGAAGATCCTCTTCAGAAGCTTTATCTGCATCCCTAACAATGAAAAGGTTCTTAAGTTCACTGATCTCAGTGAGCTTAGCGTCTATATCTTCTACCTTCTTCTCAATCCTCCCTACCCTCTTCACCAGAGAGACCAGATCTCTGGCAATCTTAGGAAGAATGAACTTTTCTAAAATCTCCAGCCTCTTCTTTCGCTCTTCTTCAAGCTCCCTTGCCAGTTTTTTTGTCTTTGCCTTTACCGCCACTTCATATAAATCTCTTAAGGGATGGAGGGTGGGGTTTAGTGTTTTAGCGGTTTCAAAGCTACTTATAACCCTTTCAAGATCTTTGGGAGGAAGCTCGCTAAGATCACGCCCGTATTCTAAGACCATTCCTACACCTGCATAGCCAACATACCAACCGCTGCGCTCTCTTGTAAGCCGCTCAAAGACAGGTAACGCCTGATCATATTGCCCATTCTTGATATGTCCAATGCCTCTCACTACATCAGCTAACATCGGGTTGTAGGACTCAATTCTGCTCTCAATATCCTCTGAGAAGTCCTTAATAATGGCCTTAGGAGCCGCTTCCGGCTGGTAACCCCTGATCTGGAGGCCAGCTTTATATTGCTCAGGATCAACATCACGTAAAGTCTTCACCACAGCCAGAAGCTGCAATGCTTCTGAATCTTCAGGTTCAACTTTGAGCACAGAGGCAAGTAAATCCTCGGCAATCACATAGTTTCCATGATCGATGGTCTTCCTCACGTCGATAAGGCGTTCCTCAACAGGAAGGTCCCTTATCGTGAGAGCAACCTCACCAATTCTTTCACCTTCTTTTTCAATCATGAATGTATAGGAACCAAATTTCATTTCACGGAAAGTTACTCGACCATGCCGGTCGGTTCGTCCCGCGTTTTTCTTTACCTGTCCTGTCTCCTGGAACCAAACATCAACCCCTCGGACCGGCTGGTCAGTCTGGAAGTCTTTTATATAGATTCTGACTTCTAATTCCTCCAGGGTCTTTTTACTTACCCTTACCTGAACAAGATAATCACCAAGCCTCTTTTTGACTCCTTCAAGGCCACCCGATGGAACCGGTGCTCCACGCACCATCTCAAGCTCTTTTAATCCGCCTCCCAAGACAACTTCACCGGTAGTCTCGATTACCTTTAAAAGGCCGTCTACAATACCAATAACTATTTGAAAAGAGCTTTCTTTCTCTCTGTTGAGTGCCTGCCTAATCAATCCCATAATCTTCACGTTCTGAGCCGGTTCAACCGAAATCTCAGCTATATGACTTAGAGCTTCTTGGAGGACTTCCACCTCTCCCCTACAGTATTCACATGTTTCTATATGTGCTTCTACAAGATCCCGGTGCTTCCCCTCAAGGAAACCATCGACATATTGCCCAATCTCCTCTTCAGTAAGGCAAAATATCCCTTTCTCTGAGGACGTTTTCCTCTCAGCATATTCTCTAAGGAGCTTATCGATATCGACGTTGTCCAAGTATTTCACCCCCTCTACCCATGATCTTCTTAAGCTGCTCTCTGGCCCGTGTAAGGTGAGAACCAACAGTTCCTACCGGTATGTTAAGCCCTAAGGCGATCTCCTTATAGCTCTTCTTCCCTTCGTAGTGGAGTTCCAATATCCTTCGCTGAAGCGGCTCTAATTTACTCATTGCTTTATGCAGGAGGTCAAATAGTCTTTCCTCTTTGCCAACATCCTCCTCAATATCGATCAAGGTCTGTTTTTCCTTCGATTCTTGCTCGTAGTCATTCATAACTCGCAATCGCCGTGCAATTTTCTTCTTTTCGTCCAGAGCAAACCACCTTGCCCTTTGGTAAAGCCAGGTCGTAAACTTGATTGTCCAGGCATATTCTCTAAGTCCTTTAAAATTATGGCTAATTAACTTTTCAAGATAGAATTCTCCTACAATATCTTCAATAAATTCTTGACTCTGATCCTGATATATTTTCCAAACCGCTGACAAAATAAGTTTTTGGAAATGACTTACAAATTCCTCCCAGGCTTTCTCATCTCTATTAAGGCAGCGATCGAGGATGTCCTTGATTTGAACTGCTTCCCAAAGTTCATCCTTTGCCTTTTTGTCGCCATTCCCACATCGCTCAATCGACCTTTCAACATATAAATATCCCTGATACTTCTGTAACAGAGCTTCTTTGGCCTGACAATCACCACTGAAAGTCTGATCAATAAGCTCAAAATCTCTCTCTAAAGGCAGATTCAAATTTACCCTCTCAGAAATCCAAAAGTCTGACAAAATAGAATACTATTCTACAATTCTCTCTTACTTTTATCGTTTCCCCTTTTCCAAAGACAGATCACCTATTCTAAAAGCAAAAGCGTTGATAGTCGAGTTTATTTGAGACCTTAATTCCCCTCACGGAACCACTTTGTATCAGCCCACTCTCTTCTTAGCTGCTCAAAAACCTGCCTATACCTTGCTTTTATACCTGAGTCTGAGGTTAAATTCGTAAGACGAAAGATATATTGGGCCACAGAGTCTGCTAAAACATGTCCTGCCAATTCTCTTGTCTGGTCGATAGTAAAAGAAGAGGAAAGTTGCTTTTCAAGGGCTTTTCCTATGTGCTCTTTATCAAAAAGCTGGAGTATAAAGGCAGCACGTAAGGGCGGCCTTGTATATCCCACACAAAGTGCATCAGCAAGATAATGTATAGCCCAGGTGTTGCCGCTATTTTTCTCTGCCCAATATCGCATCTCATAGCCGTTGTGAATTGATACAAGCAGGAGAAAAGTCAAGGACTGCTCATCAATCTCTATCCCACCCTCCATAACACGGCGTGCCTGATCCAACAGATTTCCCTTATCAATCCCAGGATATTTACAACCTCTCTTTACCCAGTTATCTTTTGCTGCTATAATCTTTTTCAATGTGGACAATTGTCCAGCAGCCCTTTTCCTTCTTCGAGTAAGCGGCTTCAGGGTAAACGCAGGATCACCATAAAGCATATAAGGAGCCCAGAAGAGCTGGTCAAAACCGTAGGAATCCTGAATAGATTTCCTTGCCATTCTCAGAGAACTGCCCATGCTATTGCCTGAAAAAAGGCTCTTATAAAATTCCACAGCAAAATGTGCACTTGGTTTATCGAGTATTTTGCAGAAGGTTCCGATGTAGTGCTTCACACCTGACATTGCGAAAGCGCTGGCCAATCCAAATGACTTGGCGTCATATATAAACTGTTCCTCCCAGTTAGAATGGGTCCTCTTATAATCCTTCATAGTACCACTATCGCAGGAATTTGAGAACACAAAAAGAGGTGCTGGAGAAATATTACTGATCTCAAAACAAGGGCATATCTCCTCTACCTCTCCACCTTTCATTGACAGGACCCAACCGTTTCTTTCAGGTTCCTCTGGATCAAAGACAGAATGGCCTATGAAGTGCACGATATGGTAATTATCACCAACCTCACAGATAAGATCAGACAAATTACGCTTGCCGCTTAAGGTTTTTACTTCAATTTGCCATTCCCCTTCCGCTGCCGCTTCTTCAAGCTCCTGTTTGATACTCTCAGCTTCGTTTCTTGCTTTACCAAGACCACCTGTGGGATCAGCAATAATGAGCATCCTCAATTTCTGCCGGGATACCTTCTTTTCGGTTACCTTGCTCTTGACAGGTGTACCAATATATCGACCCATATTGAATTTGAGACAGAGAAACTCTTCTCCGTCAAACAGAAGTTCCCAAGGGATGTTAAGGAGATTACCAGACTCTGAACTAATCCAAAGTGAAAGATCTGTGTTTTTGCCCTTTCCAAGAAGTTCTTTCAGATGGATCGGCAAGAAATGGTTAAACATAGCTCTACCAACAGTCTTCATCTCCCCTAAAACTTCGCCTGTCTCCTGCATTAGTCCGTCCGAGGGTAAACCTCTTAAAGTTTCCTGGAGATTAAAGCTACCCATTGTTTCCGTTGCTTTCTCACAAAGTTGCCTTATAAGATCTGATCTAACCGGACAATCTGTGTCAAGAAAGGTTGTTGATGATCCCTTCTGCATTACGACAAAGTTAAGATTATCCACATCTCTTCGGGTGACAAGGATCTCCAATGACTCACGTTGCTTCTTAGACATAAAGCTTCACCACCAGGAGTTTAGGTTTGGACAGAACTAACGGAATTTATTTGAGATTTGGTCAGAATTCCTTCCTCAACTGTTCAATAAAGGATTAGAATAAGGCCTCACAGCCTTTGCCTTCCTAAGTATGGAAAATTCCCATTTTCTGCTGCCAGATATAATGCGATCCAGGATAGGAGTTTGGATAATAACGGAACAATAAACAACGTTAAGATCAATTGATAGACACTTAATTCCTATTTAACAATGATTTATATTCAATCAAGCCTTTTGACATATTTTCACGTTGAGCGAGTTTGTCGGCCCCGGGAAATTGCTTCGCAGCCAAAAATCCAGAGTTTACCCAGGCGTGAGAGTACTTTTGAGTTGACCAATGCACGTTGTGTGGCCAAAAAGGTCTTCTGTGGGAGACCTGTAAGATTGGATTCCCGTTAGTGTTGTTTTCTGTTCCAATGATTGTCACAGTCCAACTACTGCTTAGCTTCACTTTCTCAGCACCCGTGCAAAACTATCGATAGAATCAAATGGTAATTGATCATAAGACTATTATCCTGTTCCACCTTCGTAGAGAGCCACAATTTCTTTCTCACTCAATGGACGACTGTATATGCGAGCGTCGTCCATAGCTCCAGTTAAAGAGGGATATGGGGCAAATGGAGGCTTTATAGCAGTGTTACCAACCAATACCATGTACGTTGAGCTAACCTCTGGGATAATCGGTGTGGAGGTCTGTGCTTTTAAGATACCATTGATATAGATTTCTAGTTCTTTATCTCTATAAACTCCGCAGACAAAGGTCCAAATTTCTGGTATTTCTGCATAGATCTTCGTGTGGTTATTGGATTCGTCCATTACTATGAGGCTTATCTCTCTTTTTCCCCTTCTAAAATCGAGCCTTAGGCTGTAAGGATCCCTGCCACCAAAATCCTGGCTTATTTGGCCAAGAATGGTGTATTCTGCCTCCAAGGTCGCATCACATTTCACCCAAGCACACAAAGTAAAGCCACTCCCAGAATAAGCCAAGCTGGCAGATCCTGGGATCGAAACGGCTTCATCTGAATTTCCTGTGAAATAAGCGGCCTGTCCTATAACTCCTTCACCAAAACTAACATTCCCAAGAGATGTCCCATCATTTCCATTCCCAGAATAGTCTTTGAAGTCCGCATCGAAGGGCAAATACAGCACCAACCCGTCCTCCACCTTTGGTGGTGGAACAAAAACTCCTATAATCTCTGCACTACCAGTTTGCCGTGCCAATTGAATATTGACACTAACTGTATCCCCAGGGAATACGTTGGCAGTTGCCGATCCGCTATAGGTTAGAATTTCTCCCGCATCAAATGCATTCAGTATAAACACTCGGTTCTGCCCTGTTGGAATGTCTCTTACAATCCCCACAGCCAGTGAATCCCCCTGCATATCCAAATCTTGACGTATTGTATCCATATCTGCCGCTGTAACCAACGCTTCGACCCTCGCCAATACTGTTGTCAGAACAGCTTTCGGTATTCGGACACTAATTTTCGCTGCACCGAAGCCTTCTTGGGGTTCAACTACGCTTTTTTCACAGCCGGTGGTGACCAGAAATGCAATCATGGCCAGCACCAACATTAAGCTATACCGTTTGCGGAGCACCCTCGGCCTCCTTTTCCCGAATGGCTTTATTGAATTTTGCCCTGAGTCTTCTTCGAAAATACATCTTCCAGTTCCAGAAACGCCTCTACAGCCACCAAATTTGCCCTCTGCGGGCCTTTCTTCCCAAGAGATGGGTTTTATCTCGGACTGAAAAAATAGTGTTTTGACGTGATAGGTCTTTTTATGTCAATTTTTTTGACGATCCTTCTCAACCACATTTCACAGTTTGGCCGAGATCAGATATATATTCCATCATTTGTTTTCTTCAAATGATTTTTGTATCAGAAGCTTGGCAGTTTGAAACCTCTCAAGGCTGTCAATTGCAAGCTCAACGTCCCCTACTCCCCAGTGCCCAATTTTCGAAACATCACGGGCATATTCAGGTGGACTCTCCAAATCCAAATAATTCAACTTCAACCAAACTCGAAGTCCACTTTTTTGAATATGAACACAACAAAAAATGTCTTTACCATAGCTATATCTGATATACATAGCAAGATACTTTTTTTGAACACCAGTCGGGCCAAGCTCTCTACAAAACCTGTCAACTGTTCGAAATAATTCCACAACTTCTTGTGGTCTCCCTTTTATATGATGTTCCTCACCGTATTCTTTGCCTCTTGCTCTACCGGGAGGTACAGACTCTACACCAGTTTCAGCACTAGGAGGAATCTCTATTTCCGATGTTTGTGCCCATAGCCTCTTTAGGGCTTTTTTCACTTGCATCGGTTTAATGCTATCATTTCCAAGAGTTGAGCGTATAAGCCTGATTAGAGTGTCCGGAGGTTCCATAAAGAGTTTGTCCAAAGCCTTTCTCACTTTTCCTGTAGTGAAAACCTGCTCCCCAATCTCGTCAAGGAGACCTTTAGCCATCGCATCACGTGAGAAACGCGCAAATTGCCCTGCAACCTGCTGGACTGACATACCCTCAGTCTCCTTTGGGTCAAGAGAAACTTCAAAAAGCAACTTATCAGGGGCCTCTGCTTTCTCAGTGCTGTGATAGACTCTGTATGTAACACCATTAGTGAGAATGCACCATTCAATACCTGCATTGGCGGCATAGCCTACTACCTGTGTGATCGATTTAACATCTGTTAGTGGATCATTTAATGGTTTGGCTTCTATGAATAGAACTGACTTACGGTTTATTTTAGGTGCATAGTCAACCGATTTTCCGTCTATCGTCGGATACTCAAGCTCAACTTCATCTGGATCCGTCAAGTCCCATCCAAGAGCTTCCAATAGTGGATCTATGAATATTGTTCGTGTTGGATACTCCTTTAGTTCAGCTTTTCGATGCCTATCCAACTTTGCTCGAAGGATTTCAATGCATGAGATTATAGCGTCCATTTTATTAACTCACTTCCCCCCTCTATCAGAGAGCATCTACGGGTGCGTCAAGAGACGCCTTGCGTAGTTTCCTTCCTGTCGCATAAGGAGATATTGTGTTTCCAACTCCATCCAACCTCTGTCGCCGCGATCAGGAATATCGTCAAGCGAAGTCCGAGTTAAGACAAAACCATCAAGCGTTATTCTCTTTGTCTGAAAAGCTGGGGCATTACTCAATTCTGAAAGCTTTCTCAGCGCTTCGAACTTATCCTCGTTTCCCACCAACCCTCCATGGTGAAGCCCATGCGGATCGATAAATCGGACATGGATCCTACCAGTGCTTTCGTCTTTGATCCATAATATGAAGTCCGGGTAGAACCCACTGCGATGGAAAAGCTCAATGCCGGACTTCGGGAAATTCCTAAGTAGATACGCGGTATATCCACTGAACGGGATTTGACTGCTATTTGACTGCCAAAATGCTTTTAAGTCCCTTACTAGCTGAATTTCCGCGGGAACGAGTGCCGGTGGTCGTACTGATACATCCTTTTGCCATTTCTTACCACCTTGAGCTAAGATCGGATTGAAGAGATGCCAATCGATGTAAAACCTTGGCAAAGGTTCAGGTGCATCAAATAGATCCAAACCCCTCCCCAGTAACGCTTCTATTTGTTCTAGAAATTCACCTGATTTTACCCGAACCTTGTACTGTTTGAGCACGCGCTCATCCGCCTCCAACCATCCTAGCTCGATGTGTTGACTTTCAGCTTCTCTTTCTTTGTAGCGGACAAAGCGATCCAGATAAGTTTTCAATAATTGCCCTGCAGCATGCTGTAGGTGATCCGGGACTTTTTCATCCTCTTCAGGTATGCGCAGTCTGCAATGTTTCTGAAGTATTTCAGGTAACGCCCCTCGTCTTACATAAACGTTGCCATAGCCCCGGGTTTGCTTATAGCGTACTAGATCTGCGTAAAGGAGATCTAAGTCCAAAAGGTCTAAATACTGTGTCCTAGAGAAATCAATTTCGACAGCCGTACCTGCCCGTCCTCGGGTCGCCACACCCCCGGTTACACTGTCCCGCAACCCTATCAGATGAGGCACTAAATCTATTGTGACAGTAATGCCCTCAGACTCAAGAGTCCAGGTCAAAGCTCCAGTGTCAAAGCTACCTTCTTTCTTCGGGACTGGCAGGTCATCTTTCGGCCAGGGTGTCCTGAGGTCCACATTTATTGTGAACTCTTTGCCGATATCTTCCCGTCCGAGCATATTTTGGAAGCTGTCTATATAGTCAGCGTTCCAGCCAAAGATGTACAATGTCTCCAAGTGTTCAATTCCTTCCGGATGACCATTATGCGTCAGCAGCGCCTCCGTCCGCTTGAGGCTCATGTCCTTACCTTTTAGGCGAACGCCGCGGCCAAACAACTGCATAATTTGTGGACCTTCGCCTCTTCCCATATTTAGAAGCCCCATTGACGATACACGCCAACTCGACCATCCTTCGATGAACTTCTTGGCACCGATCAGTATATTGGTCAGTGAGTCCGCACGGTTAACTTGCTCAAACTGCGATCCTACGAAACGGTCTTCCTGAACTTCTATGTCCAGGTGCCTGTCCAGATATTTCCGAAATTCGGATACATCCCCAATGTTAATCACAGCGAAATATGGGCTGTTTTGCGAATCTCCTGCCGAAGCTCGAAGACCCAACTCCCCTTCGACATTCTTTATCTCCCATACTTCCAAAGCACCTCCCCCATGGAACACCTTGTCTATGATCTGGCCGTAGACCATCTCGGGGTCTTTCCCGTACAGGTGCGAGATATAAGGTGCAAACAGGTCAAGCTCCGTTTCCGTATCAGTAAAGCCACTGTTTCCACTGAGAATACGACCTATGACCTCCGTGGCCCAATTCTGCTCCTCTAAGACGCGCCGCAAAAATGCCACAACCTCCGCCACATCACTACGCCGCTGACTATCACGTATATACATCGCATTTACACTACTACCCAGCATCACCCAAAGTGGCTTTTCTATATTGTATGGTCGGTATTCCTCGGACTTCTGCTCGTAGAGCAACAATTGTTGATAGTATGTCAACAGGCCTCCGAGCAGTAACTCATGAGCACGACCTGCTGTACCCCGCGATAGGTTTAGGACATTGAATTTCTTCCCATAACCATCCCCGTAGAAATGAGCGTAGGAGTAATCGAACAGGATAGCTTTGCCATATTCCTGTGACAGCTCCTTCTGGTCGCGTCGACGGCTCGCAGCACCAATAGCCTGTGCAAATGTTGCACTATATTCCAGTAGGAAGCCGCCACGACTTAGATAGCGCTGGCGTGATTTCCAGACCTGAGCTTCACTGCCGGTTCCTTTGTGCCCCTCGTCTACCAAAATGAGGTTGTTCTCGCCGAGGTCGTCCAAGACAACGCTGACACCCTCTCGCGAAGGCTCCTCAGATAGCTTGTGGATTTCGATAACCTTGACTACCGGCCCAAACAGGCTCGATGCCGTAGGGTTTTCAATAAAGACACATGCCTCAATCCCACTGGCTTCAAACTCCGTGATGTGCTGCCGCGATAGTCCCTCGTTTGGTGTAATAAGTAGTATGTTGTCGAATGTCCGCCACCCGTCCGTCCGCGGAACTATTGATTCCGGGTGACGGCTATGTTCCAGGTAGTAAAGCACCTGCCACACATTCACATGCAACAGCAGTGTCTTACCACTCCCTGTGGCCATGAAAAACGCCAGCCGCCGCAGGTTGTCCATCTCGAACTCCGGGAAATCCCGCAGCTCCGAGTCATCTTCCCGCAGCTCACAGAGAAATACATTCAGATCAGCAAGCAGTTCTCTCGAATTTCGTGTGAGGCGATCAAGAAATATTTCGGTGTAGAGGAGGGCCAGATACTGGAAGTACCGAAAAGCCTTAAACTCAGAGCGAATACGCACAAGCCGCGTCTCATATTCCATCACCCGCTTGTCATATACCCGCAGTTCATCCTCGCTCAGGAGGAGACCCGTTTGTTTCACAAGCTCTTCGAAGAAGTAGCTCTGCCCATTAGCAGAAGGTCCTTCTTCCGCGAGCCGCAGCATTGACTTTAACTCGTCAAAACTTTGTGCCCCGAGCAAATGGTGAAGATACCGAGCCAAGACTGTGTATTCTTCGAGCCTCATCAGCGCCCCTCTTTCTGTTCCATAAGCATCTTGAACATCGGGTCAAGTGACTCAACTCCTGGTACGGCTGTATCCCCATTGATAAGCACTTGATCATAGGCTTGTCCCTGTTCCCCCAATCTGGCTTCTAGGAACGAACGCTCCAGCCCAGGATCAAAGTCGCTCATATCCCGCCATATGACCATGATACGCTTGTCCTGATCCCGATTTGTAGTCTTAATGACTTGGTATTGCCGCCCTGAGGCGTCTTTCCCTCTTATGTCATCTGGGTTCACCCACCTTTCTATACTGTTCACTCGCAGACCGTAAAGGTAGTTGAATGTCTCAATGAGGTCTACCCCCCTTTGGTGGGTACCATCTTCGGTTAACACTTCAATAGTATAGTCAAATGGGTAATTCAGTTTAGCCAAATTGAGCATGGTGTCGCTGGAGTCAAGGGGTAGCTTCACCAGGTATCGCAACCGGTATTCATCTTCGCCAACAACTTCCTTATATGCATTATCACGAGGATGAGACTGTTCATAGACGCTTTCAGCCACGATGTTGTGTAGTGCATCGTCATAGGACTCCAAACGCAGTATTTTAACAAGCCGAGGTGTTCGTTCTAGTTCCTCATCTGTGGGTAGACGCCCGGGTTGACCTTTGGACCATTCAGATGAATAGATAACCTTCGCAACTCGCGGGAGCATAACTGTATCAAAATATGATCCCATTTCAACAAGTATGAACCGTGCATCATTCTCACTCTTACGATTGAAGCTGATTGTTGCATCTGCTGTAGTACCGGATCCAGCATAAAAGTCCAGAATTGTGCCTTCAGGATCGCAAAGGAAATCGCAGATGCGTTTAACGAGATCAACAGGTTTGGGGTTATCGAAAACTTTTTCTCCGAACAAGGCTATGAGCTGGTGCGATCCGTTAACCTTTACATCAACCCACAAGTCGCTTGCCAGTTTCTTACCTGATGGAGGAACATAGTGCTCAGGTTTCCCAGAACTCGGGAGACGCAGTAGATCCACCTTTTCCCCTCTTTGCTCTTCCTTTCCGCGAACCCACTCGTCAATCGCTTCTTGTGTGGGGTTTTCTGTAGCCAATTCTGATAGAAGCTGTTGGTAATTCCGGATGGCTTTTTCGCTCCGCTCTGGGGCCCAACGCCATTGGCCAGTCTCTGGCGTTTCACCGAAGAGAGGGTATCGCATAGTGGGGCGGTCGGTTCCTCGCCAATGCTTGTTCCATCCCCCAGTTACTACCGTTTCCTCTTCCTCTTCATCAGACAATACTTTCGGTACCATCAGCTTTTTGAACTGTGCAGTTGGATTCTTTGAATACATCAGTACATAATCATACCCTTGGTTCAGACGATCGATAGTGTCAAATTGCGCTTGAACGCTTTTGATCCCACGGCGTCTCACAATAGCGGACTTAAAACAATCAGCGCCCCATTTAGCATCCATTAACTGGCGGAGATTGCTGCATTCCTCGTTTCCGATGCTTATAAAACAAGCGCCTCCCTCAGACAGCAAGATATGGCCTAGTTGCAATCTTTCCTCAAGTGCACAGAGCCAGCTTGAATGTTGATATCGATCCTTGTATGGGAATTCGTCCTCCCCCGTGTTATAGGGTGGATCAATATAAATGCATTCCACCTGCTCGCGGTAGCGTTCTTCCAACAGCTGCAACGCTTGGTAGTTTTCCCCCTGAATGAGAAGACCATCCATGGCCTCCTCCAGGTCCTCGAAAGGCAAGGCTTCAAGCAAACTAAGCACGAAATCACGGTCAAAATGCTGTGTGTTGACTACCAAAGTAGGGTGTGTAACCAGGAACTCTTCATTGACTATTCCCTTTGCGTTAAAGAGGTTTTTTTCAGGCTCCAGAGCGAACCAGTGCTGCCACTCGGTCCGCTGTGCTTCGTTTCCCAGCACTTCAGGCCAGAGCTTTGTAGGCACATGCTTGATGGGAAGCAGATAATCGGTCTGTAGCACGAACTTCTTCTTCTCAAACAGCCGTTTCTGTGTTTCTTCGACTTGGGCCAAAAATTCGATGATCTGCTCACCCAAGCGGCGCAGCACACGTATCATCCGCTGCCGAGATTCTATATCCCCTTCTATATCTTCCAGGTGTAGGATATGGTCCTTGATATAAAACCCCAGCTCATGATGGAGAAAACCCCTCAAATTCTTATGAACGAAATAATCGCTTGTCTGACGTCTAGTGAAGTGACGTAAACGTGTCAACAACAAGGGTAGCTCCGGTTTACCATCAGCCCTTTCTTTTTCATTACGTTGGTCTCTCATCAGGATTACTCGTAGCGTCTCAACTGGAACGATGTTGGAAATAGCATCGAGGCTCTCTTCCAGAATCTGTTCCTGTCCCTTATTGTTCTTACCATATTTTTCTATCTCTTCGCCAGTGGGCAGACGATACTCAAACGGCAAGATGAACAGTTGCTCTGATTCATCGAATGTTGCGCAGTCAGGACGAGGAAAGAAATAGCGGCGGTCTCCCTTGGTGTTATCCCTCGGCACGGAGGCCTCCATAAGAGTGAAGCGCATACGATACTGGCCGGAGACAGTGTCTACGTTGAATGCATAGTCCTTGAAGTATTCAGCGGTCTTGACGTAGTGCTGGTCATTATTGGCCCAGTGTAAGAATATCTCCTGGCCTTGATAAGGTACGGCGTAGGTCTCCCGTGCACCGTATCGCCGGAGAGGAATAAAGTCGCCCTCCTCGTAGTAGCGAGAAAAGAAATTATAAAGGTGATTGAAAACCTCCGCCTTCTGCGCTTCGCCGGCCTGGGCTGTCTCCAATCGCTGACGCTTGGCTTCATATTCTTCAACGAGCTCCCGGACTACTCTGATGTTACTTTCGTGATATTCAGGCTTCACCTCTCCTGTGAGTGTTATAGCATTCGGCTCAATTTCCTCTTTAGCACGCTCCGCTAATCGCTCCACCTCCCTTTGAAGCGCTTCCTTCTCCTCTTTTGTGATACTGGCATATGCCTCGTCTACCTCATGAGGCAATTGCTCGCTCAAAAAGACCTCTACTTCGTCCCGTTTCAGTTTCAGCAGCCGATATATGCCAAAGTCGAGATCGGCTGTATCGAACTGGAACAGCTTCCTGAGGAGATCCTGAAATTCTGTAAAGTAATCTTCCACTGTTCCACTAACCCCCTTTTAACGACGCTCAGTAAAATTCAAGCAGTAAACTTCCGTTATACGCAAGCATGAACAAATGCATGTCCTGACGCAACACTGTTTAGATCTGATTATCTTCCTCAGCAACCTGTCCTCCACACCCTTTGCCAACCTCAATTTCTTTGGTGTCCTGAATTCTCAGTTCCCCTGGAATAAAAGCTCAACTCTTCACCACAGCAAGAAGATAAGCAGAAGACCCTTCGTTTCAAAGAAAAACAAAAAACAGCCCTGAGAATTTTCAAAAAGGCTGTTTTTGTTATTCGAAGATTCTCTATGATGCTCCTTATCTTATATTCTTCCAACCTCCCCTAATTTCCACAACTCCGGGAACCTTGTTTTTCAGGTCGTTCCTCTTCAGCCCACTTAATCTCTCCTGATTCTCCGTATCCCTAATCCATTTCGTGTAGGCTAAAACCTCTCCTCTCCCCTCTTGGGAGAGTTTCCTAAATTCTCTTAGAATTTTGTATTCAATCGTGGTCATAGTTTTTGTCTGTCCACTTTATTCCTCGAAGTCAACCTCCTGCTGGATCCTCAGAGAATCCTCTTTTGTGAGTGTTGAAAGGTATCTCATAACCATTGTGGTTGAGGCGTGTCCCAGATGATGCTGCAGGGTCTTTGGATTTCCGGTCTGGCGGAGCCTCTCGATTGCATCTGAGTGTCTTAAGAGGTGAGGATAGACTCTTTTGGGGAGACCTACCTTCTGGGACAGTTCACGCAAGATCTGCCAGGCCCTCTGACGGTTTATGGGAAAGAATTTATCCTGAGCTTCGAGCTTCTCCTGGTAGGCATATGCCTGTAGCTTTTCCGAAAGCCTCTCTGGACAGGCAACCATCCTGAGCTTTCTCCCCTTTCCGATGACTTCCAAAGCCGGCCTGCCTTCAAACTGCCTTATCTTGGATGGTGATAGAGAGAGAGCCTCTGAGATCCTGAGGCCGGTCTGATACAAAACCTGTATCAGGAGGGAGTCCCTCTCCCCTTTCCTACCCTTCTTAGCCTCTTCAATTAGAAGATCAGCCTCTTCTCTGGTAAGATAAGGGACGATGCCGAATGCCTTTGTGAGGGCAGTTTTCTGTGGGATAAGTGCTTTGTTGTTCATAGACTTTTCCTATACACTTTTATCTTTTGTATAATTATAGCATAGAAAAAGGCCCCTGTCAAAGGGAAAATGGCCCTTTTCAGAGGGGTAAAATTATACAAAACTATTACTTTTGTATAGTCTCATTGTGAGCGTAGATCAAAATCCCATCTATGCTGGCATGCCTTCCCAAACCTGAGTTTCCCGGATTGTGGCCCCTCCCTGTAAAACCACGGTTACAGCAATCATTGTGGTATACCCTTTATCGGAGGATAGCGGAAGAATCATGAATAATTTTCCCTAAGCTAACGAAAATTACGAAAAATTCAAGTCGTCCAAGAAACATACCCAGAATTTCCGTCCAAAGTACCAAAACTGGTGAGGAAGAAGTTGTTACACCGGCAGAGAGACCTACGGTACCTAATGCCGAAGCAAATTCGAACAGCGATTCTTTCAATTCATACCCATGAGTAGCAAGAATCCCTGAGCCTATGGTATATACTGCGAGGTAGAGGAATAAGAAATTGGCAATGTTTCGTATGCGCTCATCACTGATAAAGTCTTTCCTATCACCTTGCCAGATGTAATTCTCGACCACAGCTGTTCTGGGCAGAAACGAACGGCGTATTTCCCACAGAAGGGATTTGAACAGTAGATAAACGCGGTATTGTTTGATACCACCGGCAGTTGAACACGTTCCCCCGCCAATAAGCATTAGAACTATTAGTATGAAGAATCCTAATGAATTCCAGTTCCCGTATCCGGTTGTCGAGAATCCGGTAGTTGTTAATGCCGTGACAGTCTCAAATATAGCCACCCGAATGCTCTTAACCAGAGATGGATAGATTCCCTTACAAACCATTAGAGACAAGATAAGCACACCGACAGGAATCAAAACTACAAAAAAGCGTGTTTCGCCATTACGGTAAACAGCCTTTAAATTTCCGTGTAAGAGCAGATATGCTGTCAGGAAATTCAGGTTTCCCAGAATCATTAATGGTATAGTTACACTTTCGATAACAACTGAATCCCAGTGCCCAATGCTTTCAGGGTAGGTTGAAAACCCACCGGTAGAAACCGCAGCAAACGCATGATTAACAGCATCAAACAGATCCATTCCTGCCAGCCAGTATGTCAAAACACCTACCGATGCATATCCGACATATATGAACATAACAAGTTTGGCAGACTGTCGGATATGCGGAACAAGTTGTTCACTTCGGCCCTCAGCTGTAGTAAGCCCTGGACCAATCGGCCCAGCAATAGTGGCAAGCATGATTATAGCCAGCCCTGCGCCACCAGCAAGCTGCATAATACTGCGCCAAATTAAAATTATATGGCTTGCTCTACTGACATCAACTACGGATAGCCCTGTCGTTGTCCAGCCACTGACAGACTCAAAGACAGCTTGAGTGAAACTAAGCTTTTGGATAACTATAAGAGGCCAACCTGAAAACAGACACACTATAACCCAGCTCAACACGACAATAACACCACCTTCCTGCACTGTCAGGACTACAGGGTTATGAGGTCGGAAAACTCTCCATATCCCGATGCCCATTCCCGAAAGCACAATGCCTGGAAGAACAAACCCTGTACTGCATACCCATTCCTCGGGCCAAGCTACAAGAACCGAAAGTGGGAGAAACATCAATAATCCACCTAAAAACAGGATCAGACCTGTGTAGGAGAGAATTGCCCTATAACGTCGCTTAAGATTAACGTTCGCCCGCACGGCAAGCTCCTCACTACTCTTCTATATCCCCGGTCAAAATTTTGAGCACCTCACCGTGATTTTTCGGCAAAGTTACGACAATAAGGCGATCCTGACCTCGAAGCACGGTTGTCCCTCTTGGTACAATTGGCTGCTCCTCCCGCAGAATAAATGCTATAAGAGAATTTTCCGGAAATGCGATATCTCGAAGCGATCGCCCAACCACAGGAGAAGTTTCTTTCAACACAATTTCGGTAATATTAACTTTCCCTTCTCCAACCGGAATCAGATTGATAACCTCGTCAAGACCAGCCCTCTGCTCTATCAGGCTAGTTAAAATATGCGTCGTAGAAAAAGCGGTTGCGATTCCAAGCTTCCGAAAGACTTCTTCGTTGTCAGGGTCGTTCACCAATGCCAGAGTCCGAGAGACATTAAAATGCATGTCCGCCACCTGGCAAATCACAAGATTATCCTGGTCATTTGGCGTTACTGCGAGCACCGCATCAGCGGTGTCAGCCCCTGCCTCCTGCAAGATTTGAGGATCACTCCCATCGCCGTATACAACAGTCGCTTTTAGACGCCGGGCAAGCCAGGTGCATTCACCACGGTCGCGGTTTATCACAGTGACCTTATAACCTTTAGAAATGAACGTACGGCAGAGAAAATAAACCATCTTTCCTCCACCAACAATTACAACATTCATTGCCAATATTTTTGTCAGTTTCTTCACCCTATGGGAAATGTCGATTTCAGAAGTGATTCCAGGAGAATATCACCCGCAATCAATGTTGGGCAAATAGTTTCGATACCGAGAGTACTGTATATCTTTTCCCGATTTGGATCGAACACCCGCGCTATGACTTTCGGTACATGGAAGATCTTCTTGGCAACCTGAGCAACCATCAGGTTCATATTATCCTCACATGTAGTAGCAATAACCAGATCTGCTTTATCGGCCTTAGCCTGCTTCATTACAGCGAATTCCGTTGCATCTCCTTCTAATCGAAATCCGCTGTATTCAGCAGAAAGGGCACTAAAAGCCGATTCATCAATATCAATTGTTACCACGCTATGTCCTTCTCGGCTTAGCCTGTTGGCAAGGTGTGAACCAAGACGACCACAGCCTACGATAACTATGAAAAGGCTTTGGTCATTTGACATTTATCTAGTCTCCTTCATTCCTTTTTTTCTTCTTTAACCCTTCCTAAGATAATGTTTCCTTTTGGCTTCCAAGCTACTAACCGGTCAAGATTTTCTCTTGCCGGTTCATATTTAGGATCGACTGTCAGTGCCATCCGATAATTCTTCTGTGCCTCAGGCATTTTCCCCTGAATTTCCAGAAGAGCTCCCAGGAAATTAAACGCTTCTGGGCGGGCAGGGTCGAGGGAGATGGCCTTACGCACATACTCAACTGCCGCAGCGAAATGTCTGTCTCCGACACACCTTCTGGCAAGTTCGATGTAGGATCTATAATCTACTGCTTTCCGCTCATCGATCTTTTCTCTATCGATCACCTGGGATACCAACTCCCGAATCTCCTTTGGAGCAAATGGCTTTTGAATGAAGTCCACAGCGCCATGTTTCATGGCTTCCACTGCCGACTCAATCGTGCCATGAGCCGTAATAATAATAACGCGAATATCTGGTCGGATCTCACAAACCTGGCGAAGCACATCCATGCCATCTATGCCAGGCATTTTGAGATCCAGAAGAATCAGATCAAATTCTTTCTCTTTGAGCTTAGCAAGTGCCTCCTCACCGTTTACGGCGGTATCTGTTTCCAGCTCCAGAGAATCCAGGGTCTGGGATAGAGTCAAACGAATGTTCTTCTCGTCATCAACGATCAAAACAGATTTACCTTTCATAGTTCCACTCTCCTTATTGGGATTATTCCGCGATCGGGAGCGTGAAAGTGAAAGTGCTCCCTTCGCCAGGGATTGAATTAACCCAGATGGTACCTCCATGAGCGCGGATAATCTCCTTAGAAATGGCCAATCCAAGGCCACTGCCACCAGCCTCTTTGTCACCTTTAACCTGTACAAATTTGTCAAAGATCTTCGACTGATACTCATATGGAATCCCAATCCCGTTGTCACTGACCGAAATGTGGGCCTGGGGACCCACTCGCTCAGCGGAAAGGTGAATATGTCCTCCACTATTGGTGTAACGCAAGGCATTAGATATTAAATTGGTCAACACCCATGTTATCTTGTTGGCATCCGCCTTAAGATCGGGCAGCTTTTCCGGAAGTTCAAAAGAGAACTCAATAGACTTTTCATCTGCCTGAGGTTTCAAAACCGCAATTGCCTTCTCAAATAGTATTTTCACAGGAAAACGGTCAAATTCCATCTCCATCTTGCCAGCCTCGATCTTCGAGATATCCAACAGATCATCGACAAGAGTTCTAAGTCTCTGTTGTTCCTCGTGGGCCGCTGAGAGTAGCTCTTGTTCTTTCTCATTTAGCTTATCTACAGCGCTTTCCATGAGTAGGTCTATGCTCATACCCATACTCGTCAACGGGGTCCTCAGCTCATGGGAGACAGCCATAACAAACTCGCTCTTCAGACGGTTAAGCTCCTTGAGGCTTGTTACATCGCGTAAAAGCAACACACCTCCTAGTATAGAACCGGCTTTTATATGGACAGGCGTGATCGAAAACTGGTAATGGTGTTGCTTATTGTCCCGCTGCACTGTAAATGTATTCTTACCCTCCCCAATTCTTGGAGGCTTTCCAGATTCAATTGATTCTTTCAGGTACTTGAATAACTCCTCACTCTTGATTATTTCGAGAAAATGCTTATTCTGTACCGAATCCAGTTCAACATCAAGTGCTTCAGCCGCTTTCGGATTCATGTCGGTTACTTTGAACTCAGCATCCACCACCACGATACCATCATCAATACTCCGGATGATAGATTCGCTCTTCTGTTTCTCCGCCACAATCTGTCCCACGTTCAGATTATGGTATGCCTTTAATTTTCCGATCATTTTGTTAAACTCTTTGGCAAGACGTCCAAGTTCATCAGTAGAACGGGCTGACACTTCGACTTCATAGTTGCCTTCAGCTATCTCCTGTGTTGCCTCCACAATCCGCTGAAGCGGTCTCACAACGATATTTGACAGCAACAGGCTAAATCCTAGCCCCAGCCCTACAGCAGCTAAACCAATAATAGCCATGGACAATAGGGATCTTCTTGCAACATACCGCGCACGATCACTGGCTCCGAACATGGTTTCCTGGTTGATCTCCCGCAGACGAATGCATCCATCACGGACTGATTTAAATGACGGTAGAACTGTCTCATGATAAAATACAGCAGCCTTCCGGGGTTCGCTTTGATAGAGCAGTTTGAGTTCATAGAAATTAACTATGTAAGATGAATATCCCGTTTCTATAGTAATGATAATCTTGTCTTCGCCCTCGATGGTGATATTATCTTTTGCCCGAGATAGCCATTGCAAAAACTGGCTCTCGTTTTCGTGAAACTGCCTTGTCCCCTCACTACCGTAACCAAGAATCACCAGAAGTATCGCACTGTCCTGCCGCTCGATCGCATCGATCATATTCTCAGCTGCAAGAATACTCTTGTAATTTTCTCTCAGGATAGCATCGCTAGCCTGGCCCAAACTGATCAGATTTATGAACGCCCATACGAAGACCACAATTATTAAAACGAGGGCTATTCCATACCCGATCAGTATCTTTTTGCGAAGTGTCCAATTCATGGTTAACTACCTCTCATCATCGAAGCCCAGTTGAGTTCTTTCTGGTTTCCTCATGAAAGATCACTCTTTGCGCGGGCCATCGACTCCCACAGACCATATAGAGTGCCTGCCGCAAGATCAACCGCCAGATATGGCCTTATCGCCCATCCTATAATCCTACGGGAGAGCAGATCCTCAATGGCACACATATGCAGCCAACCTTCGCCTATGGAGATGCTTCCGCCAGCCATAATAGCCACTTCTGAAAACCCTCAACACCAGGTACATCACCACTATAGGAAAATGTTCTGATACTCCTCGATAGGTAACATTTCAATCCGTTACAGGAATAAGATGATAGACACGAGCTAGCTTGTTCGCCGTCAAAACATCCCCGCGCCTTAATGCTTCTCGTACATCATCCAATTTCTCTGCATCTTCAAGAGACAGATAAGGTGCCCATCCCTCATCCGAATCGATCAGCTCAACCTCCACCTCAGCAGCATAGTTGCCCTCATGTACAAGCTTCGCATGCTTTCTTCTACTCATCTTCTTCTCTCCATGAAATCTTCTGTCCAAATCGAGCGGTCAGGTTTGTAGGCAGTAACCAGTACAGCGGGTGAGGAAGCGTTCTTTGGGATACCCCATACCACATGAATTGGATTTCCTTCTTTATCCCTCTGTAGCACGAGGACACACGGTCCCTTCGGGTATTCAGGATAGTCTTCTACAACCCTGCCACCTCTTAAGCTACTTATAATATCCCTTACTAAAAGACCTTCCTCGGCCAATTCGCTATACCCATGGTCGGATATTCTAACCTCACCCTTTTCTACAAGATCAATTATTTTCCTAAAAGTTCGACTCATAACCAGTTAGAGGTGATATTGTCTATTTTACAACCTAGCTTTGAAAGAATACATATATAGCCATAGGAAATGAGAAGTCTCCCCCTATATAAGTTCTCCCTATGAGTCACAAGCCTCTGATTATTTCTTCTTCCCATCTCTTGGTCACCCATAGGGCACCTTCTTTTTTCGCAAGTGACCGTATTTCTCCTTGAGTTCATGAAGAAATATCTCACGGTTGGAAAGATATTTCTCGCTCAACTCCTCTCGAACCTTCCTTTGGAATTTTACAGCATCAAATCTCTTCTTCATAGATAATCTCCCTTGGACTTCTTATCTCTAAGTGGAAAGCCAAAAAGATTTTGACATAATAGCAGCCTTAGTTTTGATTTCCTGTGGTGTCAGGTCATATAGCCATCTTTGCGAACGTTCTACCAACTCCTGTATAGTCTTGTAAGTCCGGTTGGCAGCCCTGTCTGCGTGCGACGCACAGGCAGGAATGTTATCCTTGAGATGTCCCCAGAGATCCTCACAAGGGTTGAGTTCAGGACAGCCTTTTGGCAGCCAAAGTAGGTTGATGTCGAGTATATTAGCATGATCTTCAGACTGAGTGTGAGATATCCAGT
>CAZTBA010000002.1:0-52987 GCA_964611725.1 uncultured bacterium
TCACTGAGCACTCCCTTCTTACGATAGAATTCCTTTATGGGAGCTGTCTCTTCCCTGTAGACCTGCAGCCGTTTCCTTATGGTCTCCTCTTTATAATCCTCCCTCTGGACGACCTTCCCGCCGCAGCGATCACAACTCAGATCATCCTTAGGCGGGTTAAGTTTCGTATTGTAGACGGCGCCACAGCCTTCACATACCCTCCTTGAGGAGAGCCTGTCAACTATAATATCTTCATCGACATCGAGGCTTATAACACAGCCGATTGCTTCCTCGGAACCCCCAAGCAGCTTCTCGAGGCCTTCGGTCTGGGGTATATTTCTGGGGAATCCATCGAGTATAAAGCCTTTGGAACAGTCGTCCCTACTCAGCCTTTCCCCTACCATCTCGACCACAAGCTCGTCCGGCACGAGCTTTCCCGACCTCATAAAACTGGCGGCCTTAAGGCCAAGCTCCGTGCCATCCCTGAGTGCCTCCCTGAGCATATCCCCCGTCGATATATGGGGTATCCCGAAACTGGACTTGAGCCTTTCAGCCTGGGTCCCTTTGCCCGAACCCGGAGGTCCCAGAAGGATCATACAGGTCTTACCGGAAACCTTGCTCACCTCCTACCCCTTATCTTTCCTTTTTTCATGAACCCTTCATAGTGTCTTATAAGGAGATGGGACTCCACCTGTTGGAGTGTATCCAGGGCAACGCCAACCACTATAAGGATACCCGTCCCGCCGAAGAAACTTGAGAAAGCGAAGGATATCTCCATATCGAAGATATTCCTCCAGAGGGTTATTATTATCATCGGCATCACAGCTATAATTGCCAGGAAAACAGCCCCTGGAAAAGAGATCCTCGTAAGTATTGAGTCTATGTAATCGGCGGTTTTCTTCCCGGGCCTGATCCCGGGTACGAATCCGCCGTATTTCTGCATGTTATCGGCTACCTCGACGGGATTGAAGACAATGGCCGTATAAAAATATGCGAAGAAGACTATGAGGGCTGAGTAGATAATCCAGTAAATCACCGAATCGGCCGAGAAATAATCTGCAACATTCCTTACCGCCTCACTTTTGAAGAAGGTGGCAAAGGTCTGTGGTATAAACATTATCGACTGGGCGAATATTATAGGAATAACTCCCGCGGTATTTACCCTGAGCGGTATATGCGTGCTCTGACCTCCGTAGACCTTTCTGCCGACTACCCTCTTGGTATATTGTACGGGGATCCTGCGCTGCCCCTGTGTGATATACACTATAGAAGCAACTATAAGGACCATTACGGCGAACAGGAGGACCTCAGGGATGAGGGAGCGGTTTCCTATCATGTATTGTTTAACTTCGGTAAGGATAGCACTGGGGAAACGTGCTATTATACCTATGAATATTATTAGCGATATGCCGTTTCCTATACCTTTCTCAGTTATAAGCTCACCGAACCACATTATGAGCATCGTCCCGGAAGTAACCGTTATCATAACTATAAACCGAAAGCCCCAACCAGGGTCTATAACTGCCTCCGGGATTCCACTCTCAAGAAATATAGAGATTCCATAGGACTGTACAGCCGCAAGGAGCACCGTGCCGTAACGGGTGTACTGGGTGATCTTCTTGCGTCCCTCGGCCCCTTCTTTCTGGAGCTTCTGGAGATATGGTATAACCGATCCGAGGAGCTGGAGTATAATCGACGCGCTTATATAGGGCATTATACCGAGGGCGAATACGGTGGCCTTTTTGAAGGCACCCCCGACGAACATATCGTAGAGTCCAAAGAGCGTCCCTGAAGCCGTATTCCAATACTCCACCAGCGCCTGGCTGTTCACTCCAGGAATAGGTATATGTCCCCCCACCCTGTAGATCACAAGCATACCAAGGGTGAAAAGGATTTTCCTCCTCAGATCAGGTATTTTCCAGCTTGCCTGAAATCCCTTTAGCACTATATCACCTCGGCCCTTCCGCCTGCTTTCTCTATCTTCTCCACTGCGCTCCTGCTAAAGGCATTAGCCTTCACAACGATCGGCCTCGAAATTTCCCCATCCCCAAGAACTTTGATCGGCAGTCTGAGCTTCTTTATAATCCCGGCTTTCTTCATGGACTCGGGATCAATTTCGGATTCGAAATCTCTCCCTTCAATGTCGCTCAGGTTGATTATCTGAAATTCCTCTTTGAAAGGGCTTCCGAAGCCCCTTTTAGGGACCCTTCTCTGGATCGGCATCTGTCCTCCCTCGAATCCAAACTTCCTCTTATCACCAGATCGGGACTTCGCACCCTTGCTACCCCTGCCACAAGTCTTGCCATGGCCGGAACCTATTCCTCTGCCAACCCTTTTCCTAGGTCTGACGGCTCCAGAGACAGGAGCTATCTCGCCCATATTCATAATGGAACCTTCTCCCTGGTTTAAACGGACTCCTCCACTACTTCCACAAGGTGCGATACCCTCCTTATCATTCCCCTCATCTGAGGGCCATCGCTGTGGACTACCTCCTGATTCAACCTTCTTATTCCGAGAGCCTCGAGGGTTCTCTTCTGGACTTTGTTTCTCCCCAAAGCGCTTCGAACTTGCCTCACCCTGAGAACTTTGTTAGTCTTAGACATTCTCAAATCCTCTGCCCAGGCCATCCGGCCAAAGGCTATTCTCCTTCAAGCTCCTCGTGTCCCCTGACCACAAGCTTCGAAACATCGATCCCCCTTATCCAGGCGACGGTCTGCGGGTCCTTCAGGCTCAGAAGCCCCTGCATGGTCGCTTTGACGATATTGTGGGGGGTAGAAGATCCAAGTGATTTGGTCAGGATATCCCTGACCCCCAAAGCCTCAAGCACGGCCCTTACGCCACCCCCGGCGATAACACCCGTTCCGGGGGCAGCCGGCTTAAGAATGACCTTGCTTGCCCCGAAACGCCCTATTATCTCGTGGGGTATGGTCCCCCTCATCAGAGGTATGGACACAAGGTTCTTCTTCGCCAACTCGGTCGCCTTCCTTATAGCTTCGGAGACATCCCTGGCTTTCCCAAGACCGAAGCCCACATGGCCATTCCGATTACCGACAACCACAAGGGCATCCCAGGAACGGTTCCTTCCACCTTTGGTAACTTTGGACACAGGCTTGATATTGACAACTATCTCAACAAGCTCTAATTCGTCCGGACTTATCTTAGCCAACCATCCTCCTTTTCTAAGGCCGCTAAATTCCTAAAACTCAAGCCCTCCTTGACGTGATCCCTCAGCAAGAGCTTTAACCCGGCCATGATAGAGGTATCCGCTCCGGTCGAAAACGACCTCAGTTATGTTGATCCCTTTCGCTCTCTTAGCCAAAAGCTTCCCCACCTCAAAGGCAGCTTCGCATTTACCTTTGATCTCCTTCAGCTTGTCCGCTATGTCAGGAGAAAGCGTTGAGGCACTGATAATCACCCTGCCCGAGGCATCGTCCACAAGCTGAGCGTAAGTATTGTTCAGGCTCCTGTAAATACAGAGCCTGGGTCTCTCAGCAGTACCGTATAACTTTTTTCTTATGTGCTTACGCCTTCTTTCCCTCAGAACAAAAGATCCTTTATCTACAGCCATATCTCAAAAACCCCGGTTTAGGCGACAGCAGCCTTGCCAGCTTTATGCCTAACGTGCTCTCGCTCGTACCTTATTCCCTTGCCCTTATACGGTTCGGGCGGCCTAAAAGCCCTTATCTCAGCCGCAGCTTCCCCAACTTTCTGCTTATCTATACCCCTGACGGTTATGATCGCCTGGACATCAGATAATGCGGAGGCCTCCGCCGAAAGTTCTACCCCTTCAGGAGGCTCATAGAGTATGGTATGGGAGAAGCCGAGTGAAAGCTTCACATTTTTCCCTTCCATATCAGCCCTGTAGCCTACACCTCTCACCTCAAGCCTCTTCTCGAATCCGTGGCTCACACCTGTAACAGCATTGGCCAGGAGCGCACGGATCAGTCCATGGAACCCCCTAACCCGTTTGGTATTACTGAGTACGGAAACCTTTGCGGTCCCATCCGTTAATTCAACCCTTATGTCGGGATAAACCGGGACCTCAAGCTGTCCCTTGGGGCCACTGACGACCACCTTATGTTTGCCGATATCAAGCTTGACCCCATCGGGGATATTTACCGGTTCCTTGCCAATGCGCGACAGCTTTACTTTCTTCTTCTCACCAGACATAACAGAGAACCTCTCCGCCAACTCTTGTTTTCCTTGCATCCCTATCGGGGAAAATCCCCCGGGATGTAGAAATTATAGCGATTCCCATACCGTTCAAAACCCTTGGGATCTCGCCCTTACCCACATATCTCCTCCTACCAGGCCTGCTTACCCTCTTGATCCCTCTTATTATACTTTCACCTTTCGGACCATACTTCAGGTAGAGTCTGAGGACATCCTGTTTGTTATCCTCGATATAGGCATAGTTCTTTACAAAACCCTCCTCTACAAGGATCCTTACTATCTCACGCTTAAGCTTAGAAGCAGGCACATCAACCTTGCCATGCCTGGCACTACAGGCATTTCTGATCATTGTCAACATGTCACCTATGGGATCGGTCACGCTCACTTTTATAACCCCCAGACGTAATTCCCTCAGAAAAACTACCAGCTTGCCTTGATTATCCCCGGAATCTTTCCTCCCAGGGCCAGCTCACGGAAACAGATGCGACAGAGGCCGAAATCCCTCATGAAACCTCTCGGACGGCCACAACGGTAACACCTGTTCCGCTTACGGACCTTGAACTTGGGGTTTCTGTTGCCTTTTATTACAAGAGCCTTTCTTGCCATAAATCTCCCTATCTCTTACTGAAGGGAACGCCGATCTCCTTGAGGAGCTCGAACGCCTCTTCATCAGTTCTGGCAGTTGTCACAATGGTTACGTTCATACCCCTTATCTTGTCTATCGAGTCGTAATCTATTTCGGGGAATATAACCTGCTCCTTAATACCGAGTGTGTAATTGCCTCTTCCATCAAAGGATTTCGGGGATAGCCCTCGGAAATCCCTTATCCTGGGCACAGCGAAGTTAAAGAACCTCTCGAGGAACTCGTACATCCTCTCGCCCCTCAGGGTGACCGCACATCCTATAGGTGTTCCGGCCCTGAGTTTGAAATTCGATATGGACTTCTTGGCCCTTCTTATCGCAGGTTTCTGTCCGGTTATGACCACCAGATCGGAAACGCTGCCTTCCAGGGCACTGGGGTTCTGTATAGCCTCGCCGACCCCAATATTTACAATCACCTTTTCGATATGGGGTACCTGCATCCTGTTACCATATCCGAGCCTCTCCATGAGGGCCGGGACTATTTCTTCATTATACCTTAGCCTCAAACCAGACGGCATCTCATACCACCTTTATCTACGACCTGTTCTCCTCTATTACCTCACCACATCTATGGCACTTTCTCAGACGTGTCCCGTCAGCCTGTCTCCTTATCTTTGCCCTGGCAGGATTGTCACAGCTTGGGCATATAAGCATAAGATTCGAGACATTGAGGGGAGCTTCCTTCTCCAACCTTCCGCCCTGCTGGTTAACTCTTGTGGGCCTCGTGTGCCTCACTATGAAGTTCACACCCTCAACTATAACGCGGTTATCCTTCGGGAAAACCTTCAAAACTTTCCCGCGTTTACCCCGCCCATCCCCGGAGATAACCTGGACAGTATCGCCCTTTCCTATCTTCATAATCGTTCATCCTCTTTCAGATCACCTCGGCTGCCAGAGAGATTATCCTCATATATTGCTTTTCCCTAAGCTCTCTGGCAACAGGACCAAATATCCTCGTGCCCCTCGGTTCGTTCCCGACTGTTATGAGGACAGCGGCATTATCATCGAAACGGATCAGCGATCCATCTTTCCTCTTAGTGCTCTTCTTGGTCCTCACTATAACCGCCTTCACCACTTCGCCCTCCTTCACCGGACTGTTGGGCAGGGCATCCTTAACAGACGCAACAATGACGTCCCCGATCCCGGCGTAACGACGGCGCGTTCCCCCCAAGACCTTGATGCACATTATTTTTTTTGCTCCGGTATTATCAGCAACCCTTAAGGTAGAATAAGCCTGGATCATCCCCATCCCCTATATATTTACAGAACATCACCGCTTGACAATACCCTGGTAACCTTCCATCTCTTCATCTTGCTCAAAGGTCTGTTTTCCGCGAGCTCGACGATATCCCCAGCCTTGGCTGTATTATCCTCATCGTGGGCCATAACCTTGGAAGATCGCTTCACGATTTTCTCGTAAAGGGGGTGCCTGAAGCTTCTCTCAACCTTCACCACAACGGTTTTGTTCATCTTATCACTTACGACCTGACCTGTGATTATCTTTCTCCTACTTCTATTAGCCTCCGTCATTTTTCCCTCTTGTCATCTGAGGAGCTGTCAGAGCCTCCTTCGGAATCCAAAGTAGTCCCCCTGAGGTTCCTTATGTTCATCTCATGCTCATGCAGCAAGGTTTTAAGTCTGGCTATCTCGCGTCTCAAATGCCTTATCCTCAGCGGGTTATTCAGACGGCCGGTGGCCATGCTGATCCTGAGATTTACCAGACTGTCCTGACTCTCTTTAATCTGGGATTCCAGCTCATTCAAGGTCATATTTCGCATCTCACTGGTCTTCATATCAATCTTCCTCTCTTTCTATAAACTTGGTCTTGATAGAAAGCTTAGATCCAGCGAGCCTCATTGCCTCCTGCGCAAGCTCATGCGTCACACCAGCGACCTCGAAGATAATTCTGCCAGGTTTCACGACGGCAACCCAGTACTCCGGGGATCCCTTGCCCTTGCCCATCCTCGTCTCAGCAGGCTTAACCGTCACAGGTTTCGATGGGAAGACTCTTATCCAGACCTTTCCTCCCCTCTGAAGGTGTCTTGTGAGCGCTACACGGGCCGCCTCTATCTGACGGCTGGTAATCCAGCCAGGTTCAAGGGTCTTAAGGGCGTAGTCTCCAAACGAGATCGCGCTACCTCTCGTGGCCACCCCTTTCATTCTCCCCCTCTGTTCCTTCCTGTGCTTAACCCTCTTTGGCATTAACATATATTTAAACCTCCCAGGCGGATATCACTGTCCTATAGCGCTCAGATCTATAACCTCTCCCTTGCATATCCACACTTTGACCCCTATGGTACCGTAAATTGTATATGCCACCGAGCAAGCGTAATCTATATCAGCCCTAAGGGTTTGAAGCGGGACTCTACCCTCTGCGTACCTCTCGGTCCTGGCCATCTCGATTCCTCCCAGCCTTCCCGAGGAGACGATCCTTATACCGTCAGCCCCCATCCTCACGGCGGTTGCCACAGCCTTCTTCATCGCCCGTCTGAAGTTGACCCTCTGTTCAAGCTGTCTGGCTACGGTTTCTGAAACGAGTTGGGCGTCTAGCTCGGGGTGTCTGATCTCCTGGATATTTATATGTATCTCCTTCTGAGTCAGATGTTGCAGCTCATCCCTAAGCCTGTCAACTTCAACCCCTTTTCTCCCAATAACTATACCAGGCCTCGCGGTATGTATGGTGATTACAACTCTCTTGGGAGCTCTCTCTATTTCGATCCTTGAAACGG
Source organism: uncultured bacterium (assembly GCA_964611725.1). Taxonomy (GTDB): domain Bacteria; phylum Latescibacterota; class CAZTBA01; order CAZTBA01; family CAZTBA01; genus CAZTBA01. Next base: position 7,524 of record CAZTBA010000002.1, read on the forward strand.
CGGCTCTCTGGAGGCGTTCCTTTATATATCTCCGGATCGTGGTATCCTCCCTGAGAAGCTCCGGGAAATCCCTCCTGGCAAACCACCTTGAATCCCAAGTTTTTATTACACCTAACCTTAATCCGATAGCATTCGTCTTCTGACCCAAGACGGCCTCCTTACCTTACGCCCCATATTATCAATCCTCCTCAGAGCTGACAACAATGGTTATATGGCTGGCCCTTTTCATTATCCTGTCCGCCCTGCCCATGGCCCTAGGGCGAATCCTCTTCAAGGTGGGGCCCTCATTAACATAGATTTCGCTCACGATCATATCCTCCATCTCCCCCGAGGGTTCCCCAGATTTCTCAACCGCGTTGGCCACGGCAGAACGTATGGCCTTCTCCACCGGGAGAGAGGCACCTCTCGGTGAGAAATGGAGAATGTTAAGGGCTTCCCTCACACTCTTGCCCCTGACAAGATCAGCCACAAGTCTGACCTTGAAGGGGGAAATCCTTACATATTTGGCTACGGCCTTCCCTGTCAAAATGATCCTCCCACTCTACCAGGAAAACTGAATACTGACTGTGCCCAGATCCGCACCGAGCTTAAGTTGGAGCCGTGCTCCTATCGGTGATATTGCCGCTATGGCTCCTGAAGGTACGGGTTGGTGCGAATTCTCCAAGCTTATGGCCGACCATATTTTCTGTAATATAGACCGGTATGAACTTATTCCCATTGTGTACAGCAAGCGTATGCCCCACAAAATCGGGCGTTATCGTGGAACGCCTTGACCAAGTCTTAACGACTTTCCTCTCGCCGGTAACGTTCATATCGTCTATCTTCTTCTTCAAATTTGGACCCACGTAAGGGCCCTTCTTAAGGGATCGCGCCATACTCAGCCTTTCCTCCTATATTTGCTCAGGGATTTCTCCTCTTCACTATGAGCCTGTCGGATTGCTTGTAACGTCTTGTCTTATATCCTTTGGTCAGCTTACCCCACGGGGTGGAAGGATGTCTGCCACCAGAGCTTTTCCCCTCACCACCACCGAGAGGATGGTCAACGGGATTCATTGCCACACCCCTGACCTTGGGACGGCGCCCAAGCCAGCGTGACCTGCCACCCTTGCCGATCATCACATTGCTATGATCCAAATTACCGACCTGGCCCATCGTGGCGTAACATTCCTGACGCACGAGCCTTATCTCCCCGGATGGGAGCTTGAGGTGGACATAATCACCCTCCCTGGCAAGTATCTGCACGGAGGACCCTGCGCTGCGGGCAATCTGTCCCCCCTTACCCCTTATGAGTTCCACATTATGAACAAACGTGCCAACCGGGATCTTCCCCAGGGGGAGGGCATTTCCAGCCTTAATATCGGCATTCTCTCCCGATGCTATCACATCCCCGATCGAGAGTTCGTCCGGAGCAATTATATACCTCTTCTCACCATCAGCATACGATAAAAGGGCTATCCGTGCTGACCTGTTAGGGTCATACTCGATCGTCTCAATCTTTGCGGGTATGCCGAACTTGTCCCTCTTGAAATCTATCGAGCGGTAGAGCCTCTTATGACCGCCCCCACGGCGGCGCATCGTCATCCTGCCCAAATTGTTCCTGCCACCGGTCTTCTTAAGGCCTGTGGTCAGGGACTTAACGGGACGCTTAGATGTCAGCTCCTCGAAACTTGATCCTGTCCTGAACCTCTGACCTGGAGTTATTGGATTATAAGTCTTAATCGCCATGCCCTACACCCCTTCGAACAGATCTATCTTATCCCCTTCCCCGAGGGTAACTATCGCCTTCTTCCAGTTCGGTCTCTTTCCCTCCGGAAACCTTCCAACCCTTCTCCTCTTGCCATGCACTGTGATGGTCTTGACATCTCTAACCTTGACCCCAAATATCTCTTCAACAGCTACTTTTATCTCCAGTTTATTGGCATTCTTGGCCACTTTAAAAACATATTTGCCCTGGGAATCTTTAAGGTCCGTGGCCTTTTCGGTGAGGAGTGGCTGATACACTATGTCGCCAGAAACTTTCACCCGAGAACCTCCTTCAAACTCTCCAGACCCCCCTTTGAGAACAGGACTACATCCGACCACAGAAGCTCATAGACCGATACGTCCTTTGCAGGCTTTACCTCAAGTCCGGGAATATTCCTGCAAGATTTCACAACGTTCGGCGAAAGCTCGCTCAGAAGCAGGATCACTTTCCTGTCCCCTATACCTATGGAATTGAGGATTTGGACCATCTTAGCTGTTTTCGGCTCATCGAAGCTGAGATCTTCTATGGCCATAACCGTCCCTTCCCCTGCCTTCGCAGAGAGAGCTGACTTCATGGCAAGCCTTTTTACCTTCTTGGGGACCTTTTGGCTGTAATCACGGGGACTCGGTCCAAAGGCTACGCCCCCACCGACACGGGTTGGAGACTTGGCAGATCCGGCCCTGGCACGCCCCGTTCCCTTCTGTCTGTACAGTTTCTTCCCACTTAATTCAACATCAGAACGGCTCTTGGTGGAAGCTGTCCCCTGTCTCTGATTAGCCTCATAGGCTTTAACCGTCTGATAGAGGGTCTGCTGAGATATCTTGGAGCCGAATATCTCATCAGGTAGCTCAACCTTACCCGATTTGCTTCCCTCAGTAGTATAGAAATCGACCTCCATTATCCTTTCCCCTCCCCTGTCTTCATCTTTTCGATCAGAAGGTAACCATTTCTGGGGCCAGGAATGCCTCCCTTAAGGAGGAGTAGATTCCTCTCGGGATCGATATCTATAACCTCAACACCCGTAGCAGCAACTGTTACGCCACCCATCCTGCCGGGGAGCTTCTTTCCCTTCCAGACTCGCCCCGGATCGGCGCCTGCCGAAATCCCACCCGGACGTCTGTCCCAGGCGAACCCATGGCTGGCGGATTTTCCACCACTGAAACCCCACTTCTTGACCACACCGGCAAAACCCTTCCCCTTAGATTTGCCAGATATCTTGACCTTTTCGCCAATCTTGAATATCCCGACATCTACAAGGTTTCCAATCTCATAACCCTCGAGATCATTCACCCTGAACTCCTTCAGTACAGTAGTTGGCTCGATCTTCGCTTTCTCAAAAATGCCTCGAAGCGGTTTGTTAACCTTCTTTGCTTTGCCATGACCGAGTTGAACCGCCGAATATCCATCCTTTTTAGGGGTTCTGACATCGACTACGGTACACGGTCCAGCTTCAACAGCGGTAACGGCGACAAGTTCACCACTATCCGCGAAAACCTGAGTCATCCCCAATTTTCTTCCGATAATACCTATCATGGTTCTCCCAATCACAGAAGCTGAAAGCTCTAACTTATAGCTTGATTTCCAGATCCACACCCGCCGGCAGATCAAGTTTGGTAAGTGCATCTATCGTCTGCGGCGTACAATCATAGATATCAACAAGCCTTTTATGAACCCTCATCTCGAACTGCTCCCTCGATTTCTTGTCAACATGAGGGGATCTGAGAACGGTATACAAAGTCCTTTTGGTCGGAAGCGGGATCGGACCCGAAACCCTTGCCCCCGTCCTCTTGGCAGTCCTCACTATCTCATCCGCAGAGCGATCAAGGACCATATGGTCGTAAGCTTTCAGTCTTATTCGTATCTTCTGCCCCGGCATTATTAAAATAACCCTTTGTTTAAAACCATCCTCTATTCAACAATATCAGTTACGACACCAGCGCCTACGGTATTTCCACCTTCCCTTATGGCAAACCTTAATCCTTCTTCCAGAGCGATAGGTGATATAAGCTCCACAACCATGTTGATATTATCACCGGGCATCACCATCTCTACTCCCTCAGGAAGACGTATGTCACCTGTCACATCCGTTGTCCTGAAGTAGAACTGTGGCCTGTATCCAGTGAAAAACGGTGTATGCCTTCCCCCCTCATCCTTCGTCAATACATACACCTCTGCATTGAACTTCGTATGAGGTGTTATACTGCCTGGCTTCGCTACCACCATCCCCCTGTCCAACTCCTCCTTCTCCACTCCTCGCAACAGCAATCCCACATTATCTCCAGCTTGTCCCTCATCCAATATCTTGCGGAACATCTCTACTCCGGTCACCACTGTCTTGCGGATATCACTGCGCAAACCTACTATCTCTACCTCATTACCTGTCTTTATTACACCTCGCTCTATCCTGCCTGTGCCTACCGTACCCCTACCGGTTATGCTGAACACATCCTCCACCGGCATCAAAAATGGCCTGTCTATATCCCTACTCGGTAAAGGTACATAACTGTCCACTGCTTCCAATAACTCCCATATGCACTTCCAGGACTCTCCATCCTTATCACTGTTTAAAGCCTCTAAAGCACTTCCCCTTATCACTGGTATCTCATCACCAGGAAACTCATACTCACTCAATAACTCCCTTACCTCTAAATCCACTAACTCCAATAACTCCTCGTCATCTACCATGTCCACCTTGTTCATGAACACTACCAAACTCGGCACATTCACCTGACGCGCCAACAATACATGCTCTCGCGTCTGGGGCATAGGACCATCCGCAGCACTCACCACCAATATCGCTCCATCCATCTGTGCTGCCCCCGTTATCATGTTCTTTATGTAATCACGATGTCCAGGACAGTCCACATGTGCATAATGACGATTCTCCGTCTGATACTCTATATGAGCTAACTGTATCGTTATCCCTCGCATACGCTCCTCTGGCGCCTTGTCTATGTCCTCAAATGGCATATACTCCGCCATGCCCTTAGACGCCAATGCCTTCGTTATCGCACTGGTTAGCGTGCTCTTGCCGTGATCCACATGACCTATAGTACCTATGTTTACATGTGGCTTCGTGCGCTCAAACTTCTCCTTTGCCATCGGACTCTTTACCCCCCTTCAAAAATCGGAGATCTGAGATATTTATGCTACAACTTTTGAGAAGCTATCCACACCTATTATCTTCTCAAGAACGTCTTCAGAAACCTCGCTGTACTTCGAGAAATGCATAGAATATACGGCCCTTCCCTGGGTGAGAGACCTCAGGGTAGTCGCGTATCCGAACATCTCCCTCAAGGGAACCGTAGCCGTTATGACCTGGGCGTCCGGTCTCGAATGGATCCCGACTATATCGCCTCTCCTCGACTGGAGGTCTCCAAGGACATCGCCCATATATTCCTCGGGGACTATCACCTCCACATCCATTATCGGCTCTAACAGGATAGGATCGGCCTTGGCCATACCTTCCTGGAAAGCGATGGACCCAGCTATCTTAAAAGCTATCTCTGAAGAGTCGACTTCGTGATAGGATCCATCGACAAGGCTAACCTTGACATCCTCGACGGGATATCCTGCTAACACTCCACTGGTCATTGCCTCTTTAATCCCTTGAGACACTGCGGGTATATATTCCTTCGGTATGCTCCCACCGGTCACCTTGTCTTCAAAAATATATCCTGCGCCCGGCTCGGCGGGCTCCATCTCTATAACAACATGGCCATATTGCCCACGCCCGCCGCTCTGGCGTATGAACTTCCCCTGGCTCCTGAACGGACTTCTTATGGTCTCCCTGTAAGCCACCTGAGGTCTTCCGACATTAGCATGCACCTTGAACTCTCTGAGGAGACGATCCACTATTATCTCGAGGTGGAGTTCCCCCATACCGGAGATTACGGTCTGGCCGGTTTCCTTATCGATCAAGACTTTGAAGGTCGGATCCTCCTCGGCCAGTTTTGCCAAGGCCTCCGAGAGTCCATCTCTGTCAGCTCTGGTTTTGGGCTCTATGGCAACAGTTATGACAGGTTTTTCGAACTCCATTGATTCGAGGATTATAGGCTTATTTATAGCACAAAGGGTATCGCCGGTTCCGGTATGCTTCAGTCCAACCATGGCGGCTATATCGCCAGCGTAAACCTCGGTCCTATCCTCCCGTTTGTTCGCATGCATCTGGAGTATACGGCCTACCCTTTCCCTCTTTCCCGTGTTCGAGTTATAAACATATGTCCCGGCTTTGATCACTCCCGAATAAACCCTGAAAAAGCTGAGTTTCCCAACGTACGGGTCGTTCATTATCTTGAAAGCCAACGAGCAGAACGGGGCATCGTCCGAAGTCTCCCTTACCTCCTCCGTACCCTTGATCGGGTGTTTCCCCTTCACCGGGGGTATATCCAGCGGAGATGGGAGATAATGGATGACTGCATCCATAAGGAGTTGGACCCCTTTGTTCCTGAAGGCTGCACCGCAGAGGACCGGGAAGATCTCGGCCTTTAATGTACCCTTTCTTATCGCCCTACTTATATACTCGGGTGGTATCTCACCCCCCTCGAGATATCTTTCCATAAGGGCATCGTCGTAATCGGCAACCTCTTCGATCATCTTCTCTCTGTATTCGATCACCAGATTCAAAAGATCTTTTGGAATCTCACCTTCTATGAAAACTGTCCCAAGGCTATCTTCTTGGTATGTCAACGATTTCATTTCGACAAGGTCTATGATCCCCGTGAAGAGGTCGCCGGAACCCATCGGGATCTGTATCGGCACGAAACCTTTTCCAAGACGGTTCTCCATCATAGATATGACCCTGAAGAAATCGGCACCCGTGCGGTCCATCTTGTTGACAAAAGCAAGCCTTGGAACGCTATATTTATGAGCCTGACGCCATACGGTTTCCGATTGAGGTTCAACTCCTCCTACGGCGCAGAATATACCTATAGCGCCATCCAGAACCCTAAGTGATCTCTCCACCTCGGCAGTGAAATCGACATGTCCCGGGGTGTCTATTATGTTTATCCTGTGGTCTTTCCAGAAGCAGGTTGTCGCTGCCGAAGTTATAGTTATACCCCGCTCCTTCTCCTGCTCCATCCAGTCCATAGTCGCCGCCCCGTCGTCCACTTCACCCATCCTGTGAATCCTGCCGGTATAGTACAGGATCCTCTCGGTGGTGGTTGTTTTCCCGGCGTCTATATGCGCTATTATTCCGATATTTCTAGTTCTTTCAATTGAATATTTTCTGGGCAAATCTACCTCATCTCCCAAAACTGAAGATTACCAGCGGTAGTGTGCAAAGGCCTTGTTTGCATCAGCCATCCTGTGCGTATCTTCACGTTTCTTTATGGAACTTCCCTCTCCCTTGAAGGCGGAAATTATCTCGCCGGCGAGCCGTTCGGACATGGTTTTCTCATTCCTTGACCTGCAGTAGGATATGAGCCATCTTATGGCGAGGGCCTGGCGCCTGTCAGCCCTAACCTCCATAGGGACCTGATAGGTAGCCCCGCCGACCCTGCGCGATCTCACTTCGACTACAGGTTTCACATTCTCAACAGCCTTATCGAAGACAGGGAGGGGATCCTGGCTCATTCTTTCCTTTATCATATCCATAGCGTTATAGAATATACTCTCGGCCACGCTCTTCTTTCCGCTGCCCATTATACAGTTCACAAATTTGGTTACCAGAACGCTGTTGTAGACAGGATCTGGAAATGTTTTCTTTTTCTCGACCTTTTTCCTACGGGGCATATTCCTCTCCGATTATGAGCTTTGGATATAATCAGGGCGGGAAGTACTCCTACCCCGCCCTGTATAAGAAAAGTTCACTTTTTGGACATCTTAGCACCATATTTGGAGCGTCCCTGACGCCTTCCCTCCACACCTGCGGTATCAAGTGTACCGCGGATTATGTGGTAACGCACGCCCGGCACGTCCTTTACCCTGCCGCCCCTGACGAGCACTATATTATGTTCCTGAAGGTTATGTCCCTCACCAGGTATATATGCGGTGACTTCAATCCCGGTAGTAAGGCGGATCCTTGCCACCTTTCTCAGGGCAGAGTTAGGCTTCTTGGGGTTGGTCGTGTATACTCTCACACAAACGCCCCTTCTCTGAGGACAACTTCTGAGCGCCGGAGCGGACGACCTGTTCTTAACGGTCTCCCTTCCTCTCCTTATAAGCTGACTTATAGTCGGCAATTTGGCTTTTCCTCCTTCTAAAAATACCTGGTAAAGGTCAGACCAGAAAGTATAATCAATAAGTCAATGTTTGTCAACCCTTTTATTACCTTTTTATCACGAATTTTGAGAGTTATTGTTATCTCCGCCAGCCTTGACAGTGGTGAGGATCGGTGTCTCCTCAGGTTTAGCTTCTTCAGCCTCTTCAGCTATGCTTTCCTCGAGGTCCAGTGGCTCTATGGAAACGTCCCTGTAGTGCTTCGCTCCTGTGCCGGCCGGTATGAGCCTCCCTATGGCTACGTTTTCCTTGAGTCCTCTCAGGGAATCGACCTTCCCCTGTACAGCGGCCTCTGTAAGGATCCTGGTCGTCTCCTGGAAGGAAGCGGCCGAGATGAAGCTTTCGGTCGTGAGGGAGGCCTTCGTGATACCAAGCAGTATCGGCTGGAAGGTGGCTGGTTCTCCGCCGGCCTCCAATACCTTACGGTTTTCCTCGGCGAAGCAGAACTTATCTACCTGTTCTCCCTCGAGGAAGTTCGTATCACCCGGATCGACTACCTTGATTTTCTGGAGCATCTGACGGACTATCACCTCGATATGCTTGTCGTTTATCTTGACTCCATGGAGGCGGTAGACTTCCTGTATCTCGTTCACCAGATACTCTTGTACCCTATGCGCACCCAGTATCCTCAATATATCGTGAGGGTTCACCGGTCCTTCGGAGAGCTTATCTCCGGCCCTGACCCTGTCACCCTCGTGAACTCTAAGGTGCTTACCGTAAGGTATAAGGTACTTCCTCTCTTCGACTACTTTATTCTTCTCACCGTAGCTTGTAACTATAACCTCGCGGGAGCCTCGTACGAAGCCTCCGAATCTTACGGTCCCATCTATCTCGGTGACCACAGCGGGTTCTTTGGGTCGTCTCGCTTCGAAAAGCTCTGCTACCCTCGGAAGTCCGCCAGTGATATCCCTTGTCTTCCTGGCCTCGCGAGGAATCTTGACGAGCAAATCACCGGCTTTCACAGCATCCCCGTCCATGACCAAGAGGCGCGCGCCGACAGGTATCGAGTAGTAGTGCAGCCTTTCACCCTCAGGGTTCAGTATCTCGATATGAGGGCTAAGCGTCCTGCTGCGGTCCTCAACTATCACCCTCTGCCTCAGACTCGTGGTCTCATCGAGTTCCTCTCGGACGGTCACACCCTCTTTTATGTCAACGAAGTGAGCTACTCCGTCGCGGTCGGTAACTATAACTATATTGTAGGGATCCCATCTGCAGATGATGCTCCCGCCGGAGATATCGTCGCCGTCGTTTACTAGCAGCTCAGCTCCGTGAGGGATGGTGTACCTCCCGCGGACCCTGTCCTGATTATCCAAGAGTTCCAGCTCACCATGTCTGCCGACAACGACAATCCCGCCGGCATCCCCCCGATCAACGTGTTCTATATCCTTATAGCGGACCCTGCCGGTCCTTTTAGCCTCGATCCTCGCCTGCTCAGCGGCACCGGCGCCCGCCGTTCCACCGATGTGGAAGGTCCTTAAGGTGAGCTGCGTCCCGGGCTCGCCTATACTCTGGGCAGCTATGACGCCAGCGGCCTCACCGATCTCAACCATCTCTCCTGTAGCCAGGTTTCTACCATAGCATCTTATGCAGACGCCATGTCTCGACTCGCAAGTCAGGACTGATCTTATCCTCACCTTCTCTATGCCGGAGTCGGCGATCCTGGTTGCCGCTCGCTCGTCGATCTCCTGCGCGGCCTCGATGAGGATATCTCCAGTTACAGGGTCCTCAATATCGTTGAGGGCGACCCTACCGAGGATCCTCTCTGAAAGAGGCTCTACAATTTCCTCACCCTCCTTGAGTGATTCGATATCGATCCCAAGGATTGTTCCACAGTCCTCCTCGCTTATGACCGTATCCTGGGCCACATCGACCATCCTCCTGGTAAGGTAACCAGCCTCGGCTGTCTTCAGGGCTGTGTCGGCAAGGCCCTTCCTCCCACCATGCGTTGAGATAAAGTATTCGAGGGCCGAAAGCCCTTCCTTAAAGTTCGAGGTTATCGGAGTCTCTATTATCTCTCCCATGGCACCAACTATTTTCCTCCTCGGCTTCATCATGAGTCCCCTCATGCCGCCGAGCTGGCTTATCTGGTCCATGCTTCCCCTGGCACCTGAATCGACCATCATGAAGATCGGATTGAAGCCATCCTGATCATCCTTGAGATCCTCGAACAGGGCCTCGGACACATCGGATGTAATGTGTGACCATACATCTATGATCTGGTTGTAACGCTCGCTATCAGTTATAATACCTTTTATGTATTTTCCCCAGACTTCCTCAGCGTTAGCGTTGGCCTTATCTATCATATCCCTCTTGGAAACGGGTACAACGACATCATCTACCCCGACGGTGAGCCCGGATATCGTAGCATAGTAGTACCCGAGATTCTTAAGCCCATCGACGAATTCCGCGGTCTTGGTGTTCCCGTACTCCCGATAGATATCGGCCGTCACATCCTGAAGCTTCTTCCGGTCCACCGTTTCGTTGATAAACCCGAGGTCTTCAGGAACTATCCTGTTGAATATTATCCTTCCCACGCTCGTCTTTATTATATCGCCGTTATACCTGATATTTATCGGGGTATGGAGCCCTACGTACCCATACTCGTAGGCCATTGCGACCTCTTCCTCACCCGAGAACATCTTCCCTTCACCCCTTGTATCCCCCTTAAGGAGCTTGGTCAGATAGTAGCATCCGAGCACTATATCCTGGGGTTTCTCGACCACTATAGGTCTACCATCGGCAGGCCTCAGGAGGTTATTGGTCGACAGCATGAGGACCCTCGCCTCGATCTGTGCCTCGAAGGACAGAGGAACATGCACAGCCATCTGATCACCATCGAAGTCAGCATTGAAGGCAGCGCATACCAGGGGATGGATCTTAATGGCCTTTCCCTCAACCAACACCGGCTCGAACGCCTGTATCCCAAGGCGGTGCAATGTGGGGGCCCTATTGAGAAGGACACAGTGATCATTTATAACCTCTTCCAGGACATCCCACACTTCGGGGCGCTCCCTCTCGACGAGCTTCTTGGCACTCTTCACAGTCTGGGCATATCCCTTTTCCTCAAGTCTCCTTATTATGAAAGGTTTGAAGAGCTCGAGCGCCATGTTTTTCGGGAGGCCACACTGGTGGAGCTTTAGCTCAGGGCCTACAACTATGACGGACCTCCCGGAATAGTCCACCCTCTTTCCAAGGAGATTCTGGCGGAAACGTCCCTGCTTGCCCCTCAGGAGATCACTCAGGGATTTGAGGGCCCTGTTTCCATTTCCTTTGACCGCCCTGGAGCGCCTCCCGTTGTCCAGGAGGGCGTCGACCGCCTCCTGCAACATCCTTTTCTCATTGCGTAGGATCACATCGGGAGCCTTTATCTCCATAAGTTTCCTGAGCCTGTTGTTACGGTTTATAACCCTCCGGTAAAGGTCATTGAGGTCGGAGGTGGCGAACCTGCCGCCGTCCAGAGGTATAAGCGGTCTGAGATCAGGCGGTATAACCGGTATCACCTCGAGTACCATCCATTCGGGCCTGTTCTTCGAGACCCTGAAAGACTCAACTACCTTGAGTCTCTTCAGGGCCTCCTGCTTCCTCTGCATGGAGGTCTCCATACGCACCTGAGCCCTGAGTTCAAGGGAGAGCTCTTCTATGTCTATCTCGGCCAGAAGCTTTCTTATAGCTGTTGCTCCCATCTCCGCAACGAAGTTGTATTCCTGCTCCTTAAGCTCAAGGAGCTGTTCCTCTTCGAGGAGCTCCTTCTTCCGAACTGGAGCGTCCCCGGGATCTATAACTATGTATGACTCGTAATATATGACCCTCTCCAGATTCCTTATCGAAAGGTCAAGGAGGTAGCCTATCCTACTTGGGATAGACTTGAAGTACCAGATATGTGACACCGGTACGGCGAGCTCTATATGGCCCATCCTCTCCCTGCGGACCTTGGACTGGGTTACCTCTACCCCGCATCGATCGCATACCACTCCACGGTATCTCATCCTCTTGTACTTTCCGCAGTGGCATTCCCAGTCCTTCACAGGCCCAAAGATCCTTTCACAGAAAAGGCCATCCATCTCGGGCTTGAAGGATCTGTAATTTATAGTCTCGGGCTTAGTTACTTCCCCGTGGGACCATTCCCTTATCTTTTCCGGGGAGGCAAGCTGTATCTTTATAGCGTTAAAACTATTTGGGTTCTTGCTGTTTATTTCATCCACCGAAGATACCCCCTCGTAAACGTTTGAGGATCAACTTCAGGCAAAGCTTAATCTAACACAATCCAGGAGCTATGTCTCCTCTTCATCTTCGAAAAGATCGACATCCAAACAGAGTCCCTGAAGTTCCTTGACCAAAACGTTGAAAGACTCCGGGATACCGGGTTCAGGAGAATTTTCTCCTTTGACTATTGATTCGTATATCTTCGAACGGCCGACCACGTCATCTGATTTAACTGTGAGCATTTCCTGAAGGAAATTCGCAGCGCCGTAAGCCTCAAGGGCCCAGACCTCCATTTCCCCAAACCTCTGTCCCCCGAACTGAGCTTTCCCACCGAGCGGCTGCTGGGTGACCAACGAGTATGGTCCGATAGACCTGGCATGGATCTTATCGGATACCAGGTGAGAGAGCTTCATCATGTAGATGTAACCGACAGTAACCTCCTTTTCGAAAGGTCTTCCAGTTTGGCCATCGTAAAGTATCGTCTTCCCAGTCTCTGGAAGCCCAGCCTTCCTGAGCGTCTCCTTGACCTCATCTATGGAAGCACCATCGAAAACGGGTGAGAAGACATAGATACCGAGGTTATGCGCCGCCCATCCGAGATGAGTTTCAAGGATCTGCCCCAGGTTCATCCTGTTCGGCACCCCGAGAGGATTGAGCACTATGTCCACAGGGGTCCCATCGGGAAGGTAGGGCATATCCTCAACCGGGACTACCTTTGCAACTACTCCCTTGTTGCCGTGGCGCCCGGCCAGCTTATCGCCGACCTGGAGTCTTCTTTTCTGAGATATATACACTTTAACAAGCTGGAGAACGCCGGGAGGAAGCTCATCGCCCCTCTTTACCTTCTCCATCCCTCTCTCCATCTCTTCATGAGCCGAATCTACAAGCTCCTGTGAAAGGTTGATCAGCCTCTGAACACCGGAGTTAACCCCCTTATCATTGGTCCAACCCATTTCATCAACCGGGCGAATCGTGTCGAAACTCAGGGTCTCCGTAAATTCCTCGCTGAGTATCTTCCCTCCTTCGATGACTATCCCACCGTTTTCAGTGTCTACAAGGGAGTTCACTTTCGCACCTTTCAGGATCTCCCTTATCCTAAGGTCCCTTTCGGATTTTATCTTCCTAATCCTATTGTCGGCCTCCTCCCTCAGGAGTGCCACCTGCTCTCTGTCTTTCCTCTTGCTCTTCTCATCCTTCTCCTTTCTGGAGAAGATATTAGTGTCTATAATGACGCCGTCCATACCCGGGGGTACCTTGAGGCACGCTTCCCTTACATCCCCGGCCTTTTCCCCGAATATTGCCCTGAGGAGCTTCTCCTCGGGAGAAAGCTCAGTCTCACCCTTCGGCGTGACCTTGCCACCCAATATGTCCCCGGACTTAACCTCAGCGCCTATCCTTATTATTCCACTTTCATCAAGGTTCTTAACGGCGTCCTCGCTTACATTCGGAATTTCCCTTGTAAGCTCCTCCGGGCCGCGCTTGGTATCACGGACCTGAAGCTCGAATTCCTTTATATGTATGGAGGTCATCATATCCTCCTGGACCAGTCTTTCGGAGACGACTATAGCGTCCTCGAAATTGTAACCATGCCAGGGGATGAAGGCAGCCAGAAGGTTTGTCCCAAGGGAGAGGTCACCCTGGGATGTCGACTGACCATCGGCCAGAACGTCTCCCTTATCCACCCTGTCCCCAACCGATACTAGGGGTTTCTGGTTTACACAGGTATCCTGATTTGACCTCTTGAACTTCGACAGCTCGTAGACATGCTCGTTAAACAGGTCAAGCTCTCTCCCCGTAGTGCTCCCGTCGATCTTCACAACAATCTCATCGGCGTTTACCTTGGTGACAACCCCGTCCTCCTTCGCAGTGACAACCGCGCCAGAGTCAACCGCCACCTTGTGCTCTATTCCCGTCCCTACAAGCGGTGGTTCCGGCCTGAGTAGGGGAACAGCCTGACGTTGCATGTTAGACCCCATAAGGGCACGGTTGGCATCGTCGTGCTCTAAGAAGGGTATGAGCGCGGCAGAGACGCTGACGAGTTGCATCGGTGAAACATCCATATAGTCCACCTGATCTATCGGAACAGTCAGGAACTCACCGCGCCTGCGTGCTCTCACGAAGGCGGATTTGAAGGTCCCGTCGGGGTTCAACGGGGCGTTCGCCTGCGCTATGGTATGCCTGTCCTCCTGATCCGCAGTCAGATACTCGATCTCGTCGCTAACCCGGCTGTTCTCGACCACACGGTATGGGGTCTCAAGGAACCCGAATTTGTTGACCCGGGCGTAGGTACTGAGGGAAGTTATAAGGCCTATATTAGGGCCCTCCGGGGTCTCTATCGGGCACATCCTACCATAGTGGGTATGATGCACATCCCTGACCTCAAAGCCGGCCCGACCGCGTGTAAGGCCACCGGGGCCGAGCGCACTCAGCCTTCGCTTATGCGTCAGCTCGTCGAGAGGATTGGTCTGCTGCATAAACTGTGAGAGCTGGCTGCTTCCGAAGAACGAAGCTATGACGGTGGAGATCGTCCTTGCATTCACCAGTTCATGGGGCGTTATGTTCTCCGAATCGCGTAGGCTCATCCTCTCCTTTATCGTTCTGGCCATACGTGAGAGGCCCGCACTGAATTGATGAGTTATTAGCTCTCCGACCGTTCTGCAACGGCGGTTTCCGAGGTGGTCTATATCATCTATATAACCATTTCCATTCCTCAGCCCGATCAGGTACTCTATTATAGCTATGAAGTCCTTTTCATCGAGTACCTTCCTGTCTATCGGGACATCTATATCAAGCCTCTGGTTAATCCTATACCTGCCGACATCTCCCAGGTCATACCTCTTAGGATCGAAGAAGAGCCTCTTTATGAGGGCGCGGGCTGTCTCCATGTTCGGAGGATCGCCCGGGCGCATAAGGTTGTAGATCCTGGAAAGCGCATCCTCTTCGTTAGTGCAACTATCCTTCCTCAGAGTGTTCTCTATGACGAAGGCCTCTTCCGAATCATCGTGGCGTACTATCTTGACCTCTTTCATACCTGATTTTTCGAGGTTGTCGACGTCTACTTCGGAGAGCACCTTGTACTTTCCTATCACCGTCCCGGAGTCCTCGTCCTCGATCTCATCGAAGATTACATTTCCGATGAGGGATTTGTCGACTTTAACAGACTCTATAGTATGGAAGAGGGAAATCATATCTTCGTCGCTCGAAAAACCTAGTGCCCTGAGAAGCGTAGTTACGGGGATCTTTCTTTTTCGATCTATATGGACGTACATCGCATCGTTTACATCCATGCTGAACTCTATCCAGGAACCGTGGTGATAGGGTATTATCCTGGCGGAGTAAAGCCTTTTGCCATTCGGATGTACGGTCTCATCGAAGAAGACACCCGGAGAGCGGTGGAGCTGGCTTACGACAACCCTCTCAGCGCCATTTATTGTGAACGTTCCCCTATCGGTCATAAGGGGAAATTCACCCAAGAAGACTGTCTGCTCTATGCTCTCCTTGAAATCTCCTCCCTTTTCCTCACGGATGTTCAGCCTGAGCTTCGCCCTCAGTGGGGCGGCATAGGTCATATCCCTTTCCTTGCACTCCCTCTCGCTATACTCAGGCTTCCCGAGTGAATATTCAACAAATTCCAGGGAATAAAGGCCGTGCACATCCGCTATAGGGAATATGCCGTCGAAAACGGCCTGCAAACCCTGTTTTTTCCTCTCCTCCGGTGGCGCATCCGCCTGCAGAAAGTCATCGTAAGACTCTCTCTGGATGGCCAGCAGGTCCGGCAGCTCCAGTACCTTCCTGAGCTTGCCGTATGATCTCCTCTCAAGGATTCCTTTCTTCAAAGGGACCTCACGCTCCTGTAAAGTTTAAAGTTCCCTGACAAGAGGCACCGGGATGAAACTCCCGCGCCTGAAAAAGCTGATCACTTGACTTCAATGGTAGCACCGACTTCCTCAAGTTTGGCCTTTATTTCATCGGCCTCTTCTTTAAGGATACTCTCTTTGACGGGCTTCGGTGCATTGTCGACCAGTTCCTTCGCTTCCTTGAGACCGAGCCCCGTTATGGCCCTGACTACCTTTATAACCTGGATTTTCTTGTCGCCGATTGAGCTCAGTATGACATCGAACTCCGTCTTTTCCTCAGCCTCTGGAGCAGCCGCTTCCGCAGCTCCGGCCGCGAGGCCAGGGGCGGCAGCCAAAACCGGTGCCTGAGCCGAAACTCCGAATTTCTCCTCAAACGACTTCACAAGCTCCGAAAGTTCTAGAACTGTCAGACCTCCAATGAGATCTATGATCTCTTCAACAGTTGGTTTCTTTTTTGCCATCTCTCCCTCCAAAAGATATTGCTGAAAGGTGATCCCACAGTCACGGGATCACCCGTCCATCCCCTCTTCCTCTTTCCTCTTCTCGGAAAGAGAATTAAGCGCATAAAGCAGGTTTCTCATGATTCCATTCAGACATTGCAAAAAGCTGTTTAAAGGGGCTCCCATTCCTCCGGAAACCATTGCCAGGAGCTGCTCCCTTGATGGAAGGTTAGCAAGCCGTACGATATCTTCGGGTCCGATGACCTTGCCATCAATGATACCACTCTTTACCTTCGGCCTCTCCCTCTTTTTCTTCGCGAATTCGACGATGACCTTAGCCGACGCAATTTCATCTTTATCCGTAAAGGCAAGGCCGACGGTCCCATCGATCAACCCCCCAAAATCCTTCAGGCCCGCCCTTTCCATAGCCAAAAGGGCAAGTGTATTTTTGACAACCTTGTAGGAGGCCGACATATCCCGCAGCCTGCTCCTCAATTCCGTCATCTCCTCAACATTGA
The DNA here is from genome assembly GCA_964611725.1 of uncultured bacterium. Taxonomy (GTDB): domain Bacteria; phylum Latescibacterota; class CAZTBA01; order CAZTBA01; family CAZTBA01; genus CAZTBA01. The sequence goes on from CAZTBA010000002.1 coordinate 24,508, forward strand.
GGCCTGTGAAATCGGTCATATATATGACCTTGGATTTTGAGAAGATATCCGTTAATTCCTCTACAACAACTTCTTTCTCAGATCTTTTCATCCCCGGACACTCCTATCACCTGCAGGCTCCGTTAGAGCTCATCCAAAACCCGCTGTCTGTCAAGACGCACTCCAGGCCCCATAGTTGAGCTCAAGGTCATTGACCTTATATAGAGTCCCCTGGCGGCAGGGGGCTTCGCCCGGACAACAGCATCGAGAAAAACCATTAAATTCTCGGTCAAATTCTCCTTCGGGAAGGAAACCTTTCCTACCGGGACATGTAGGTTGCCTTCTTTGTCAACCCTGAATTCGACCCTTCCAGCCTTAGCGTCTCCGACGGCCTTCCCAACATCCATGGTTACAGTGCCGCTCTTCGGATTAGGCATCAGTCCCTTCGGACCAAGTATACGTCCAAGCTTACCGATCTTCCCCATCATATCAGGAGTCGCTATAACAATGTCGAAATCGAACCACCCACCCCCTATTTTCTCTATCAGGTCGTCTGCCCCCACATAGTCAGCGCCGGACTCCTTGGCCTCCTGTTGTTTCTCCCCTTGCGCGAGCACCAACACTTTGAGTTCCTTGCCCGTGCCATGCGGAAGTACAACGGTCCCCCTGACCATTTGATCCGCATGCTTGGGATCCACTCCCAGTTTAACTGAGATCTCAACAGTTTCATCAAATTTCGCCTTTGGCAGGTTCGCAATAATACCCAAGGCATCATCGAGGCCGTAGCGCTCGCCCCTGTCGAACCCGCCCAAGGCTTCCCTGTACCTTTTACCTCTGAAAGCCATACTGGCCAATCTCCTTTCTCAATCTTCTATAACGATTCCCATACTGCGGGCAGTCCCAGCCACCATTCTCATGGCTGATTCTATATCCTTTGTGTTCAGATCCGGCATCTTTATCTCGGCTATCTCTCTGAGTTGATCACGGGTGACCTTGCCAACCTTTTCCCTGTTGGGCTCGCTCGAACCCTTTTCAATATTGGCAGCCTTCCTTATGAGTACAGAAGCCGGGGGAGTTTTCGTAATGAAGGTAAAGCTCCTGTCGGCATATATGGTCATAACCACAGGTATTATCATGCCGGTCTGTGACTGGGTTTTGGCATTGAACTCCTTACAGAATTCTATTATCTGAACCCCATACGGCCCAAGGGCAGGGCCGACCGGAGGTGCTGGGGTCGCACCTCCAGCTGGGATCTGTAATTTGACGGTTCCTATAATTTTCTTGGCCATCGTTCACCTCAGAGATTTTTTGTATGGACTGAACTTCCACTTCAGGCTCGCAAAGCCTTTATTCCTTCGCTTCGATCTTCTCAACTTGGAGCACATCGAGTTCAACAGGGGTCGGCCTCCCAAAGATGCTGACCATAACCTTGACCTTGCCTCTCTCAGGCTCCACTTCATCGACAAAGCCAGTGAAATCGCTAAACGGGCCGTCTACCACCTTTACGGTATCACCGACGATGAAGGGTACACTCGTGCCTTTATGGGCCTTTGCACCCTCTATCTGACCCAGGACATGCTTTACCTCGTCTTCCTGGAGGGGCTGGGGTTTCTTACCCGTCCCGACGAAGCTCGTGACCCCGGGAGCCATCATAACAAGATGCCAGGTCTCCTTGGTCATCTCCATTTCCACAAGTACATAGCTCGGTAGGAATTTTCTCTTTGAGACCGTCTTCCTCCCATCCTTCATTTCAATAACATCCTCGACAGGAACGATCACCTCGCCGAACTTATCCTTGAACTTGGAAGAACCTATAACGTTCTCAAGATACGTCTTAACCTTGTTCTCGTGTCCCGAATAGGTATGTACAACATACCAGAATTTACTCATATCACACCAGATTAAAAAGGGCTTATCTGAATATAACCCTTACTATGTTTGAAAGGGAGAAATCTACGATCGCGACAAAAATGGCAAAAAGGATGGATATAGCTATGACTACCCCGGTGGAGCTTATAAGCTCATCCCTCGAAGGCCAGCTAACTCTCGACATTTCGATCCTGACTTCCCTCAAGAAAGTTACTAATTTTCTGAACAACTTTCTCACCTCGACAGATAAATTGGCAGGCCCGGAGGGATTCGAACCCCCAGCATCCGGATTTGGAGTCCGGCGCTCTACCGTTAGAGCTACGGGCCTATCAACAGTTACCTGGTTTCCTTATGGATGGTATGTTTCTTGCAGAAAGAACAATATTTCTTCTGCTGTATCCTATCAGGATGAAGCCTTCTATTTTTGGTAGTCGCATAATTGCGCCGCTTACATTCCTCACACGCAAGGGTAACAAGGTCACGCATCTATACTCCGATCGCTCCTCTATTCAACAATATCAGTTACGACACCAGCGCCTACGGTATTTCCACCTTCCCTTATGGCAAACCTTAATCCTTCTTCCAGAGCGATAGGTGATATAAGCTCCACAACCATGTTGATATTATCACCGGGCATCACCATCTCTACTCCCTCAGGAAGACGTATGTCACCTGTCACATCCGTTGTCCTGAAGTAGAACTGTGGCCTGTATCCAGTGAAAAACGGTGTATGCCTTCCCCCCTCATCCTTCGTCAATACATACACCTCTGCATTGAACTTCGTATGAGGTGTTATACTGCCTGGCTTCGCTACCACCATCCCCCTGTCCAACTCCTCCTTCTCCACTCCTCGCAACAGCAATCCCACATTATCTCCAGCTTGTCCCTCATCCAATATCTTGCGGAACATCTCTACTCCGGTCACCACTGTCTTGCGGATATCACTGCGCAAACCTACTATCTCTACCTCATTACCTGTCTTTATTACACCTCGCTCTATCCTGCCTGTGCCTACCGTACCCCTACCGGTTATGCTGAACACATCCTCCACCGGCATCAAAAATGGCCTGTCTATATCCCTACTCGGTAAAGGTACATAACTGTCCACTGCTTCCAATAACTCCCATATGCACTTCCAGGACTCTCCATCCTTATCACTGTTTAAAGCCTCTAAAGCACTTCCCCTTATCACTGGTATCTCATCACCAGGAAACTCATACTCACTCAATAACTCCCTTACCTCTAAATCCACTAACTCCAATAACTCCTCGTCATCTACCATGTCCACCTTGTTCATGAACACTACCAAACTCGGCACATTCACCTGACGCGCCAACAATACATGCTCTCGCGTCTGGGGCATAGGACCATCCGCAGCACTCACCACCAATATCGCTCCATCCATCTGTGCTGCCCCCGTTATCATGTTCTTTATGTAATCACGATGTCCAGGACAGTCCACATGTGCATAATGACGATTCTCCGTCTGATACTCTATATGAGCTAACTGTATCGTTATCCCTCGCATACGCTCCTCTGGCGCCTTGTCTATGTCCTCAAATGGCATATACTCCGCCATGCCCTTAGACGCCAATGCCTTCGTTATCGCACTGGTTAGCGTGCTCTTGCCGTGATCCACATGACCTATAGTACCTATGTTTACATGTGGCTTCGTGCGCTCAAACTTCTCCTTTGCCATCGGATCCCCTCCATAAAATAAAGACTAAAATTCAAAATGGAGCCCACGACCGGACTTGAACCGGTGACCCCGTCCTTACCAAGGACGTGCTCTACCAACTGAGCTACGTGGGCAACAACTGGAAAGGTGGAGCGGGAAGCGGGGCTCGAACCCGCGACCCTCAGCTTGGAAGGCTGACGCTCTACCAATTGAGCTATTCCCGCCCGTTCCGTGAGATTCAACTGGTGGGGAGGGGAGGGTTCGAACCTCCGAAGGCTGCGCCAACAGATTTACAGTCTGCCCCCTTTGACCGCTCGGGAACCTCCCCAGCTTCCCTGGAGCCGATGGAGGGATTCGAACCCCCGACCCGCTCATTACAAGTGAGCTGCTCTGGCCAACTGAGCTACATCGGCAGGATTTCAGTCTCAGACTGGGAAATATAAACGCATAGCCGGCAAAAGTCAAGGAAAAACTGAACCGATCTTCCATGGTTCCGAAGAAAAAGGAAATTTTATTCTTCCAGCCTCCAAACTGTGCCATCTGGTCTGTCCTCCAGAACTATCCCAAGCTCCAAAAGCCGGTCCCTGATATCGTCGGCCAGTTCCCAATCCCCTTTCTCCCTGAGACGAGACCTCACATCTATCAGTATCCCCAATATCCTTCCAATATCCGCCCCGACTTCGACAGCTCCCATACCTACCTGAAAACCCATAACTTCCAGCAGCTTTGATATTGTCTCTCCGGCAGAGGACAATACTTTCCTTCCGGAATTGCTCAGGGATGACTGAGAGACGACGTTAGCCTTCCTGGCAAGCTCGAAAACCAGCCCTATAGCCAGTGCGGTATTGAAATCATCATCCATAGCCTCTTCGAATTTCGGGATGGCTTCCTTAGCCATGCGATATAGCTCAAATTCCTCCGGCAAGAGATCACCTTCATCCATCTGAGTGCCGGGATCAGCTTCTTTCGAAGCCGCATCTATGTTGAACAGGGCGTTCCTGAACCTCCTTATCGCCCCCTCCGATTCGGCTATCACCTGATCACTGTAATCTATGGGGCTCCTGTATTGTTTGGAAAGTACGAAATGTCTGAGCACATCAGGGCTGTGTTTTTCCAGAAATTCTTTGACACTGATTATGTTTCCGAGCGATTTTGACATTTTCTCCCTGTCGAGCCTCAACATCCCGTTGTGCATCCAAAACTTCGCATACATCCCACCCGAGGCTCCCTCGGATTGTGCTATCTCGTTCTCGTGATGCGGAAATATGAGGTCAGCACCTCCGCCGTGCATATCAAAGGGTTGCCCGAGATATTTTACAGACATGGCCGAACATTCGACATGCCATCCGGGCCTGCCCGACCCCTGGGGGCTATCCCAGCTCGGCTCTCCTGGTTTTGCACCCTTCCAGAGAACAAAATCAAGGGGGTCCCTTTTCCCCTCGCCCGGATCGACCCTGGCACCACTTATCATGTCATCGACGCTCCTCTTCGAGAGTTTACCGTAATCCTTGAACGCCCTGACACTGTAAAAGACGCTGTCCCCGGCTTTATAGGCAAGCCCTTTCGAAATAAGGGATTCTACGAGCTCTATTATATCGCCTACGTGCTCCGTGGCCCTCGGATAATAGTCCGCCTTCCTGAGGCCAAGTTTTGCGGCCTCACCGTGAAAGGAAGCTATATACTTCTTGGCCAGCTCCAAGTAGTGCACCCCTTCCCGGTTAGCCCTTTCTATTATCTTGTCATCCACGTCGGTAAAGTTATAGACAAACTTCACCTTGTAGCCTTTGTACTCGAGGTAGCGCCTTATAGCATCGAAATTTATAGCTGATCTGGCATGCCCTATGTGGAAGTTATCGTAAACTGTAAGGCCGCACAGATAGATGCGCACTGTATCGTTATCCAAAGGGGTAAAATCTTCCTTCTTTCCGCTTAGCGTGTTGTATACCTTCAAGGGCATATCCTATCCTTTCTCCTGGGATCTCTCTAAGGCAATCCTCACGATGCTGTCGGCAAGTTCCGGAAAGTCTATCCCGGACGCCCTCGCAGCTTTCGGGACGAGGCTTGTGCTCGTCATCCCTGGAAGCGAGTTTACCTCGAGACAGAAGGTCTTTCCGGAGACACCAAGCCTGAAATCAACCCGCGCGTAATCGCGACATCGAAGCACCTTGAAGGCCATAACCGCCTGTGATTTCGCCTCTTCCCCGATCTCCGGCGGAATTTCAGCGGGGACCACATACTCACTCATACCTTCGGTATATTTGCATTGATAATCGTATATGCCATGCTTCGGAATGATCTCCACAACCGGGAGGGGTTTATCACCAAGTATGGCGACCGTGATTTCCCTCCCCTCTATGTACTCCTCTATCACAACTTCATCTGAGTAAGAGAAGGCTTCTTTTAGGCCTCTGGCAAGACCATCGCTATCGGCAATTATGCTCACCCCGACGGTCGAACCCTGATCAGCCGGCTTAACCACACAGGGAAAGCCAAATGGTATTTCGATCTTACGGGATATCGCTACGGGATCAGCTCCATCGGATGTCCCCAACGAGATCCAAGCGGGGGTTCTAATACCGGAGACGTTAAAGAGCTTTTTCGATATGACCTTATCCATGGCGATAGCGCTCGAAAGAGGTCCGGAACCGGTGTATGGTATGCCTATATCCTCAAGTAAAGACTGTATTCCCCCGTTCTCGCCGAACCCTCCGTGAAGGCCCAGGAAAACGACATCGAACTTGAGGATTTCGGAAATTATGTCCGTAAGGGCCACGTCATCCCCGCCACCCCTCTCCGGGTGCCGAGATATGGACTTTATGTCGAAAGTCTTGACGAAATGCCTGCATTCCCTGAGCGCCCCAGCCAAGGCCTCACCTGTCCCGAGAGACACCTCCCTCTCCGCGGAGGCTCCCCCCATAAGCACTGCTATCTTCATATATCTTCCTCCGATCGGCTGGTGGCCTCCAGAAGTGCCACGGCCGTAGCAGCAATCCCCTCGCCCCTCCCCGAAAATCCTAAGCCTTCGGTAGTAGTGGCCTTAACGGAAACGGCTTCGGAACCTATCCCCAGGGCCTCTGCTATGTTGCTGCGCATTTTCGGGACAAAAGGGGATATCTTGGGTCTCTGCGCAATAACGGTACTGTCTATGTTCGATATCCTGAACCCTTTGGCTACTGACATCCCGGCCACCTTTCTAAGTATCAGTATGCTGGATATCCCTTTAAGCCCGGGATCAGTGTCGGGAAAATGGGACCCTATATCCCCCATTGCGGAGGCGCCGAGGATGGCATCGGCTATTGCATGGCAGAGCACATCAGCGTCCGAATGTCCTTCCAAACCCCTTTCAAAGGGTATTTCCACCCCCCCAAGGACGAGCCTCTGTCCAGACTTCAATCTGTGCACATCACAGCCGTATCCTATCCGAAGCATATACTGTTATCCCAGCATGAGTTCAGCTATTCTGAGATCATCAGGGGTAGTGATCTTGATATTCCTGTATGACCCCACGTATATACGGACCTCAAACCCGATTCTCTCCACAAGCGAGGAATCGTCGGTTGCTGTGAAGTTGTCCTCAGCAGCATGACGGTAAGCCTCCTTTATAAGGTCGAGACGGAAGACCTGGGGGGTCTGGGCCAGCCAGAGCCTACCCCTGTCGAGGGTTCTCTCTACAGTCTCACCATCGGAAACCTTAACCGTATCGGAGACCGGGATCGCTGTTACAACAGCGCCACATTCCTCGCAGAGCGATATCGCACCCGAGATATCTTCAGAACCTATAAAGGGTCTTACGGCATCGTGTATCACAGCTATGGACGTGTCACATCCGAGCGTCATAAGACCGTTGTATACTGACTCTTGCCTCTCGCCCCCTCCAGCCACAGCCCTGCGCAACTTTGAGATACCATATTCTTCGGCTATCCCCCTCAGGGAGAACTCTTCATCTCCCCGGGGGATCACAAGGATGATATCATCGATGTCAGGGCATCCTTCGAAAGCCTCAAGTGCGTATACCAGAAGGGGTTTCCCTCTGAGTTTGAGGAATTGTTTGCGGATCGGAGAGCCGAGCCTCCTGCCAGATCCTGCAGCCGGTATAATAGCTGAAACCTTTTCCATAGCCTCAAACTATCAACATCGCATCCCCATAACTGTAGAACCTGTATTTCCTGGCGATAGCTTCTCTGTATGAAGAAAGGAGAAACCCCCTTCCGGCAAAAGCCGACACCAGCAGCAGGAGAGTTGTACGGGGAAGATGAAAATTGGTCACAAGGACATCCACAAACTTAAACCTGTAAGGCGGATATATGAACTTATCGGTCCACCCGGTACCCGGTCTGACAAGCCATTTTCCCTTTCGGCGGTCGTAATAGGCAACAGTCTCAAGCGTCCTCACCGACGTGGTCCCTACAGCGATGATCCTCCCTCCCGAAAGCCTTGCCGAATTCATCACCTCAGCAGCTTCGGAGCTTACTTCATAGTATTCCTTCTCCATAATATGTGATCTGGGATCCTCCGACTTTACAGGCCGGAAAGTACCTGGTCCCACATGGAGGAGGATCGGGGCGATATCTATGCCCTTTTCGGATATCCTTTCGAGCAGTTCTTTCGAAAAATGAAGCCCGGCGGTCGGGGCAGCCACAGCCCCCTCAACTCTGGCGTAAACGGTCTGATATAGCGCCCTGTCTTCATCTGTATCGGGACGCTTTACATAGGGAGGCAGAGGTACATGACCGTACACCGAAAGGTCGAACCCACTATCAAACCCGAGCACCCTTTTCCCGCCAGCGGCACGCCTCACAACATCGCATCCGAGGTCCCCGTCGAAGACGATCCTGGTCCCGGGTTGAGCCCTCCGTCCCGGGTTCACAAGCGCCTCCCAAAGCCCACCATCGAGCCTTCTGGTGAGGAGCACCTCGACCTTCCCACCCGTCAGATTCTTTCTTCCAAAGATCCTGGCAGGTATAACTTTGGTCTCGTTTAAAACTAAACAGTCTCCGTCCCTGAGGTACTCAATTATATCCCTGAACTCCCTGTGCTCCATACTACTATCTGCCCTGTGGAGCACCAGCAGTCTGGACCTGTCACGTTCTTTAAAGGGATGTTGCGCTATAAGCTCAGGAGGAAGATCGTAGTCGTAATCCAGGAGCTTCATAGGGGTCGCTTCACCTCAGGAAGTCCGAGAATTCGGTCACTTCGAGTATCTCACCAAGCTTGCTGAAGGTTATCTTCTTCCTTCCAAGTACCTGCTCGACCTTCATAACCCTCTCGAATTCCCTGAGGCCCTTGGCACCGAGGACCTTCTCGACAATGCTTATATCTATCTCACTATCCTCCCTGATCTCACCATAACCCAGGAAACTTATGACCGAGGATACGAGCCCAAGTATCAGCCCTATGGGGTCCTCTTTGAGCGCCTTTTCGCCGGTCTCTTCGAGGAAAGACCTCATTGTCTCGCTGTCTATGCTGTTATCTGACTTGAAATAAGATTGAAGGCCATTTATATATGGTCTTCCAACCCCAAGGTGTTTAAAGAGTGACAGGGCTTCATCCTTGCTCACCAAGTCCCTGTCTCTGAACATCAGATCGGGGACCATCTCAGAGAGGTTAATCCTGAGGTTTATTCCGAGTTCGAGGTCCTCTCTGATCATGGTAGCTATCTGTTCTCTCGAGAGCCTGAAGGTGCCCTTGAGGAGCTCATCAACCTCTTCCAGAAGTGGCTTCACATCGTGATGGTTGTAGTTGAGATCAGATATCGAGAGCCTCCTCTCCCTCTCGGTCTCCACGAGGGAATCGACAAAAGATTCGATCTTCCGGAAAATTAGCGGATCAAGCCCCGAGTTTTTCAGCTCCCTGAACTCCAAAGAGTCGCTGTCATCCATAAGGTTCGAAACAAAAAGGTCTGTTATCTCCCTATCCACAGAGATAAGCTTTTGGGATTCTACCGACTGCCCTCCTGAAGTCACAGAGTCCTGGGCATAGGATGGGGCTTCCCGATTCATTCTCGAAGCGATCATCGACAGGACCTCGGATGCCCCTATACCGAGCATCCTTTGCCCGAGCATATGGCCGAGCTGGGGGGCATCTTCAGGAAGTCCAACCATATTCTGCCTTACGGCCATCCTTCCATCATGGCTCAATACCACAGCGTCAAGGAAGAGGTTAGGGCCTTCAATCTTCGCCCAGGCCCCGATCGGCATCTCCAGGCTTCCTCCGAGAGCGTTCAGAAACTCATGCTCAGCCACGAGCGAAAGCCTTGTGTTACCATCATCGAGAAGGGAGAGGAATTCCGCCGTTTCCTTGTCATCCTCCCTCACCTCGAGTATTACAGCCCCCTGGCCTGGACTCGGAAGCGAGATCTTGAACGGGAGGTAGTCTGCCACCCATTCGTCCCATTCCATTAACTCTACATCGGCTGCGGCAAGTACCAGGGCACTTAGCCGCCCGGACTTGAGTTGGCTGAGAAAGAGCGGGAAATCGCCCTGGAGGTCTATAACACCGAGATCCTGCCTTATCCTCAGGACCTGGGCCTTTCTGAGAATGCCGCATGTCCCGACCTTTGCCCTTCTCGGAAGCTTCGATATATCCTTGCAGTCTGAAGAGAGGAGAACGTTCCTCACATCCTTCCTTTCGAGGACAGCAGCCATGCGAACCCCGTCGGACATGGAGAAAGGAAGTTTATCAGCGCTCTGTATCACGGTATTTACGTTACCGCTTAAAAGCTCCTTCCTAATCTCAATGGCCAGGGCGTTTTCCTCTTTAATCTGACCCAATGATGTAGCTGCGGTAGCCTCTTCCGGGAGATCTACGACCTTAAAATTGACCCGGGTTTCCCTGTCGAGTTTCAGGATCTCCCCTTTAACCCAGTTGGCCCACCTTAGGGCAAGCTCCCCGGCCTGTATTCCAATTGCGATTTCCCTCGCCATTTATGTAGACATATCCTCCATTACACTATATAGCAGATTTATACCAATTCCCGGATGAGAAAGTGCATAGATTGCATCTCTGGCTGCCTACCGAAACCTTGTTAATTCAGTTTATGCACTCCCTGATTAGGGAATCGGTACTAGCAATGAATTCAAACAAATCCTGAAAATGTGACACCGATGAGCCAAAATCATACCATTCAGACCGACAGGTTCGCCTATCTGAGAGGAGGCGGAACTTTCCCACTTCTGCGCAGATGTTTCAGGAGAAGCTCCCTGTCAGAATCGGATATTTCGGTGAAACAGAGCCCAACATCGAAACTGCAACGGCCAAGTTGCGTTGCGTGAACGACACGGACCTTTGCCACCACAATGCTATCGCCCATAGCCAATTCGATCCTCAGGATATCGCCAGGAGCAAAAGGCCTGCTGGTCTCGATCTTAAGGCCGCTCAGGCTCATATCGATAGTCCTGGCCATACGCGCACCCTCGCCCGAGATATTCTCGTCTATGAGGGAATATGAAACCAGGTTCAGGGAGTCGAGCCTTGGATACGCGCGGCGCTCCATCCACTTCATCTCAGCCAGTGCAGGCTTCATGGCATCCAGGTCCTCCTTGTTGAATTTGCTGATACCTTCCTCGAAAACGCTCGGAACACTTTTGTCCCTGACGAGATCAAGGAAAAGGCGCAGGTCGAGGTTGAGGTATTCCGCAGCTTCGTCGGCGCTAAGAAGTTCGTCGGACACGGTTTAGCTCCTTTCATTTAAACAATCCGCCAAACTGTGAAGTAAAAATAACAAATTTCGTGCTTTCAGAAAACAAAAATCTTACCTCCTACAAGCTACAGTCCAAAACAACTTTGATCGCCCGGTACTCCGATTTTTTCAGTGCGATTCCAAAGGCCCTTTTGGCATCCCCGAGCGGTACCACATGTGTTATCATATGTCTCACAGAGACCCTTCCCGAGGATACGAGATCGATAGCCATCTGGAAGTCCGCATAGAGGGAGTTGGCCGAAGTGGATACCGATCTCTCGCCGCTTATGAGAGAGGTGGGCAAAGATAGCTTTTCTTCCTTTGTCGCCATAAGGATAAGCCTCCCACCGCGTGACAGAGAGCTTAAAGCTACGTTCATCGTATCCTGCGAACCCACAGTGTCGAAGAAAACATCGGCACCATGTCCCCCTGTAATGGACATTATTTCATCCTGAACATCGGCCTTACCCGGGTTGAGGATGACATCCGCCCCTGTCTCAGAGGCTACCGCGAGCGCCCCTTCAGATATATCAACACAGATAATCCTCCTCGCCCCGAAGGCCCTCGAAACCTGGAGGATAAGCAACCCTATGGCTCCGGAACCGAATATAGCTACGTCCTCGGCCGGTCTGAGCCCTGCTTTGTGGACCGCTCTCACGGCAACGGCAAGGCCATCCAGAAGTGTCGCCTCCTCGAAGGATATCTCATCAGGCAGCGCGTATGCGAGGTCCGAGAAGACCGCACAGTACTGCGCCATGCCTCCCGGGTAAAAATCCATCTCCCCCCAGCCCGCACCGTGGCCGTAGTGTATAGTGTTGGCACATAGGTTCTCCATCCCTCGCCTGCAGTACCTACATTTCCCACATCCCCTGAAAGCAAGTACTACCACCCTTTCGCCCACACGCCCCTTGAACTCACCCGCGGCATCCACTATCTCCCCGGAGAATTCATGCCCCAGGACCATATTGGGAGGATTTTTGGACTCAACGCCCAGTGTCTGTTTCGCCCACGGGTTCTCACCCTTGTAATATCTGAGATCACTTCCACATATCCCGCACTTATCAACTTTCACAAGTACCTGTTTCCCCTGTAGTTTGGGATCAGGTATGTCGAGAACTTCCAGATCGTTCGCCTTCCTAAGGACAACGGCTTTCATCCTTCCTCCACATTTTGTAAGTGTTCAGCCATCAGCTTCTGACTACTGCCGATAGCTGACCGCCTAATGCCTACCGCATCTCTAAAGGTCAACTATACTTAGCGATCATATCCTCGATGTAATATCTGCTCTCTATCAGGCTGCTCTCCGGATCATCTACCTCAAGCTCAAGCTCCAGAAGCCCGCTATAGTCCAAATCTGCCAGGAATTCAAAAAGGGGTTCGAACTCGACGATACCTCTCGTCAATGAGATGCCACCACGCCAGTCCTGTCCCCTCACATCATGGATATGGATGAGGTGTATCTTTGAGCCGAGCACCATAGCCAGGCGCATTAGAACCCTGTTGAAAGCCTTATCTCCCTCCGGAGAGGAAAGGGCTTTCCCCGGGACATACGGCAGTATCCTCCCTATATCAAGTGTTGCCCCTACAGAGTCATGATTGATCTCCAGGAAAAGCTCGGTATACCTCTCGAACGTGTCCGGGAAGCCTGTCTCTATGCCAAGCTTTAAGCCACACCCGGAAGCGAAATCCCCGAGGAGCCTGAAAGTTTGAACTATCTCCTCCCAGTACTCGATTATTTCGAAAAACGGCTTGGGGTTTGCACGCACGGTCACCACCTCTGCTCCGAAAAACCAGGCTGCCTCTATCGCCACCCTGATTTGATTCATCGCCTCTCCCCTTACTCCATCATTGTAGGTGAAAAGGGGAAGGTCCTCCGACGGAGCCTGAACCGATATATGACTGAAATCCTCAAGCCAGCCCTTGACCTCGTCCATCTGCTCTTCGGTGAGACTGTCGAACCAGAAACCCGGAAGGTAGCCGGAGCCGTTTCTGGCACCATTGAATGCCAGTAGACCTATCGAATCGAAGCCGATCCGCCTGATACCGGATATGGCATCTTTAAGGGACACGTTCACCATAGAGGAGACACTGACAGATATCTTCGAAGGATCCATAACATTACCCCAGCTTATTGGAGCCGCTTTTGGAAGCCATCATATTAGCTTCGAGGTAAGAGTCTATGCTCTCTCCGGCGTCCGCCCACCATCCTTCGAGCACCTCGAAGCTCATCCTTCCCGCCTCTATGTAAAAGTTGTTGACATCGGTTATCTCGAGCTCACCCCTCGCTGAGGGCTCCAATGTCCTTATCACATCGAAGACCTTGGAATCGTACATGTATATCCCTATAACCGCATAATTACTCTTCGGATGCTCCGGCTTTTCCTCTATCTTCAATATTCTGTCACCCTCTATAACGGGAACTCCGTAGCTGCTTGGATTTTTCACTTCCTTGAGGATTATCTTCGCCCCGCTTTTCTGCTTCCTGAAAGATTCAACCGCTTTGCATATGTTCCCTTCTATTATATTGTCACCCAGCATGACGGCAATCTTCTGTCCTGCGCAGAAGTGCTCCGCAAGCCCAAGTGCCTCGGCTATACCTCCAGCATGTTCCTGATACGTATAGTTGAGGTGCTTCAGCCCAAATTCCCTGCCGTTCCCAAGCAGCCTGAGGAAATCACCCGCACTCTCGCCTCCCGTTACCACCATTATGTCCTCTATTCCCGCGTTCACGAGGGTCTGGATCGGGTAATAGATCATCGGCTTATCATATATCGGGAGGAGATGCTTGTTAGTGATTTTCGTCAAATAACGAAGTCTGGAGCCAGTTCCACCTGCAAGAACTACTCCTTTCATGTCCGACCTCCTCTCATTATAAGGGATCTACCTTCAGCAGTTATCCTTCCGAAATTCTGAACTATACCTCCCGCTTCCTCCTCGGCCCTGATCGCAACGACCCTATCTATAGACCTCGAAAAACTGAGCTGCCACAGCTCTTCCCTGTCGAGGAACCTGAAAGATCCGTCCGGAAAAAACCAGACGTCGATCACCAGATCGAGATATTCCAAAGATGCCTTCCCTATACACGGCGGGCTACATATGTGGAAATAGTAGCCCCTCAGTTTACGGTCCGGACCGTACATCTCCCACATTATGTAACCCTTACCGGACCAATAACACCCCAGGGTTAGCGAGCCGGCAGGGAGTATGAGACCGTCAAAGATACTGTAGTCGCGGTCGGTCAGGTAGCTCAGGACCGCGCGCCAGCTATCCCTCCATATAAGGTTACATATATAAACCTCGTCTTGCTTGGCTATGTTGTGCTTTATCTCACTGAATTCCAATTAACCCTCCAGAACGACGATATCGTAAAACTCAAGCTCGGGCAAAACGAAACTTGCCCTCCCATCCGCAAGCTTATCCAAAGCTATCTCACTGTCCAGCCTCAGGGAATAGGCCCTTTGAGCCGGGAGTTTGAGCCCTATGTTGACTGATATATCTTTTAACGGGAAGATACGGGTCAAAGGTCTCTGCATATCCCCGGAGCAGTTGACAATATGCACAACTGTTCGCCCCCTATCCTTCTGTAGACGTACCTCAATCGCGACGGTCGGAGGAGCATCTATCCTTATCGGTGCCTCGCCGCCGAGCGCCCAGACAGCGGAGCTGGCGATGAGTCTTTCGTGATCCTCCATCTTATATCTGGAGTAGCTTTCCCCAAGCAGGAAGGCAAAATAGATCGCCCTACCACCGCCAAAGCGGTTTGCAAGAACCGCAGGAATGCCCGAATCTCTCCCGAGAGGGGAATAGAGCTTACCCACGGGCTCCATGAAGTTTATAATGGGCTCAGCCTCACCATTTCTCTCGACTTCAAGGGAGAAGGTCGGTCTTGGGATAAGCGTCCCTGGAGCCCATAGATCCGTAACCGGGTGTTCCCCTACAACCTTAAGGTATTCCTCGCCGCTTCTCGGGGTCATACCCCCGTTTATTCGCTTGATTCCTACCAGATCCCAGATCGGTGACACTTCCCTGCCTCCACCCGTTCCATCGTAACATCCGGCCTCAAATGACGTCACAAGCCCACCGCCGTTGCCGACAAAATCCCTTATCGCATCGCCCTGTACCTCATCCAAACACGCACAGTTGGGCGCTATGAGTAGTCCATATCTCTTAAGGCGCTCCAGGGTGAGATCCCTGTCCAGTATCACATCAAAGGGTATATGGTTCCTCTCAAGGGCCAGGTAGTATCCCTTGTAAGTATCATCATGTATCGAATCACATATGGACTTCCTTTTAGCCCAGTCTACCACGAGCTCTCCCGTACCTATGTCAGCGACCAGATCCGCCTCTTTACCCGTGCCAGTGTCCCTGTAGATGTCTGTAAGTGAAGATACATAGAAGTGTGATTCCTGACTTGAGGCTAAAACGGCAACCTCTGCCCCCGATTCAGTGTCCTCCAAATAATCCTCAGCATTTTCCAGAAATCCGAATATCTCCTTTACAGGTTCAAGCGCATCATGAAACCGATTTTCGAGGGAGTAGTTGAAAACCGCAAACCAGGGATTTGCGCCACTGGAAGCTGTCTGTGCGACCGAGAGCTTGAGCTCCAAGGGGGGCAGCGGCAGGTAATGCCAGGCTCCCAGGGCATGGTGCAGGAATACCATGCCAGGCTTTCCGCCGGCAGAAAGGTATTTGCCGGTCATCCCGGCGAAGTGGAGGTTGTGGTCGTAGGGCCCCGGATGAAAGAACGCCTCTGCGCCATTTATGTCCTGAAACTTGCCGAGCTTCTGAACGTCCCTGGCCACCTTCCACCCCTCCGAACGCCAGCTTCCACCGTTAAGATATACGACCGCATCGGGATTTACACCTTTGACCGTATCGCGGGCATCCTTAATGAAGGAAGCCATCGAATCGCCCCTGAAGGCCACAAACTTCTTCCAGAGCGGGTCCGACCAGTTCTCCCGGGAAGGTATATCGCTTCCTGTCCTCTCCCTGAATCTCTCGGAACAGTGCTGGCAGTAACAACAACCCGGATAGACCACAGGCCCATCGAGGAAAACCCCGTCTATCCCCGTCCGCATCGCCTCCCTCATCATCCCAAGTGCCCAATCCCGCCAGGGCGAGTTGATACAGAAGGTCGTGCCGCCTCCATATAGAGGTCTTTTCCGGCCGTAGCTTTCACCATCGGATGTCACCTGTTCCCAGCCGGGATGTTTCTTGGCAAACTCGAAGGAATACCAGTGCATGTTGAGGTATGCAAGGAGGCGTATGTCGTACCTTCTGGCGCATGGGAGGTACTCCCTTATGAGGTCAAAATCCCCCAGCAGAGGGTACTTCTCATATCCCGGTGCATCGAAGGTCACGTAATATCCGAGTCCCGGCGCAGCTCCAAGTGAGCCTATGATCCACTCGACATTGATATGCCAGTCGTACCTCTTGGAACGTGCGAGGCCATCGAGATCTGCCTCTCTGATCTTGACGAGATCGGACAGGTAGTCGAGCCTCATAACCCTCATCGGTTTCTCCCACCATCCCATAACAATCTCCCTTATCTCTGATTTTTCCTAAATCTTACAAAATATAGTATCCTTTGTCAAATGTATTTTACCCGGCAGCAATTTTTCCATTGACATTAAGACTCCTTAGTATTACTTTTCTAAAAATCGTATTACTAAACCTTTGGGGTTCTGCTAACAGAGGAGGAGATAATCGTGAAGCTTCTGGGAAACCGGGCGATGGGCATTATTCTCCCAGCTATCACTGCGCTAATGATATCCGTGCCTGATGCATCTGCATCTCAAGAGATCTCGGAGGAGCCCGTCTACTGGCTCGACGAGATCGTGGTCACAGCCACCAGATCCAAAAGATCGATAAAGGATCTCTCAGCTACCGTTAGTATTGTGACGAGGGAGGATATAGAGAGTTCGAGCGCCGGGATCGTGCTCGACCTCCTGAAGGAGCTTCCCGGAGTTTTCGTAAGCAAACAGGAAACCTTCGGGAGGGCGGACATCTCGGTAAGGGGGATGGGGGACAACGGCAGGAAAATAATGGTGCTCGTGGACGGAAGGCCCGTGAAGATGGGAATATTCGGCTGCACTATAACACACTCGCTTCCTCTTGACAATGTCGAGAGGATAGAGGTTGTGAGGGGCCCCTCATCGGTACTATATGGTTCGGATGCGCTCGGTGGTGTGGTAAACGTAATAACGAAGTCTGCCGAGAGGAAAACTGAAGGGGGCCTGAAGATATCCTACGGTGCCTACGACACGAGGCAGTTCCTCGCCAGGTTCGGAGGCAAATCCGGAAGGTTTGACTATTACCTCACAGGCGGACGCAAGCTCTCCGACGGACACAGGTTGAACGGTGGATACGGATCGTGGGACTACACAGCCAAAGCCGGTTATACCCTCAATGGCCAACTCAAGACCACCTTCCTCGGAAAGTATTTCCATGGAAACAAGAGGGAGCCCGGCCCGATATCCTCGCCGACCCCGGATGCATGGGACGATTACGAGCGCTATGCCTTCGATCTGAGCCTGAGCGGGAAAATCGGAGGATCTGAAGGATATTTCAAGCTATACAGAAATTCCGGGGAACACAAATTTTCCGATGATTTCCACTCCAAGGACTTCACGAACGGAGCCATAATATCCATTAGCACAAAGCTTATTCCAACTTACGAAATAACCGGAGGAATAGAGTTCAGGAATATGGGCGGGGAGCAGCTTTCGGACATTGATTTCGCTGATAAAGGCAACTGGGATAGAACCGAATCGGCAGTCTACATTCGGAACGAATACAGGGTCATAACGGAGCTTGTGCTTTCGGCGGGAGCGAGGTTCAACCATGATTCAGTGTCGGGAGACGAGCTATTACCCCACTTAGGACTTGTCTATCACCTCGATCCGAATACGGCTTTGAGATTAGCAGGCAACAAGGGTTTCCGTTCCCCTCAGATAAACGAGCTCTACCTCTTCATCCCCGCCAATCCTGACCTCAAGCCCGAAAAGGTCTGGAACTTCGAAGCCGGGGTTGACAGGAGACTCTCGGATGAGCTCTCGATCGATCTGGCCGCTTATTATATGGATGGACAAAATATCATAGAGAAAGCTACTAACCCGAATCCTCCTCCCATGTATAAGTTCGTCAATTCCGGAGATTTCACCTTTAAAGGAGCCGAGCTCGGGATCAGATTCGACAGAGAGAAGGGGCCCTATGGGAAGCTCTACTATTCGTATATGGATCCCGGCGAAAAGACAGCCGGAAGGCCGAGAGATAGGCTCAATCTTATACTCGGCTACAGGATGGAGAGGACGAGTTTACTCCTATCCTCACGTTACGTGACCGGGCTCTATGCGCAGGACAATTCTGAAGATAAGCTCCCGGACTACTTCGTGGCGGATGCTAAGCTAACTTTCAAATTGAATCACAACTTCGACCTTTTCGTATCGGCTGAAAACGTCCTGGACAAAGATTACGAGATCGAAAAGGGTTATCCGATGCCTGGCAGGAACTTCTCAGCCGGGGTATGGGTACGACTTTAAAGAGCCTTATGAAAGGAGAAAGATTTGGAAGATCTCCCTGAAGAGTTGAAATCGGCCAAAAAATTCCACTCCCACCTCGGCCCGAACCTCGCGATTGGCCTGAAGGTGGGGGAATCGATAGTCAAGAGGTTTGGGAACACACCCTTCTCCATAAAGATAAAGGCATTCACCGGAAAAGAGCCGCCGTTGTCCTGCGTGATCGATGGGCTTCAGTTATCGACACCTGCAACCATCGGGAATGGAGGTATAAAGATATACGAAGGTGGCAGGCAAGAGGTGGCTGCTTTCTGTGGCGGAAAGGAGCTCAGGATAAAGCTTAGATCTGGTGTGAAAAGCTATGTGGAATCGAAGGACCTCAGCAGAGCAGACGAAGAGAAAATGGAGGAGATATCCCTGGAGATCTGGAGGATGACGGAGGAAGAGCTTTTCGAGATCGAGGAAAGGGGCATAGCTTGAATTCATCGAGGAGGATGGACAGCAGTTTTCTGACATATTCGGCGCTCCTTACAGCCGCCGGAATCCTTCTGCCGCTCATTTTCCATACCTTCGGGATCGCCGGAAAAATATTCCTACCCATGCATTTCCCGGTGATAGTAGCGGGCATGATGTTGGGTCCTCTCGGTGGCCTCATAGTCGGTGGACTGAGCCCAATTCTAAGCTCACTCCTTACGGGGATGCCGCCCTTCCCGACGGTGCTCCTGATGGTTCCAGAGCTTATCACCTACGGCGTCGCAAGCGGGATCCTCTACAAGAAGTTGAGGATAAATGTATTCGCAGCTCTGATAATATCGCTGATACTTGGCCGGATAGCATTCGGCATATCGGCCTGGGCACTTGCCGGCGTACTGGGTCTCCACATAGGACCGGTTAAGCTCGTCACGGCGGGGGTAATAACAGGTCTCCCGGGAATCGCCGGACAGATCGTGCTTATACCCTTGATAATAAAGAGAATATCCCAGAAGACCCAGCCGATCACAGATTGAAAGTGTTGCATGTGGTACTGAAAACCTCGCTCCACATATCCCGTCAAACCCACCTGTCAACCAGCGGCCCTGAGAGATCCCGTCTTCACCCCGTTTTGATCCATCTGAAAATTAAGGAGAAAGTGCTTGACGGGATATCTGGAGACTTCTATATTTCAGAGAATTTGGGTTATTCGGTCAACAAGGGGGCCGTTCTCCGCGAAAAATAGCCACGATCGGACCTTATAAGGAGGCCAGGGACTGTGTCTTTCCTGCCTGAGCTACACGTCACCTCCGTGCGTAAGATCTTCGACGACGGCAATCACAATGCCTTTACCGACCTGTGCCGCTTCCGCGACCGCTTCTACCTGAGCTTCCGAACCTGTCCCGATGGCCACGGCGTCTTCCATACCTCCCAGATCGTCATCCTCTCCAGTGTGAATGCAAGGGAATGGGAGGAGGTTTTCACCTTCGGCGTGTCCGGACGTGATGTGCGTGACCCACATTTCCTCATCTTCCGCGACCGGCTCTTCGTCTATACTGGCACCTGGCTGGTGTCGTCCCCTACCGGGTCACTGGACCTCAACGACCACCTGGGCTACGGTGCCTGGAGCCAGGATGGGCGTTCGTGGCAGGGACCGCACCACCTCGAAGGCACCTACGGCCACTACATCTGGCGCGCAGCTTCCCACGGCGACAGGGCCTACCTGTGCGGCCGGCGTCGCCGGGCCTTCGCCTCTCTGCACGAAGGGGAGTCCGGTCGTGAACTCATCGAGGGGGCACTGCTGGAGAGCGAGGATGGGTTGGTGTGGAAGTTCAGGGGGCTGTTCACGGAAAGCTACGGGGACGAGACCGCTTTTATCTTCGAAGAGGATGGCTCGATCCTGGCCCTGGCACGTGGTGCTGGCCCACAACCCGCACGCCTCTGTCGTTCGCAAATCCCTTACGAAGAGTGGATGCGGACGGATCTGGACCGCAACGTCGGCGGTCCACTGTTGGTCAAATGGGGAAAACACTACCTGGCCGGTGGACGAAAAACCCTCGACCCCGAGTGCCCACGAACAACCCTCTACTGGGTGACTGGCAACCAACTGCGGGAGATCACCGAACTGCCCAGCGGCGGCGATAATTCCTATCCGGGCTTCGTCGCACTCGACGAACGCCGGGCATTGCTCTCCTACTACTCCAGCCACGAGGGCAGCGGCTCCGGGCTCCCGCCGTCTGCCATCTACCTGGCCGAACTCAGCCTGGATTAGACGAAAATGCGATACCTTGAGTCGCCCGTAACCACCCCTGCTTAGAGGAGAACCATGTCTGATAAATTGCCTGATACATTGATCGCCCTGCGGGTTGCTCCCGGCTACTGGCTTGACCCACACAGAATGGCGGAGCTGCTCAGGTGGCTTGGGACGAGGCCGGGGACGGTGGATGAGATCGCGCTCTTCAGTTCCTTCACGCACCCCCCACTGCCCATCGATGTCATCGCAAGTCGCTGCGAGCGGCTTGCGGAAGCTATGCCACAGGTGCGTGAAGGGGGATACACCGTAGGCGTGAACGTCCTGGCAACAATAGGCCATCACGAAGAGAACCTTCCGGGATCTCTCTCGGAGCCCTGGACCCGGGCAACCGATCCCCGCGGGCGGGTCTGCCTGGGCAGCTACTGTCCTACAGACCTGCAGTTGCTCCACTATGTGGAGGAGCTCTACACCCTCGTTGCGGCAGCGGGACCCGATTTTATATGGATCGACGACGATGTGCGCTTGATGGGACACATGCCTGTGGGGGCCACCTGCTTCTGTGATCGGTGTATCGAACGTTTCAACCGTGAGGCAGGGTGCAGCCACACACGCGGGAGCCTGAGTGCAGCCATGAACGGCACGCCTGCACCGGAGCGCGAAAGGCTGCGTCTCCTCTGGCTGGACCACAACCGCAGGGTGATCACTGAGCTGCTCCGCACCGCCACAGAAGCCGTCCACCGGGTCAGTCCGGGTTTACCGTTGGGCTTTATGACAGGCGACCGCTTCTACGAAGGCTATGCCTTCGAGGAATGGGCGGAGACGCTTGAAGGACCGCACTCACCGCCCCCGCGCTGGCGCCCCGGAGGGGGTTTCTACTCCGATGAGAGGTACATCGACCTCATAGATAAGGCAAATGCGATAGGAAGGCAGGTAAGCCAGCTCCCACCCCGCGTGTCCGTCATCCAGTCCGAAATCGAAAACTTTCCCTATCAGCGTCTTGACAAAAGCGCGGCGATAACCGTGCTGGAAGGGATCGCCCACATGGCCGCTGGCGCCAGCGGACTGGCACTGAACGTCATAGGCGAACCGGAAGCATTGGACGATGAGTACACGCCTTTTCTCGATGGAGTCCAAAGGGCACGATCCCTCCTCGAGACTTTGAGGGAGGCTGCAGGGAGAAGTCCTTGCGAGGGTTTCTGGCCGGCCTGGAACCGTGATATCTACGCCGATCGCGGCCTGACGGGCGATTGGCCAAACCACAATCAAAGCACAGCAGCGCTCGAGCTCCCCTACGTACTCGGCCATATCGGCATCCCAATCGCCTACAGTTCTCAGGGAGCGAGCGCGAGCATCCTGGCGGGACCCCTGCCGCGGGCCTTCTCGGCTGAGGAGCTGGAGAGGATCTTTTCAGGAGGTGTGCTGCTCGACGGCGAAGCCCTTGCGGCACTGGAAGACATGGGGCTTGGTGGTTGGGCGGGTGTTCGCATCGCCGAAACGTTCGATGTCGATGCGATAGAGGTGTTCACCGACCACCCACTAAACGGAGGGTATACAGGCTGGCACCGCGATTGCAGGCAATCTTTCTGGCGACAGCCTGCCTACCGGCTCGAGCCGATCGAACCCGGGGTTGAGACACTGGCGAGGATAGCGGATTATCGGGATAACGATCTGGGTCCCTGCATGACATCCTACGAGAATCCCCAGGGTGGCCGGGTGGTGGTAATGGGCTATTCCCCCTGGCAGAGGATCTACAACTTGTGTAAGACCATGCAACTGAAGGCAATCTGTCAGTGGCTGAGCCGGGACCATCTGCCTGCGGTTATTGAAACCTATGCTAAGGTCGTAGTCTGGGCGCGACGGAGCACCGAGGGGAAGCTTGTACTAGTGATCATTAACGTTTCTCTGGATCCCATATCTGAACTGGTGTTGAGGGCCCGGTCCCGAGGGACGAAGGTCGCCTGCCGATCCATGTCAGAAGAGCAGTATATTGTCACTGCGGAACCGGATGGTTCCGAACATGTGCGCGTCCGAATACCCGATGTCGCACCGTGGAGCGCGTATCTCCTCTTGTGGCAGGACTGAACCTATCTCCCACAGATAGTCCGGCTCCGCCCGGCAGCAGCTTCGAACCGTAAAGTCCCGTTGCGATGTGACAAAAGCGATCTTAGGGCCATGTCAACCTGGGATGCACGTGATCTGTCCAGTGGATTTTATGTATATACGCTTAAATCTGCGAAAGACGTATTATGTTCCCACAGGGCCGCGTTGCTAAGGTAGTGCCGATAGTCCTGTGAGCTGTTGGGAGCCATTGAATAGATTTATACCCCTGATTTGAATGATTGGAACTTCGGGAACTGGTATGAACGATACGGGACATCAGCGAGGTAAAGGCTATGACACCACGTGAGCGATTCCAGAGGATCATGCATTTTCAGAAACCAGACAGCATCCCGCTTTGGGACCTCGAAGGTATCACCGAAGGTGCTGTGAGGCAGTGGTGTATAGACGGATTTCCGCCTGGCAGGGACGTGCGTCAGTTTATCGACTTTGAACCGCACGTGCGCGTGCCGCTCAGCACCGAGCCGATTCCCGGCTTCGTGCCGCGTGTAATTGCTGAGGACAAAGATAGTATAACCACAATTGACCAGTATGGTTTCAAGGTCAAGACCATCAAAGAGCATGCGGTCCCACCCACCGTTTACTATTACGTTGAAGGTTCGGTCAAGACTCGTCGGGACTGGCAGGAGATGAAGAAACGATACGATCCGGGCGATATACGCCGGCGTCCTACATACTGGGGTGAGGAGCTACTCGAATATTACAACAATGTGGACAGTCCTGTATCGCTAAATGTTGTCTGGGGACCTGGCAGAGGGCCCAAAAACGGTTACATGCTGGGTCTGGAAAGGTTCCTTGAGGCGTTGCATGACGAGCCTGCATTCATACATGACATCTTTGATTTCTGGGCAGATTTCGTCATCGAGCTTGTGCGCGAGCTGGTAGACAGGGCAGATATAGATTTCGTCTGGCTTTCCGAGGATGGCCTTGCGTATAAGAACTCCACCCTGATCTCGCCAGCGATGTACGGTGAGTTCTGGAGTCCTTATGTAAAGCGGGTCACCGACTTTCTTCGTGCTCACGACATTCAGTTCATTGGGCATTACACGAGCGGCAATATCAAGCCGCTGATCCCGTCCTTTCTGGAGTCAGGCATCAACCTTCTTGGTCCCCTCGAATGTGCGGCCGCGATGGATGCCGTAGAACTCCGGAAGGAGTATGGTCAGGACCTGTTGATGATGGGGAACATATCCCGTGCGGCCCTCATGGAGGGACCTGATGCCGTCGAGAAGGAATTCTACAGCAAGGTCCCGTTGTTGATGGAGAAAGGGGGTTACATCCCCGCGGTGGACGATATGATCCTTCCTGATATCTCTTTTGCGTCCGTGATGAGATATGTTGAGCTCGTGAGGGAGTTTGAGATTAAGTGAGGCCTGGTCATAATTTGGGACCCACAGATCCTGTACAGGGGGCAGGTTTGAAGCCTGTCCTTACCAAAGGTTCTGAAGGTGGATACAAAGTCTATGTGACCTTTCTCCCCGGCTGTATCTAAGAAGGTGACACAGCAGTGAGCTTACGTAAACTGCACATTTCATCCCTGCATTGTGCGCGGCACAGTGCCATTTGGATATGCCGGGCATATAGTTCCTCAGTCAGATCCGTGATCGCTTCCAGAGGAATCCCGCTGTATCCTCGGACATGATTTCCCGAGGCAACGGATAGATAACACCAGAGGAGCCCTTATGAGACCTGTCCTGAGATTTTCAGCGGCCATTATGCTATCCATATCCTCGATCTGGGGCATCTGTGAGTGTGAAATCGTGGAAAACAAGGATTCTCAGTTCGGAGGATTGCACTGTACCTTAGACATGCTCCTTGGCACCGGGATGAAGTGGTTCAGGTACGATATGGAGTGGCAAGCTGTGGAGAGTAACAAAGGCGAATTCAGGTTCGGAGAGATGGATAGTGTTACAAATGAGATGGTCAGTAACGACATAAATATCCTCGGGATACTGGAATATCCCCCCTGCTGGGCCGCCGAAGTTCCCGAAGGTCATACGGGCTACTGCGGTAACCTCCCCCCCAAAAGGCTCGAGGACTGGGAAAATTACGTTTACAATATGGTCGACCATTTCAAAGACAGGGTCAAATACTGGGAGGTATGGAATGAACCGAATATTGGCTTCCTGAAGGCCCCGCCGGAGAGATACTCCGAAATACTGAAAAGCGCATATATTACGGCCAAAAAGGCGGACCCGGACTGTAAGATCGTAGGCTGCTCCACTTCGGGTATAGATGTCCCTTTCATTAAAAGGATATATCAATGCGGAGGTAAGAATTATTTCGATATACTGTCCATACACCCCTACAGAAACCTGACGGATTTCGAGCCGAACTTTATCCGGGACATCAAAAAGCTCAGAAGTCTCATGATATCTTACGG
Organism: uncultured bacterium; assembly: GCA_964611725.1. Taxonomy (GTDB): domain Bacteria; phylum Latescibacterota; class CAZTBA01; order CAZTBA01; family CAZTBA01; genus CAZTBA01. Next base: position 49,954 of record CAZTBA010000002.1, read on the forward strand.
CGATCACGAAAAGCCAGTGTGGTCAGATGAATGGCGGGCAAAGGGGGATGGCCTGGAAAAGGCCGAGAATCTGGTAAAAATGTACGTGTTGAATTTCGCATATGGAGTGGATAAGATCTTCCAGTTTCAGGCATATAAACTATATCCCGGCTTCGCGTATGTGGCACACAGGATGATGGTTAACCTTCTCGAAGGTGCTGCCTATGTCGGAAAGCTCGATCTCGGAAAGGATGTCTATGCTTTCGTGTTCTACAGGGACGATCCGGTGGTAGTAATATGGGCATCGCGGGGAGACAGATGGGTTGACTTCGATGCGGGATCTGAAGATATAGAGCTTATTAAGGTCACAGGCGAAGTCACTCAGATGGTCACTTTTGAAGGAAATGCCCACCTTCTGGCAACTCAAACACCTCTGTTTATAACTGACATATCTCTAGACATAGTTGGTGAGATCCTAAAAAGCCAGATATTATTCTGTGCAAACAGCTTGATTGATAGAATCGGCTCGGACTTATCTAATTCCCGCTATGGTTCAGAACTTTCAACGCGGGATATCCTGATTCTATCCGAGAATGCGGAGGAAAACTCCTTTTCCCTCATGGATAGAATTCACACCCTGAGACGGGAGATCATAGATCTTGAGGGACAGGGAAAACTCTCCCTGGATATATCGAACGAATTATCGAGATTGACAGATGAGATGATAGATAACACTGTTAGATTGGAGGAATGTAAAGCAGAGATTGAAGAAGAAACATCCGTGGAGCATAGGAAAATCAGGCAATTTATGGAATCAGCCGAAAGGAAAATCAGGAGAGCCGAGCAGAAGATTGAAAGCAAAAGCGGAAACAGGCTGAGCATCTTGGAACGAACAGAAAGGCTCAAAAAGAAATCTGAGTTCTATCTCACCTCTGCCGCCGAATCTTTTGACTTCGGAAACTACTACATGTCTCTTATCTACTCACTAAACAGCGAAAAATACGCCGATCAGGCAGAACTCATGGCCTCACTTGAAACCGGACAATTGCTCGATCTGTGGATTATCCCTGAAGCAGATAGCAACTTGCCTGACAGCCTTGCCAGGATAGATGCCCCGGCGAACCTTCATCCGAGAAGTGCCTGGCCCAGAATAGTTGCCAAAGGATCGTCGTTTGGCCTGATAATCAAGGTCGATAACAGGGACACGGAATCCCTGGAAGGGGATGTCGAGCTGATAGTACCGGACGGATGGAAATGCGAGAACAGGAAATTTGCCTTGGAGATTGAGGGGAAGTCCTGGAAAACTTACGCTCAAGATATCCATATCCCCGAAGGAATTTCCGGGGGAATCTATGAGATCGGGGTCCTGTTCAGATCGAACGGTTTCCTGAACAAAGCATCAGTCGATGTCGAAGTCGGAGCAAAGAGATTTTTGACTTCCTGGAACCTGCTTGGTACTTTTCCAAACCATGATTGCGAGGGTTTCTGGGAGGAATACCCGCCTGAGAAAGGCGCACACCCGGATAGCGTTTACGTCCTCGGAGATCGTGAATACAGTTGGAGGAAATACGAATCACCTGATGGATTCATAGACCTGCAAAGTGTCTTTGGGGACCGCGATAGCACCGTCGCCTACGGGCTTAACTACATTGAGTCACCCGACAGGAGAAAGGTGGAGTTCCAGGTCGGAAGCGACGATGGAATAAGGATCTGGTTGAACGGCGAGATGATCATGGATAGACATGAACATGGAGCTGTGGAACTTAGGAACTATTCATCGACGGCCGAATTGCTTCCAGGATGGAATGAGCTCCTGGTGAAGATAGAGGAAGGCAAAGGGGATTGGGCTTTCTGTATATCTATCTCGGATGCCAGGGATCTCCGTGTCTCTGCTCATCCAGCGGACTGAGATTGGGGAAAATTCCCCATACTTCTTTCGTTCAATAAGGACAAGATTTCATTTGACGCGTAAAAGAAAGTATGTTAGATTTGGGATTGGAATTTCTAAAGCGACAACAGAGGTTGTCGCAAATTTAATTTTCGCCTTTGGGTGATATAACATGTTTCCGGTGAAGGAGTAGACCAATGGATTTACGAGAAACATTCTCATCACCACCATCCGCTTACAGGGGCAAGCCCTTTTGGGCATGGAACGGTCTCCTGGAAGAGGAAGAGCTACGCCGCCAGATCCGAGTGTTCAGGGATATGGGACTGGGCGGAGGCTTTATGCATTCGAGGGTTGGTCTCGCCACTCCGTACCTATCCAAGGAGTGGTTCGATCTCATAAGAGCTTGTGCGGACGAAGCATCGAAAAACGGTATGGAGGCATGGCTTTACGATGAAGACCGTTGGGCTTCGGGAGCGGCCGGTGGTCTGGTTACCAAGGACCTGAGATATCGCGAGAGGTTCCTCGAAATGACGATTGCAGACCCCGGTTCCTTCAAACCTGAAGGGGATGAGCTGGCATTTTTCTTAGCTTCGGTGAACGGCAACACAGCAAGCGATTTTCGCAAGGTGAAGTTGTCCGACCTGTCCGACGCCGGTGAAGGGGAAAAAGCCCTGGCCTTCAGGCGTGTCCTGTCCGAGACATCCCCGTGGTGGAACGATCAGACCTATCTGGACACACTATCCAAGGACGCAGTTGCAAAGTTCATCGAAGTTACACACGATGCTTACGCCCGTGAGGTAAGTGAGTACTTCGGCACAGTAATTCCCGGAATCTTTACGGACGAACCGAACCATAGCAATTTGAGCCTGAAGGGAGATTCGGGAAGAACGGCATGGACGGATACGCTTCCTCAGGTGTTCAAAGAGCTCCACGGCTATGACCTTATCCCTCACCTTCCCGAGTTGTTCTTTAAGATAGGCGATTCGGATTTCTCCAAGGTGCGCCACGATTACCACGATTGTCTGGCATATATGTTCACCCGAAGCTTCGGCAAGCAGATATTCGACTGGTGCGAGGAACATAATCTGCTTTCCACCGGCCACGTACTCGGCGAGAACGACCTTCGCAGCCAGACGTCAGTGGTCGCGAGTAGCATGAGGTTCTACG
>CAZTBA010000003.1:0-47945 GCA_964611725.1 uncultured bacterium
GTGTTCAACCGGTCAAAGGTTGTGAACCCCATATGAAGTGATTGTTCCGTCGAGCGATTGAACAGGTGTGCCATCGTTTTGGTTGTCTGTGTTCCCTCATCCTCGGAGATACGCTTTACGCGTCGAAGCGCCGCACTGGCGTGGCTCTCCAGAAATACGATGTTCCCCTGATCCTTGCCCAGGGAGATGGCACCCCCTTGCGGCCCGACGTCTATGAGGTGGCATTGTCCGAGGATCACCTCCCTGTCCGATGGGTTGGTTACCGTCGAGGAGATCAGCCCGGTCAGGCCATCATCGGATCTTTCCAGCGCGATTTCCCACACAATCCCGGAAGGATGTCCCCTCAAGGTCAAGACCGATCGGCCCCCGGGTCCTATATTCGTGCTTCCCTCACAGGCGATCTTGGCATCCCGGGATGACCAGGGGTGCCCATTTACTTCCAGAAGGAACGAAGCAGACGAGATTCCAACGGGCTCTGCATCCTCAATCAGAAATGACAAAGTTCCCCGTGCCGGATCTACAGTGAAATGGGGTGTCACCGAGTGTAAATTCGATTTCATCCCTCGGTTTATCATTTGGAAATCCTCTCTGTTATTCCAGGTGTGTTCAAGCAAGTTTCACTAACGTCTTTGGGCTTTTGCTTATGACACCTGAGATTCTTCAGTTGCTATTCCCTTTTCAGGTGTTTATCTGTAGAGATGCCTCGGATGAAGATTAAGAAAATAATCGGGCGAAATTTTGAGTAGTAATAATTATAACATCCCACAAGACTTCTCTGAGGGCAGGGCATGCCCTGCCCTTGTATCGATTATCATGATAATACCATGTATATAGTTTGGCATTACAACCATCTCATCCAGCATCACACTGTGAAAATGGAGAGGGATTTCCATCCATATATCGTAGGCAAAATGTCTCCTGAAAGATGTTTAGACCGGATCAACCCAACCGTAATTCACCGGACCGCTCCAGTATTCACCTTCCAGTCTACCAGCATCCTGCGGTGCTGCGTGGACGAGGGCGCGCTGCTTAGTAATCCGATCCATGTCAGCCTGAAGCTTTTCCGGATCCCACTTGGCCAGGATCTCGGAGATCATGCTGCCAAGTACAGCTCTGCAATCCGGATCACCGGATCGGTCGTTCATTTCTTGCGGGTCAAGAGCAAGGTCGTAAAGTTCAGTACCTTCCCTGTGATAGTAGATACATTTCCAGTTGCCTTTTCTTAGCATCCGCCCCGGCCCGCCGGAGGGACCCTCATTTCTCCAAACTTTACTATCTATGAATAACTCTGAAAACACCTCACGGTCGGGATCGCTGCTCTGACCGGTGAGATATCCCATCAGACTACAGCCACAGATGCCCGGGAGCTCCGGAGCACCTCCGATCTCGGCAAGCGTCGGTGCCAGATCGATCAGGCTGACCGGCGTCGTCTCCCGGACATTTTCCCGTATCTTTCCGGGCAGGGACACGATCATCGGCACGCCTACCGATCCCTCATAAAAGGACATCTTCCACCATAAACCGTGTTCGCCAGCCATCTCACCGTGATCGCTCACATAAACGATCATTGTGTTATCGATGAATTCGGTCTCTTCGAGAGTGCTCCTCAGCAACCCTACCAGACGGTCATCGAACTCGACCATACCGTAATATGCAGCCCGGGTGCGTCTGATCTCATGCGCTGTCGCATCGCCTATCCTGGAACGCTGCCGGAATCGCCGATTAAAGGCACTCATGCGCCGGAAGTCTTCATCGGTGTACTCGGGGATTTCTACCGTTTCGAAGTATTTCTCGAACAGATCGCCGGGACAGACGAAAGGGCAGTGCGGTCCGACCAGACCAACGACCATACAGAAAGGATTGTCGTTTTGCGCCTGAGATCGACCACGCAGCCAGTCGGTAGCCTCCGCAACACATTTTTCATCATATAGCAGGTAATGATTCCTGCCGGGACCACTTTTCTCAAGGCTGATGCGGTTGAATCCCGTCGTCCCGGTGAGCATCCCAACGGCATTCCCGCTCACTTCGGGGAAGATCCGCTTCTGGAATCCATGTCGCTGGTCAGGCCCGTTAAAGTGCATACGGCCGCAAAGCACCGTCTCGTATCCGCTCTGTCCGAGCGCATGCGCGAATGTCGGCAGGTCCGAGGGCAGGATGGAACTATTATCGTACATTCTGATAGTCGATGGGGTCGTTCCTGTCATAAATCCCATCCTGGAAGGTGCGCAGAGCGGAAAGGGACAGTAGGCGTTTTCAAACAGCACGCCCTCAGAAGCCAGGCGGTCGAGGTTCGGGGTCGAGACCACGGGATCGCCGTAACATCCGGTGATGTGTTTGTTGTGCTGATCGGACATAATGAGGACAATGTTGGGGCGATCTGATTTCATATGTGTGTATCCATGAATACGGCCGTCGGGCCAGGAAAGGTAACCTTTCGTGTTATTTTGGAATAACTCTGAGGAAACCAGTTCTTCTCCGGGTCATTGTAATGGGACATAATAATCTTTAGAGCGCCGCCCGTATTGAATCAGGCAGTTCTTTCAGAAGTCTTGCCGATTCATTGAGTTTTTCAATTTCTTCTTTTGAGCTAACAGATCCCTTCAACTCGTCATATAACTTCTGTGCCCCACGGGACGACTTCATGGTCTTAGCCAATTGTTCTAACCCCAGCTCAAATACCGCATCGCCTATTACTTCGTAGAGGACTTCTGTGAGGAGATCTGCATTCTTACCGAATTCAGAGCATTTCTCACGTGGCACGTTACCCAGTTGAAGCTCCGAAGCAGCTTCGGATATAGCGGCACTCATAGTCTCAAGATAATACAATGTCCGGCCACGTCGGTCTCCACGGGCCTTTTCTATGTCATCTCTGAATTTAGACAGGCCCTCGGCGGCTGAGAGGATTGTTTCAACAATTTGCATCGCTCAACTCCTTTTCTTGCGGCGGACTACCGCCTATGCCGAACTTCTGATCAAAGGAACGTAGGATCACACATCCATTATTCAGAAAAGTATAGTCAACCTCGGAGGATCACAAGCGCAATTAACCGATCGAGCAGTATTGATCTTGCCTTCGGTCCGTCTACTATTTCTGGCGGAGTTTCTGTATTTCCTTCAGCATCGCAGGCCAAGCCTCTTTTGCATAAAACCTGTGGCCCTCCTCGCCGACGACAAGGTGGCAGTGTTGCCCCGCATCGGAGGCTTTGTAGATCTCCTTCAAGTGCCGGAATGCCTTGCGGACACCCTGTATGGGGAATATCCCGTCCTCCTTTCCCGCCACAATAACGACCGGGCGGGGTGCAAATAGTCCCATAATGTCGGACATTTCCGCATATTTCAGTAGCCCCGGAATGTAGTTATCCGCACAGTGATAGATGGACATTATCGAGTCGCGGAAGGTACAGAAGTAGCATGAGGGCATGGCAAACGAAATCCGTGGAAGGAGGGCTGCGGAGAACAGACTTATGGTTCCACCTCCCGAATTTCCCATGACCCCGATCATTTTCTTATCTACGTCATCCCGGGTCATCAGGTAATCGATCCCGCGGTCCACGTCATACACGCGTTCCCCGATGAGCGTCTTGCCCAGCATCAGGGCATGCATGGTGGCGTCGTGACAGCCATGAGGGGAAACGTGCTCCTGTTTCTGCTCCCTCCGCTCCCCGAATGAGCGCTGCTCGATACACAGGGCAGCGATTCCGCGGGACATGCATCCGATGGCGAAATCTCTATCCCCCGGCACGTCGAGAGGTTTGGTTTCGTCTTCACGCTGCACTCCGATGGAGTTGTGCATTCCCGTGCTGTGCCCCTGAACGCAGATCATGAAGGTGAAAGGAGGTTCTGCGTTCCTGGGAATACAGAGATACGCGGGAACATCGCAGTAAGGCTCACTCGTGAAGACAATTTTCTCGATGGTGCCCAGCTCGTGATCGCGTTTCCAGAGATGTCTCACATTGAGAGGGACACGCTCTTCGGGCATATCCCCGACCAACTCCTTCAACTTGTGTCGAAGTTTCCGCTGCCATTTTTTTACATCCCCACCATCATAGCGGAGCGTTTGCTCAGTCTCGTCCATGATGTGACGGTGATATTCCGACGGTGAAAGATAGAACCGGCGATGCTTTCCTTTAGCCACAGTTTCCTCCTCTCCGGATAATAGCCTGATAATCAGCGATCCAGGATTGCAGTCGATATGTTCGAGAATCGGATGTCAGGAGATTGGCGTCTTCTTAATTCTCCATGGATAGTTTTTCTCTGCTTACTACGAAAACCTTGCTACTGGCAATCCAAATCAGAAACACCCTTCTGATCGGTCATTTTCTCTGGTCAAATGCTTGAGAGTTCGATCATCCATAGATGGTGATGCTTTCTTTCAGCACGTGCCGACGGAAGTAGGGATTCTTAAGTCCTGTAGTTGTCAGTAAATCGATCTCATGGCCAAGAGTGTCTTCAAGATGGTTAAGCAAGCCAAAGAAGCGTTTTGAGGGACTTTCATCCGGATCCTCGAACTCAACAAGCAAGTCGATGTCACTGGATGAACTCCCTTCAGCCCGTGCAAGTGAACCAAAGACATCCAACTGTTTGACATTGAACTTTCGGCATGCCGGGAGTGCAACCCTCTTGATCTCTTCTATGGTCATAGGTTCTTCCTATCCTCGTTCAGGTCTTACCATTTCGCGTTATCGAAATAAAGGCTCATATATGCTGATCATCTTTTGGTATGTAAACTGATTCGCCAATATTCGCTTATCCCGGTAATTACCGTTTTAAAGTACCATATGCTATAGTTTCCACAACTCAAAAATAAGTATTCCACCGCTGCTTGGCAACTGTATTTGTCGTGACTGGGTGAAGTATGAGCTTGCTGGGGTCAAATTAACCTAATTGCCAGGAGGGTTTTTCACAACGATAACCCAATATGAGTTTCAGATTTTATTTTCCCGTCTATATTTGAGAATCTGAAACTGATTGCTCCTTCTCCGAAGGCTTTGTTTTATCGACAAGATTCTTCTTTTTGATTGGAGAAGTAGGCCGATCGGTCTTGGAAAAATTGGAGAAATGTCCAGGAATCTTGACAAAAGAGCATACACATGCTAAATGAAAATGGGGGTTCTTCAGTGCACAATTACAGCAAGAATGTAAGTAGATCTTCTCCGTAAGACTTTACTTAACAAATTCTTAGAGACAATCCACTGGTGCATTTCTACACCCCAGTTACAGTGCATATTACTCTTAGGCAATCTTCACAATGGTTTTATGCCTTCTCAACATTGATGTGAGACAGAGTTACAGGTTTTCCGGGCCGATGCTTTAAAAACCTTTTGATTTTTTTCATCAGAAACTTTAGTTTAGAGACAAAGGCTGGAAAGATGTGGAAGAGATCTATCGATCGAGAGTTGGTGATAAGCAGGCAAGCTTACATATTTGTGCTCATATTCAGGAAGCCCTTTACGCTGACCGTGCAATCGCTCTGAAATGCCCCGTCAAACTTTCGAAAAAGGAGAGATCATGGCTGATCTGAGGACAAGATACCTGGGTCTGGAGTTGCGAAATCCCATTATTGTCGGAAGCTCGGGACTTACCAATAGTTTAGATAAAGTGAAGGCTGTTGATGATTGCGGAGCGGGTGCCGTCGTGCTGAAATCCATTTTCGAAGAACAGATACTCTTTGAAACGAACAAATTATTGAAGGATTCAGATGTGAACGTGCATCCCGAGGCCTTCAATTATCTGACAGCAATGTCCCGTGACCATAGTATCGGTGAGTATCTCGAGCTCGTCGAACAAACCAAGGAGGCAGTTTCGATTCCGGTTATTGCAAGTATCAACTGTCTGACGGCCGGTGAATGGACGACATTTGCAGGCAGAATTGAGGCGGCCGGTGCCGATGCGCTGGAGTTAAACGTCTTTGTCACCGATTATTGGGTCAATGATTCAGCCCAAATCGAGGATGTATATTTCAAAATCATAAGAAAAGTCATGGGACAGATCAGCATACCGATTGCACTGAAGATCAGCACACTGTTTTCCAATCTACCCAAGATGCTCATCAAATTGAGTGGGACTGGGATTTCCGGCTTAGTTCTGTTCAATCGCTACTGGAGCCCCGATATTGATTTGGAGAACATGCGGATTGAACCTGGTAATGCCTTCAGTTCCCCGGACGAGATAACGATTCCGCTACGTTGGATTGGATTGGTGGCGGACCTCGTTTCCTGTGACATATCGGGGACAACCGGTGTTCATGATGGCAATGGCGCTATCAAACTAATTCTTGCCGGCGCTACGACCGTACAGGTGTGTTCGGCTCTCTACAAGAATGGCGTTGAATATATTTCAACCATACTCGATCAGATCGAAACCTGGATGGCGCATCGAGGGTATGGACATATCGATGAGATTCGCGGTAAACTCATGGCAAAAACGGATGAAGACCGGGAAAATCTCGGTCGCACCCAATTCATGAAATATTACGCCGGGTGGGAGTAAAATAGGATGAAGATATATTGATGTAGAAATTGCCCAATCTCCGATTCCCTCCGAAGGGAGCAATGAATAAAGGATGGAAAGCTTGCCAAAGCTGTATTTTGAAGAAGCATTAACTTATCTCTCCGGAAGGTTTAGCTTTGGGTACCGGATCTACACTTAGTTCATAAGTAATAGGCTCGGAAGCCACAAGGGGCATGGAATTCCAGTCCATAGGATTACGAAAATGGCGAGGGTATGGAAATGAAAGACAGTGAGAAGTATATGAAGAAAGCGTTTGATCTTGGAGTAAAGGATGCGAGGATTATTCCTGCGAAGAGCATAGTTACCGCTGAATGGGTGAAGTTGAAATGCCAGTTCGGATGTGGTGGATATGGGCGTAAATTGACCTGTCCTCCTTATTCACCTACACCGGAAGAGACCGGCAGGATGCTGGCGGATTATGAATATGGACTTTTGATTCGTGGGGATAAATACACCGGTATTCGCAACATTGTTCCCAAATTGGAAAGGGAGATTTTCCTGGACGGATATCACAAAGCGTTCGGGATGGGTTCCGGTCCATGCAACCTATGCCCGGAGTGTTCGGAACGCTGTGAGTACCCCTATGAGGCAAGGCCATCAATGGAGGCTTGCGGAATAGATGTATTCAGCACTGTCAGAGCCAACGGCTTCCCGATAGAAGTCTTGACGACAAGGACTTGTGAGGGAAATTACTATGGTGTGATTCTGATTGAATAGAGAGTTCGGAATGACAGCGGTACGATGCTGCTTTCAACCGTCGGCTACCCAGTCATCATCACATGCTGTACTGCGCTTCGACAATCCGTTTGAGTAGAGTCTGGCGCAATTCGCCTTCCACTGAAGCTGCCGTCCCATCAGCAATCAGGTTGTTCTGCTCCTCAGGATCGTTCTTTAGGTCGTAAAGCATGAAACCGCGGGCCTGTTCATCAATCACATATTTGTACTGAAGTGAGCGGATCATGATGTGCCTCTCGCCATTGTCGATCTCGCTCAACTGGTAGTCCCGCGGTTTTGCCTCAGGGTTGTGTATGACCGTCCACAGGGAACGGCCGAGGCAACGGTGAGACGGTTCGCAGCCAGCGGCCTCCAACAATGTGGGAAAGACATCTATGATTTCAGTCAGCGCTTGACTGGTGATATTCTCCGGGACCCGGCCTGGCCAGCGCAGAATCAGGGGAACACGAACACTGGACTCATGGAAATTAGCCTTGGAGAACTGTCCATGATCCCCGAGCATTTCGCCATGATCCGACCAGAAGACGATCATCAAGTCGTCCAGCCACCCTCGATTTGAGAAGGCTTCGAGGATTCGACCGATCCAATAGTCGATCAGGGAGATTTTGCCGTAATAGTTGGCGCGAATCTCGGGTATGTTGTTCAGAACCGACTGAGGCCATACCTTAAAATCCCACTTGGCTCGAATCCAGCCGGCAAGTGAGCGATAGGTTTCAGAGATAGGAATCGGCGCCGGTGTCTCTGTCGGCTGGTACATCTCCGCATACTTACCAGGTGCATCCCATGGCTCGTGAGGTCCGCCGAAGCCCACGAACAGGCACATGGGACGTTTGTCCTCATAGGTCCCGACAAACTCCGCGGCCCTGCGGCCTATGTAGCTGTCCAGAAAATCTTCAACCGGCAGAGGACTTGGACGGACCATCCCGCCGCCTGCTTCACCTCGTTCACGGTAATCCTGTTTGAACAGCTCCCACAGTCCCTTCTTTTCCCAGTCGTCCGTCATGTAGGAGGCCGTGCGACAGGTGGCGTGCGGCCCGGGCGTCTCGTCGACATATTCCAGGCCTCTTGCATGCATATAGGGCTCTCGATCGCGCATATGCAGTCCCGGTCTGTGTTCGTAGTAATGGGATTTCCCAATATGCGCAGTGAAGTAGCCAGCCTGCTGCAAGATCTGAAAGAAGGTCTCATCCTCCGCAGGCATCTCCCCTTTATTTGTCCACATCTCGTGGTTGTGCGGGTAGAGACCGTTAGCGAAAGAGGCACGTGCTGGCATGCAGATTGGTGAAACGGTTGCTGCCTGAGCAAACCTGATCCCTTCCCTTGCGAGGCGATCCATATTCGGGGTTTTTATCTGTGGATGTCCGGTGCAGCTCATGCAGTCCGCACGCTGCTGGTCCGTCATCAGGATCAATATATTCGGTGTTTCCATCTGTGAATCCTTCCACTGGGAATAATGCCATTTTGCGTTTCATATGTCGCTCTAACTATCATTGAACGTATTGAGGCTGATTAAACTTTCATTAGTGAGTCAATACCCTCTTGACTATGGGGTTTCGTGGATGAAATTGGGCTCTATATCATCTTCTGTTTCTGCGTCTAAATCGTTGGGCAAATCCTCTATAATTCGGCTTTTAGAAAAACCATGCAGGCTGTTAGCGATTATCTTCCAGCTTCCGCCCCAGAGCATAGGTCCAGTCCACAACGTGATAGCCGCAGTTGCTGTAGAACAGAAATGCCCGGAAGTTCCGCCAGTCCGTGCTGATGGCTGCATGACGATAGCCGATGCCGTGCATCTCCTGAAGGGCGCGCCGGAGCAGATGGAGCCCCAACCTTTTACCTTGAAACTGCTCCGAAATTCCCAGCCATGTGGTGAATAACCAATCCTGAGCTTCATCGGCGCGCGAAAAATCACCGCACGAGACAGATTCACAGACACCCACTTCCGTTTCCCCCCGGTGTGCCAGCACAACCAATCCGGGGCGCTTGCCGCGTCCTTCCTGCCACTGAAGAGAGATGTCGGCGGGCACATCGGCGGGGGAGGTGACGATCTGGCCGTAGTCGGGCCAATCCAGAAACACCTCACCCTTGACAGGTTGGTAACCGTTAAAGCCCAAGAGCGCGTGGACTTGGTCCAGATATTCGGATAGGTAAGCGTGCCTCAGATAATAGAAAGAATATCGGTAACGTTGAGGAAATGCCGTGATATGACCTATTTCGCGCTGGCGGAAGTATTCCTCTGCGGAGTTAAGTAAGGCTTGCCCTACCTGTCTGTGTCCCCTTTCATACCAGAAAAATCTAATAATGCCCTGCTCAGTTTCGCACGCTTCCTTAGGATGCTCGATAGCGATATGGATGAATCCAAGGGGAGCCCCACCATTCCCTGCAACAAAAGCCGCCTCTGAGTGAAGTCGCTCGTGGCTCTGCCCATTTCCGGCTGTCACTGATAGGGCCGACGCAAAATCCTCGGAATTCACAGGATAGCAGTGCGGCACACCACGAATTATGTCGTTGTAAGCTGAAGTGAGTTCGGGAGACATATCTGGTTCATATGATAATATTTCCATGCGATCTCTCCTTTTTAAGAATTGCTATTTGCTTTTTAACATAAAATATTTATTGAAAAACAGAAAAAAATACTTGACAATCGATAAAACGTTTACTACGTTTAAGTGTCCGAGACAACCGTGAAGCAATCGTAAAAGGTAGAACTGGTAGCTCACCGGAGTGGTTTTGATGGGAGGTTCATCCTCTCCGTTTCGCCATGTCCCCTCCATCTCCTCGCAAGTTGAAGCGCCCCCGCACTGCTTGCAGAGAGAACTGCGGAGGATTTGTCATAACTATGCTGGCAGGCTACCAATCTACCAGGAGGTGAAGAAATGAACTCATTAGCTCATTCACGGGTAGTGAGAATCATCAATTTTGGATTAAAGGTCGTCTGGTTTCTAAATTTCGCTTTCATTGCCTTTGTGACGATTTTTTCAGTCTACTTGCTTATCAATCCGGAAGGTCCAAGTGTAATCCTGAATATCCCTATTCACTTTTCGCTTGAGGAGCAACACACTGCCCAATCGGGAAATATTTCTGATAACAGCATTGAAATAAAGAATGCAACGGGACAGCTTCAGATTAATAACCCTAGACCTTATCAGATACTGATGTTTTTCTTTGGTTTTTCAACTGTCAAATTTCTGTTTACGCTCTACGTTATCTATCTATTACGTAAGATATTCTCAACGCTCTTACAAGAGAATCCGTTCACCGTAGAGAATGGAGATCGTTTGAGAAAGATCGGAATCTCAGCTATTCTATTTGGTGTCTTTCTAAGCGTATACAGTTTATTGACAAGTACATTAGTTTCCTCCAAAATCTCTTCTCAATGCTTTGATATTGTATATAAATTTGATTTACGTTTGGAATATATATATTGGGGCCTCTTCACATTAGTGATCGCTGAGATCTTTAGAATGGGTGCCCACATGAAAAGCGAACAGGATCTTACAATTTGAGAGGTCGGAATGCCAATAATAGTCAATTTAGATGTGATGTTAGCCAAGAGGAAAAGATCCTTAACCGAATTATCTGAAAGTGTTGGCATTACAATTTCAAATCTGTCGATCCTGAAACAGGGCAAAGCAAGGGCCATCCGATTCTCGACCCTTGAGGCAATATGCAGGGAATTGGAGTGTCAGCCGGGCGACATCCTGGAATTTGTCCCGGGAGATTCGGAGTAAATTTTCCCCTGATCTTTATCCGTTTTTCATATCCCTTCGGTCTGTCTTTTCAGGTCTCGATGCGAGAGTAGCGCAAGAGGACCGAGCCGGGTGCTTCGGGAATATCTATCGTCGCTTCCATCAAATCCTTGCCGTAGAGCCGTGTGGAAGGAAGGATTTTGAAATCATAGGCTAAGCTCATATCGTAATAAGCTTCGGGGGCAATGTGCTGTAGATTAGCCTCCATTTTGGGGAAAGGGCTGAGATGACGCCGCAGGAAGATGGCGAACCCAGAACCGAGATCGGGGCGGTCGTACTGATAAGCACACCAGTCATGTGAGGCTGTCGTGAGCGGCAAAAGCGGATAAAAATCCCCGACGAAGTAAGGACGTAGACTCTTCAGTTCTTCGAACGAACGCCTGGCCTCATCAGCGGGAAAGTCCTCTGAGCTTATGTCACAGTAGGGCACAATACCTGAAGCCAGGGCGCTGCGAAAATCATAAGTGGTAAAGGTCCATACCGGACCGGTATGCAGTGGAACCCACCGCGAGAGCCCCGCTGTCTGTATCTGGTCGGCGATTTGGAGGGTCCGTCCGTGGGTTGGCCCGCCGACATCGGAAAAATCACTTCTCCAGAGGGGAAACGATCGGGATACGGTTTCCAGGTCAATACGCCTTCCGCCGCTGGCACAATTATCTATGATGAGACCCTGATGGCGCTTCCGAAGCTCATCCCACATTGCATAAAGTCCCTCGATGTGTCGGATTTCGGTGATTCCAATACGATCCTCAGTATCAGAGTTCTTCCAGTAGGGTAGAGGATCGAAATTGAAATCCTGACGAAATACGTCCACTCCGGATTCGGATATGATCCCTGAGATGATGCCGGTCATATAATCGCGAGCTTCGGGAATCCCCAAATTGAAGAGGTTATTGTCGGGATCATGCTCGGATCGGAGCAGGAACTCCGGGTGGTCACGCTCAACAGGCGTACCGTTGCGCACGCGTTCCGGCTCGAACCAGAGGACGAATTTCAGCCCTTCTCGGTGGGCGGCATCGCCAAGGGACCTCAGCCCGTTGGGGAATTCTTTCTTCCGGACGGTCCAGTTGCCGACTTCCTGCCACCATTCTCCTCCGGAGCCATACCAGCAGGCATCCAGCCAGTAGGCTTCGATGCCCAGCTCGGACGATCGCAGAATAGCGCTCTTTTCCCTTGCTTCGCTGACTTTCCCGGTAGAGTAGTAGGAGTACATCGTATTGTGGGATACAGGTGGGAGAATTGCCTCACCGTTGATCCTCGGGACATAGTGGGAAATCAGGAGTCGGCGGAGTAGATTGTTTCCGGTGACCGGATCTTCCCCTTGCCAGGGTATTAAGAGAATGCGCGGAGTACGAATTTTCTCTCCGGGATGGAGACGCAGGTGTGTCCGTTCCATGCCGGCTTTGACGCATAGTGCGTCAGATCTCCGATCGAATTCTGCTATCCACTGACCTGACCACCCTATGGCTAAGACAAATCCCCCTTCTGCCAATTGCGCGTTCATAAACGGCAGCTCCCCGTTGGAAGACCTGCCGCCAACCGGGCTCTTCCGGACCGACTGGTTTTGCCGTATCTCTTCCGTTATCGGGAGGAAATCGTCCGGTGCACAAGAACTTCCCCTTGCATGATGGAGATACATCTTATCATCGGGAGCGACAGGCAGGCAGAGACAGAGCGGCATAATGTGACTGATAATCGGTGTCACGGTGGCCCCGATGTTTTCAAACTCTATCATCCAGTCGTACGCCGAGGTGCCCTCAAAAGAGAGGAGATGCACCGTGACTCTCAGGCTGCCTGCAGGATCAGTAAAGACAATCTGTCTGGCCAAACCGAATGCATCTTGCTTTTGTAGCTCTTTTCTTTCCCACTTTTCGAACAGATCATCCGAGGTAGCCTTGCCGTATCGGAAGAATAGGGGAGGCCCATCTGAATCCCAGATTGCCTCCATGCGTGTGATATGCCTGTGATGTTTTTCCATTGTTTTCTGGTATAGTATGAGGGGTGTGAAGAAACAAAATATGTGCTCAAATCGATTTCGAAACTATATGGGACATGGTAAAGTTTGTCAAGTGAAAAGTCTCCGGCCAACCGATTGAATGAACCCTTAAGGTGAAAAGGTCACGAATAATAAGTGCTATCAAAAGACTAAGCTTATTAAAGCTCCTGATAATTCAGGAGCTTTTTCCTTTAGCATGAGCCCACTTTTCATAAAATGCCCCAAATTTCGATTCTAAGAGCCTTTTTTCTGAAAAATGGGTTAAAGCCTGTGCCCAAGAAACGGAAAAATCGAAAATCTCCTTTCCCTGGGATCTCTTTCCTTAGGATCTTTAGCGGGAATTTGAGCATAGCTGAAAGTTTCATATTGACAAGGAGGATAATTTTCTTATAATACGTCTAAACTATTAAGTCTCTTTAAAACTTCCATCTAAAGCTCAAAGAAGGTGATGTAAGTTCAAAGCCGTGGCCCATGAAACATTCCTTGTAGGGAATTGTAAGGGGGTTTCTTTGTTTGCGATTCCTGATTTAATACCTAAGAGAAAGGAGATTTTGCCTAGAATGAGAAAACTACGTTTCTTACTATCCGTACTTATAATAGTTCTACTTATTATTGGGTGCACCTCAACCCCCAAAATAATTCGTAAAACAGAGAAAAATGACTCTCAAGCCGTAATGAGCTTAATAGAGAGAGGCGCTGATGTTAATACAGTAAACAAATGGAACGAATCACCCCTAACTAAGGCTGCTTACCGTGGTTTTTTCGATATAGTCAAAATATTGATTGAAAATGGTGCTGACGTTAATTTAAAAACAAAAAATGGACATACTGCACTGACTCTGGCGGCATATCAGGGACATACTAATATTGTAAAGGTACTAATCGAGAATGGTGCACGAATCAATTCAGCGACCAATCTTAAAGATACAGCTTTGACTCTGGCGGCATATCAGGGACATATCGATATTGTAAAGATGCTGATATTTAATGGTGCTAGTATTGGGCGTGCGAATAAAGAGGGAAATACCGCATTAGCATTAGCAGCTAAAAACGGACATCATGAAATAGTGGAAATGCTTACACCACGCTTTTATGGATTATCAGATACAAATAAGAAAGCAGTTAAAGGTCAGTTTGCAAAATTGACAATAAGAAAAGGAATAGTTAGTATATCTGATCCTAATTTTGCAATTTACGTTGATGGTTATAGCCTTTTAGAGTGGAACAGAAAATATATTGAATTAAAACGGTTCCCTTCCACCGGCTTAGGCACCACCAGCTTAGCCAAACCTGAAATATGTTACATTTTATTAGACGCCAGCCACAAAATCAGAATAGACGTCTCTGGTAAACAGTACATAAATAGGTATACTATCACAAAAAGCATTGTTGCTGAAGAATATATTTCTGTTTCGAACTATTATATTAAGAAACCATTCTCTATTGAATTCACTCCTCAAGTCGGACATGAATATGAGTTAATTATTTGGGTTTCGTCGCGTTCTATATCAATGAGATTGATCGAAAAAGGAAAAAATGGTGAAAAAACTATTGCAAAGTCAGTCGGCCAATTAGCACCGTGGTAATCGTATAATAATGTTGATTGGGGAATAAACGAGCAGCGCCATTTTTCTTGCTAAGAAGTTCGGGGCCGCTCCTTGCCGAGGAGAAAAGGGCGCTGTCCCCTTTATAAACTAAGATAAACTGTCAGAAATGTTAAGATCCGTATGCTTGCTTGGATGATGGTGGATGAAGGCGTTGCATATCTATGTCCTTCCACTGTTTACCGTATTCTGGATAATTATGATCTTCTCTACCGTTGGAAAAGGGGCACCCTCGTGGGCACGAAGCCTCCTATCCATGGCGTCGGAAGACGTCGTTATGTGGTCGAGGAAGCCCTGGAGAAAACACCGGGTGCGAAACCGAAAGTTGTTACCGATCGGGGTTCTCAGTTTACAGAAAAGAGTTTCATAAACTCATCAAACGCCACACACTCACAGAGATAAAAAGACACGCACCAGGCATTTGGAATCCAACGGGTTGATCGAAGGCTATCACAGGTCGCTCAGACGCGAAGGGATAGCAGATCATACACCATCTGATTATTATAAAGCCTGTGATCTGATCGAATCATGGGTTGACTACTACAATAACGAGCGTCTTCACGGCGTTACTGGATATCTTCGTCCGATAGATTACCATAGAGGAGAACCCGAAAAACTTGTCAAAGAACGTCTGGGAAAACTGGAGAATACTCGACAACGAAGACGGGAAATTAATCGTGAACGTCTTCAAAGAGCAGCGTAATCATGGCTACAACCGCAAAGATCAATCAACAGAGAAAAGTCTCACTTTTGCTGAAACACAACAAAGATAGTCAACGGGCTTCTTTGCTCTGGGGCAGGAGCATCGACTTAAGAGGCGGGTTTTTCCTAGCGAGGGCTGATACTTATACTGGTCGACATTATTTACTCCACAGCAAGGTGAAGTCAATGTTTAGATTTGTATTGGTTATTTTACTTGTGATCAGTTCTATGTACTATTCCAATACTTTCGCCGATGACAAAGTAGAGATCCCATGCTATTCTTTTGGTTATGGGATTTCATACTTGGGCAGCAAATATGCAGATGAGAAAAGCTTTCAGGCAAATAAGGCAAAGTTTGTTATTGAACAACATCTCCGCAATATTTTTAGTGTTGGGGTAAGATACTCTCCAAATTACGGACTATCTACTTTGAGTTTAACTTTGTGGCTGGAACTTCGTCTTGAAATGTTCAAGACTGACATTGATACGCGGGATCGTTTAGGAGTCGGAACACTAAAAGGAGAATCAGTGGTATTAAGCCCTCTAAAAATGTACCTTAGTAATGACAGGTTATCAGTAACCTCTACTTTATTGAATGTAAATATCCATAGTGGTAGTATTGAGCCGAAAGAGGGATTATTCTATGTGGATGAAGAAACTGCTTATCTTATCCGACATATTGATTTCAAGAGAAGGCTTGAGCTAAATTGGTTATCTGTAGGTATAGAGATAAGGATCTGGAGATTTGTGGGGATTGGGTTTGAAGTAGACTTTTTTGCTAAGGAGAACCACATAGTGATTTTCAAGACTTTTTCTGAAGATAAATCATTTGAAGAAGAAGCGACATCTTTGTATGGATTCTTCCCTAGGGTCCCCGCGAGAATTCAGGTAAAATGTATATTGTGAGGTAGATAATAACAGATAGGATACGCATTATGGAAAAGAGATACCCAAGAATTAGTTACATAGTGATACCCCTTCTTATCCTTAATTCGTCTTTAGCGTTTGCCCAAGCAGAGACAAAGGCTCCAAGATTTTCATTCAGCTTTGGAAGAGCTAATATGTGGTCACCGTACGGCGATACTGACCCGGATTATGGTGAGGTTGCTTATTTCATTATTGAGCAGCATTATCGCAACATGTATGGATTCGCTTTCAGTTACGCTGACCTTGGTAACGAAAGTGCTTTTTGGTGTGAAATTAGATACGAAACCTTTAACTCTTTTGTTGACTCATTTGATCGAATACAAGCGGGGAAGCTTAGAGCTCAAGTTATAGATATCAATCCGCTGTATGTAAACTATAGAACAAAATGGTTCTCGTTTTACATGGGTATTGTTTCTTTCTATCTATTCACAGGTAGTATTGAAAAGGATGAAGGCATTTACTATGTCGATAACTATACAGATTATTTGGTGCGGTATATCGAGGTTGAGAGAAGTCTCGACGTAAAGATTTTTCCAGTAGGAGTCTATTTAAGGCTCTTCAGGTACCTCGAATTTGGCATTGATACTGAGCTTTTGCCCTTAAGGGAGGAGCCAAAAATCAAATTCAAGACCCAGGACAAGAATTTTAGAGAAAAGATGTATGGTCTCTATAGCACCAGTGGTGACCGTTTTCCTTATGAGTACTGGCCAGTGAAATTCCGGTGCAAAATCACTTTCTGAACTTATAACACCATTTTTTTTGATGTAAGATGGACTTCGCTCGAAATAGTGGACACCGAGGGAAGGGCACTGTATATTAAGTATAAGCGAGGTGGTGTCCAAATGGAACAGAACAAGGTAATTCGTCGTGACTATGATCGTGAGTCTGAAGTAGAAGCAGTAAGACCGGCCCTTTCAGATGGCTTGCGGGGGCCGGCAATCAGAACCGGGAGTGATCTTCCATAAGTGATCGTGGCAGTCAATATACAAATCAACCTTTTCAGCAGGAGCTGGCAAGACGAGGCTTTGTGCGAAGCATGAGTGGAAAGGGAAGTTGTTTCGATAACGCAGTGATGGAGTCTTTCTTTCATACTCTCAAAAAAGAGGAGGTCAATCTGAATACCTGTGCCTCTCGTAAGGATGCTGTGGAGGCTGTAGCTGACTATATCATCTCTTACAATCAGGTTCGCAGACATTCTCACTTGGGCTACGTAAGCTCTGTGCTCTTTGAGATGGCTAATGTAGCCTAAACTCCCACCCACATCTTCGGGGAAAGATCAGTCGTGAGGTGCTGTTCCTATGAAGACGCGAAGTTCAATAGAGTACAACTATTATGATTGGAGGAGAGTATGAGATTATTATTCTTTACGATTATATCATTAAGCTTTGCTCTTTCAAGCTGTGTCTCTTACAAAGTAGAAAAGTTCTTTAGTCATTCTGACGAAATGAAAGTATTACCAAAACTGATTATTGAACCGGATTATGAGAATTTCATTAATTTGGGATCAGCTGTAAATCTTGCATGGAACAGAAAGCCAGTAAGAGTTTTGGGAAATGTATTAGTTTATGACTCCTCGGAAGACAAAGCTAGTATTGGTGTATTCTCACTTAATACCCATATTGCTACATCAGGATACATATCGAATTTTTTTGCAAGTAAGAATTATAAACTAAAAGATTCATATAAGAATTCCTTGGATAATCTTAAGGTGAACTCTGATATGGTATGGTATTCGTATGAAGATCATTCTACACGACATTATTCTATATCTCCACTAGAATTACCCGAAGCATTTGAAGTAGATGATTTAACTTTTGATAGATTAGGAAATGATGCACAGAAATTGTTGGAACAAGAACTTCAAAATAGTCTCTTTAAACTAGAAGGCGATGCAAAAGGATATTTGCGTTGGCGTGTCAATCGAGTTAACTCATCTTATATCAATACATATTTCTATGCATCATTTCTTACGCTTTTTACAATAAATTTTCTAGGTTTTCCTATTGGTTATCAAACAGCAGAAATTGAATTACAGATTGACATACTGGATACTACAAAGACACCAATAGCAACATACACTTCAGTCGGTCATTATACTTCTAAAGGAAACGGATCCGCCTATTCGGCAATGTATTGGGGGTATAGTCCGAGTGGTGCAGGTAACGTTGCGCCTTGGATAACTTTAACGAGAGTCACTAATATGGAAGCGTTTTCGATGGCTTTACAAAATATCAAGAAAGAAATCATTGAAGATGCACACAGAATCAGAGAGGCACTAAATAACCCAAGTTCGACAGTTATGTAATTCAAAAAAGCTAATGATAGCAATGGCTTACAAGGTTCAAAAAACACAAATTTGACAAATTCTAAAAATCGCGGGAAATCGATCCCGCAAACCCGCATGAATAAAGGATCGTGATCCGGAAAATTGTCGCTAACTGTCAAAGTCGGGAACAATAGTGGGGCTTCCGAGATTCTTACGGAAAACGGGTTCTGGTTTCATAGGGTAATCGAGTCACAGAGATCCTACGTATAGAACTTTTCTATTGGAAACCAAGGGGTTTGGCTTGCAGCTGTAGAGAATAACAAGACCTCCCAGATACCCCTCGCACAAAATTCTCGCAAAAATGTCGGATGAACCGACCAAAACAACTTTACCAGAAGTTGCACCCATCTCAAACATGCAGAAAGTCAAATCTCTATATCAAAGGAAAACTGCTTCGATTATCATGCTACATCTCCTGTGGAAAGAGAAATGAGAGAAATCAATCGAAGAGCTGATGTCGGTGGCAGATGGTCTGTAACTGGTGTCGAAAATCTTCTATTGGTCAAAACATTTAATCGATTGAATGAACCCTTAAGGTGTGAAGCTCACAAATAATACTTGCTATCAAATTCTTAATCTTCATTAGAATTATCTCACAATATTCACAGGGGTGGTGAAGTGGAAGAACTGACTTTTCGTGAGAGAATACTGAGGACATTTGAGAAACGCGAAGTGGGTAGAATAGTTTGGCAGCCCAGAATCTATAGCTGGTACAATGCAAGGTCCAAGACGGGAGACATACCGCACAGATATAAAGGCAAATCTATGCTGGAGATCTATGACGACCTGAACGCTTCCCCAAGGTATCCGCACGAGGTTTTAGGTATTTCCGTGTTTGAGATGTCAACAGATAATAAAGTTGAGTGTCATATGTTTGAGGAGGGTGAGAATATCGTAAGAATTTACGAAACTCCCAAAGGCTCATTGCGTGAGGTGAAGGGGCCTGGGGAATACCACATTGAACATCCGGTAAAGACACCTGAAGATATAGAAATCATGACTTTCGTTCTGGATCATACGGATTTCAGTTTTGACAGAGGGGCTTTCGAAGAGGCTGAAAGAAGGTTTGGATCTCGAGGAATTACTCAGACTTATTATCCATATTCTCCTTTCCAGAGGTTGATAGTGGAATATATGGGCCTTGAGAATACTATCTATGCATTGAACGATTATCCGGGGGAAATCGGAGAATTTATGAAAGCGATTGAAGAATGGGATGACAGAATGTATGAAGTGATTTTAGATTCCCCTTTAAAAATACTGAATTTTGGGGAAAATATCGATGTGAACCTCGATTCTCCCATCCTCTTTGAAAAGTATCTGGCTCCCTATTATGAAAAAAGGGTAAACCAGATTCATGCGAGAGGCAAGTTCTGCCATATACATATGAACGGTTCCCTGAAGCCCTTATTACCGATTATAAACGAAGCGGGATTTGACGGAATCGAGGGTGCCACACCTCTACCTCAGGGAGATTTCACTCTTGAGGAATTGAAAGAAGCCATCGGAGACACTATACTATTGGATGGAATCCCCGCTATCTTATTTCTGCCTCAATATTCTAACGAAGACCTTGAAAAGTTTGCTACTAAGGTTTTAGAGATCTTTTCTCCGAATTTGATCCTGGGTGTCTCCGATGAATTCCCTCCCCCATCTGATATCGAAAGGATAAGATTGGTATCAAAGTTAGTAGAAAATTATCGAGTATAGTCTTCCGATGATGGAGTCATCTTTGGCCTCACCGTTGCCGGGTTGTTTTTTAATCTTTACTCTCAGAGCCTACAAAGCTATAATTTCCCGATTCAACCTCGAATACGGCACAGCCTTCCTCTAATCGCAGGAATTTTACTCCCTTCGCTTTGGACACAGGCTTGCCATTTTCCGTAACGTTCTTGGGATCTTTCGCAGGCAAGTAAACCGTGGCAGTGGTATTGGCCGGAATGGAGATGCTGAGCTCAAAACGGCTGTCCCTGACCTTCCAATCCGAGACAATCAGACCGCGAATGGAATCGTAACTTACCTTCGCCCATGTGATTTTGCCACCCGGGCGCGGGTGAATCAGGATCCGTTTGAAGCCGGGACCATCGGTATTGATCCCACCTATGTTTTCAAACATCCACTGTCCCACAGCCCCCAGGGAATAGTGCGAGAAGGAGTTCATGCCGGGGTCCTGGAAGCCTTTATCGGGTGTCCAGCCATCCCATCGCTCCCAGATGCTTGTCGCTCCGTGCTTGATCGAAAAACCCCATGATGGGAACGTGTCGTTATGCAGCAGCCGGTACGCGACATCGGTACGGCCGATCTTTGTCAGCACGAGCATCAAATCTTTGGTGCCCACAAATCCCGTCGAGAGATGCCAGTTGCGGCTTTTGATGTCGTCAACCAGGTACTGGACGGCCCGATCACGTTTCTCGCCATCGACCAGATCGAAGGCCAGTGCCAGTACGTAAACAGCCTGGGTGTTGCCCTTGATGCGGCCATCGTCGGCGACATAAGCTGTGTTGAATGCTGCCTTGATGTCCTCAAAGAGCTTATTGTACTTGGCTGTGTCTCCCTTCTTGCCCAAAGCTTCGGCGATTCGGGCCAACAGTCCCGTGCTGTAGGCGAAGTATGCTTCAGTGATGACATCCTTTGGAGTGTCAGCGCGAATGCTGAGCCAATCGCCGTAACAGTGGAACTCTTCCGGCGGCAACAGGCCGGGCGAACGTTTCTTGCAGAAGGCAATGAACCGCTTCATCCTGTCGTAGTATTTTTCAAGGATCTGGGTATCGCCGTAGACTCTATAGATGGTCCACGGACAGATTACACCTGCATCGGCCCAGGCGGCCCCGCCGTCCGATCCCGAGACCTTCATCGGTGCGACGCATGGGAACTGCCCGTCTTCCCGCTGGGCATCGGTCAGGTCCACTAACCACTTATTGAAGAATGTATGCACATCACTGTTCCAGCAGGCCGTGGGAATATAGATCTGAGCGTCACCGGTCCAGCCCAGCCGCTCATCCCGCTGGGGGCAGTCGGTGGGGATGTCCATGAAATTTGCCCGCTGTGTCTGAATGATATTGCGGTGGAGTTTGTTAAGCATACTGCTGGAGCATTCGAAAGTCCCCGCGGTAGGAGCGGCAGAGGTAATCTCTATACCGGTAATGGTGTTCTTGTCCGGCTTACCCACATACCCGGTAAGCTCGACGTACTGAAATCCGTGGTAGGTAAAACGCGGTTCCCAGACCTCCTGGCCTCCGCCACGACATATGTAGATGTCGGTTGTGCGTGCGCTGCGCAGGTTCTTGGTGTAAACTGTACCATTGGGATTGAGCCGTTCCGCAAATCGGAGTTTTATCTTCTTTCCCCTCGGAGCCATGACATTAAGCCTGGCAAAACCGGCGAAATTGCTTCCCATATCGAAGACAAATACTCCGGGTTTTGGCTCGGTTATCTTGACGGGCTTCAACTCGCGGAACTTCTTGATCGTCACACCCGGATAGGCTTCTACGACTGCGGTGATATTCGATGTTACATTGACTCGCTTCCATCCGGTGGAGTCAAATCCCGGTTCATCCCAACCGGGCATCTCCTTTCGGGCATCGTATGTTACACCCATCAGGAAATCCGCTTCCAGCAGGGGACCTGTCGATGCCTTCCATCTTCGGTCGGTTGCCACTACTTCACTCGTACCGTCCTCATAGTCAAGCACGAGCTGCGCCCGAAGCCGTGTTTTGCTGCCATAATGGTCGCGCTTATGCCCATAACCTATATGACCGGAGTACCAGCCATCCCCGAGCATCGCCCCTATCGCATTAACTCCCTGGTTTACGGTATCGGTGACGTCGTAAGTGTTGTAGTAAACGCGCTTATTGTAGTCGGTCCAGCAGGGCGCCAGATAGTCCTCACCGATCCGGTGGCCGTTGATGTGCACCTCATACAGTCCCAGGGCTGTGACGTACAGGGTGGCCCGGCGGACGGGCTTACCCGACTCGAAATCTTTGCGAAGGTATCGTACAGGGGGGAGCAACGGATCTCCGCTCAGGCCCTTCCTCGGCTCGTCAAATCCAATCCATTGAGCCTTCCAATCAGCCTCCTTCAGAAGTCCCATCGACCATATAGCGGGCTGGCTCCAGCTCGACGTCTGGCCGTTTCTGTCCCACACACATACCTTCCAGTAGCAGTACATACGCGACTTTAGCGACTTACCGGCGTAAAGTATATGGGCAGTCTCGTCGGATTCGACCCTGCCCGAATCCCAGAGATCTCCTATATCATCACTAAGATTCTTCTCGCTGCTTGCTACCAGGACCCGGTAGGCCTTCTGCTTCTGTCCGCGCTGATCTGATTCAAGGACCCAGCTCAGCCTTGGCTTGGTGGTATCAATACCCAGGGGATCCTTCAGATATTCACAGCGTAGTTTGTTGATCTTCATGGTCTCCTCCTTGAAAACAGAAGTTACAGAACAAGAGCAGGCGACAGAGGCAATCTCTCTTAGTTTGCTTTCAGTTCTTCATATATCTTGTAATGGGCCTCTGACATTCCAAGGGCTCTGTATGCTTTCTGGGCAATTTGGTTATCCTTTTCTACGTATAGCCTGAAGCCGCACACATTTTCTTCTTTCTCTGACAACAGCTTGACGTAGCTATAAAGACTGCGGTATACACCTTTTCGCCGATAGTCAGAGCGGACATAGACACTCTGGATCCACCAGAAAATGCCGTTCCGCCAATCACTCCACTCCTTGGTTATCATCAGGGAACCGACGATTTCACCTTTGCATTCGGCAACTATATAGAATCCAAGCTCAGGATTCGCCAGCAAATTCTCAACTCCCTTAGAGAGTATATCTTCTGAGAGCCTCTTGTTTTCAGTCTCCAATGCCATCGCCAGATTGAACTCGGTTATGATGTCTGCATCTCCCATCTTCCCGGGTCTAATCCTGATGTTTTCAGGCATGAATTACCACCTTATAACGTTGACCGTTCACTCCGGCCTGTCACCGAACGCGGGTCTGAAGGTAACGGGCCATCGGGGTGTGTTCAGGGTCGCAGACCTCGTTCAGTTTTGCCGGAAGGGGTTGACCGACAACTGCTTCTATGTGATGTCGCAACTCTGAGGCGATATCTGCGTGCTCGCTGCATACGTTCTGATCCTCACCGGGGTCAGTTTCCAGGTCGAACAGCGCCTCATCTTCCTGGCTGTGTGTTGATGTAACATAGTTCCATTTTCGCGTCCTGACGGACACATGTGCTTTCGCGTTGCCGGACGCAAACTCTGCCCAACCGATGACGACAGGGTCACGATGTGTATTTCTCTCGCCACGAACCAGGGGCATCACACTCGATCCTTCAGCTCGCGAGTACGGAACTCCAAGGACATCGAGTATTGTTGACATGACATCGTGACTTTGAACATTAGCCCCGATTTTCTCAGGTTTGGCGTCACCGGGAAGCCGCATCTGCCAGACGATCCCGGTATTATAGGCCCTCATATTCCCACCCCCCTTGCCGAACCTGCCATGATCCCACACCTGGGTGCCATGATCGGAAAGAACGGTGATCAGCGTATCATCTTTGAGTTTCAATCCCTCAACAGCATCTAAGAAGTGCCCAACCCACCTGTCCACGAATGTCACTTCACCGTAGTAAAGTGCCCTGGTTCGTTCGATCTCATCCGCGGCGGGATTCTGTCCCGCCGCACCAGGCATAATGAAATCCAGTCCGTGGTAGCCGGGACAGTACCGATCAGCATAGCTGGATGGAGGATCCCACGGCTCGTGAGGGTCAAAGGCTTCGATCCAGAGAAAGAAAGGTTTATTGGCCGCATTATCCTCAAGCCAGTCAACGGCAGTGCGGAACACACGTGCACACTGATAGTCCTCTTCACCTTTCCGAAATCGCTGATTTAGCAGATACTGATACAGGGTGGAGTTGGCCGCGGGATCTTCCGGATTCCGCGTGTGCCGCCTCATCTGTTCCGCCACCATTTCCGGGGTTCCGCCCTTCCAGTTGTCGGATTCCTGACCCCGGATGAATTCGTAAGAGGCAAAACCTCTCCAGTAGTTCATTGTCGGCTTGAACATATGATATACGTCCGAAACGAGTCCGGTATAGTAGCCGTGCGCGGTTAGTATCTCCGCAATTGTGTCCTGGTGAGGTGGTATCTTGTGCCATCCAGGTGCATGGTGCCAGTGACCTCGACGATCGAAGTTGTAGACAAATGGAAAGGATCGACACCCGGTAAAGAAGGCTCTTCGGACCTGGAGAGTCGGCTGACCTTCACCGAAGGCATTTTCAAACACCACACTTTCCGCTGCGAGTGCATCCAGATTAGGTGTTTCCACGAAACTGAGCTTCTTCCCCGGGCCAATTATGTCTGCCCGAAATGTGTCGAGAACGATGGTGACAGCGTTCATGATGTCTCCTTCCCAGATGATTCCAGCCGGGTGCTGTGTGTCCGCTTGGCGAGAAGCTCACGTGTGTTGCCTGGTTCGCCTACTATTCTCGGAAATTCGGGAGAAATGCTCCCATTGCCTTCAAACGTTTCTGCAGCGTTCTGATGTCGATTCCACGGGAATCCGTGTTGCTCTCAACCATGAGCGCCGCGGCTGCGCCCGCTGCCTGACCGGTAATATAGCAGCCGGGCATTACTCGGATGGACGCCTGCATGCTTCGATCGGTACTGACACACCGACCGGCCACAAGTACGTTGTCGAGGCCATCGGGGGTAAGTATACGGTACGGGATACCGTAGCTCTCTCCCCTGCCAAGGCGCAGGGAGGCGAATTCTTTGCGAAATCTATCATAGCTTTCTCTGTCCGGCCTGGCAATATGGATGTCGATGGGATAGGAATATCGGCCAATTTCATCTTCGAAGACTGTGAGGCTCTTGAAATCCTCGATATTCAGTATGTAATCGCCGATAATGCGTCTGGTTTCCCGAACGCCCAGCAGTGACCCTGTGGCTACCAGTTCCATCTTTTCGAATCCCTTCAGGTACTCCTTGTAGTAGCGTTCGTATTCTACGAGAGACTTCCGCCCCCATATGTATGCCTTCGTGAGGGATTCTTCGTCCGTTCCGTCCAGATCAAAGGTATGTCCGATGTTCCCGCCGCCAGTGTTTTCGCCGATACGCCACATGCCCGGCAAGTGTCTGTCCTCCAGAGTGAAGACGCCATCTTTGAAGGCATCTTCGATACGGCTGTTGCCTCCGCCCAGACCACTTTTCTCAACAGCCTTCCAGTCTATATCTGCCCACAGACTGCAAAGCGTGCCGGGCATCATGTTGCCGTTCGCATCCCCCTTCTCATAAGATGCGCCGGCGTACGTTGCGAGATCGCCGTCACCGGTACCATCTACGAACACCTTTGCTCTAACGGCAGATAAACCACCTTTACTGGCACAGATCACCTCCTTCATCTGGCCGTTCACAACAGTTACGTCCACCACACGGGTGTGAAACGTAAAGGTAACGCCTGAATCCGTCAGCAGGTCATCGTACGTTCGCTTCAATACCTCAGCTCGGATGCCCACCCCGTCGGGAGGGAAGGTGCCACCGCGTTCCCGCAATCCTTCAAGGATTTCCCTGCCGATGCCGTCGGCAAGAAAATTGACTCCGTCTGTAAACTGCATAAACACGGGAACCATACCGGCTGTTCCCATTCCCCCGAGACAGGAATGTGCCTCAACCAGATGCACGGAACAGCCTTGACGTACGGCAGCCAACGCCGCTGTGGCTCCTGCAGGGCCACCTCCGGCAACAAGGATATCCACTTCTTTGCATAGAGGAATGTTGCGACTGTATGAAATACTTGTGCTTTCACCTGACATAGTCTCTTCAGCTCCTTCTCTGTCCATCCACAAACTTAACTCGAAAAGTCCATCCGGTAACGAATCTGCAAAGCCCGATATACGGGTATCGGCCATGCATTCCCGTATTTTGTCTGTTTCCTATTCGGCTCCCCCGACAATTTCTGACAGATATGGATTGATCGCCTGAACCACGGCTTCTGCGCATAACTGTTTGCCAGCTTCACTGAGATGAATTTGGTCTTCGCAAAGATATATATCTACGTTGTCCCATACCAGTGCGTGTAAATCGTTGACCGGGACATCATGTTTTCGCATGATCTCTACGGCGGCTGCGTTATACCGCTCGATTTCCTCATTTCGCCAGGACCATTGGTCGGCGCGGAAAGGTCGGTCCGGATGTTGTGGGGTGGAGGTTGCCCATATAACATACGGTGTCATAGCACGTAGCTGTTTGAGGATAGACTCCAGATTGTCCAGGTACATGTCGAGAGGAACCTGGACGGGATGTCGGTCTGGATTATGCCCGATATCGTGAAGCCCGTTGTTCCAATGAACGATTTCCGGTTCTCCCAGTTGGCCGACCCACCTGTTCAACGAGGACAGAGTGTAAAGGCTGAACTGGCAGTTGTCTGCCGGTCCTACGACCTGTGCACTGTCTTTCAACAACTCCGTTACGAGCGGCTGATAATTCATGCGGATGGAATCACCCAGCAACAGAACTTTGGGCGGTTTCGCCATGTTTAGTGCTCCTCCCTTTTTAAGCCGAATGGCAAGTACCGGCCGTCCGACCCTTGCGAGGTCGTAATACGGCGGTACTCACCCTGCAGGTTGTCAATTCAGGGCTTTGCCTGATTTTGCCATTTTTTCGCACGGGGACGCATACCATCGAGCGCTGGCCGACGGAACAGATGAAACCATCCGGATTCGGAGCCGACCAACAGATCCATTCTGCCTGTACCATCCCAGTCAACGGGACAGGGGCGTAAGCTGTGGATCGAATGCTTGATAGGCTGGCCCCAAAGCTTCAAACGCTCACCCGGTGCATACGCTGGCTCATCATTGGAACCCAGATTCCGAAACAGAATGAGCATCTCACGGGTGCCGATAATAATATCCCAGGTACCCCTTTCTTCCCAATCACATACAGCCTGCTGAACGCCCCACTGGCGTCCCACAAACTTGTATACCGTGTCATAATCAAAATCGCCGCCGTCCGCCATCTTCAGCGGCACGCCTGGCAACAGCGTCAGCGGGTTACTGCGCGGATCGC
The DNA here is from genome assembly GCA_964611725.1 of uncultured bacterium. Lineage (GTDB taxonomy): Bacteria > Latescibacterota > CAZTBA01 > CAZTBA01 > CAZTBA01 > CAZTBA01. The sequence goes on from CAZTBA010000003.1 coordinate 27,613, forward strand.
CCTTCAGGCTGTACAGGCATAGCCTTCCCTCAAAGTCGAAAGCTACCAGTTCGTAACGCCCATCGCTATCCCAGTCTATCGGAAAGGCAACGTGTGTGGCCATCGGCGGCGAACCGTTCTCAAGCAGGATTTCTTGTGGCTCCGTATATCGTGGTTGATTCCGATTTCCGATATTCTTGTAGAAGAACAGCCTGCCATCGGGCACTGGCCTTCCGTCAATGAACTTGCCAAAGGCGATACCGACCGGAGCTATCAGATCATCCAGGCCGTCCCTGTCCCAATCGACAATAGCCGGCTCCCAATAGCCCTCGGTCCGTTCGCCGCCGGTTTGTCCCAGTGTGTTGCCCCATGTATGCGAGATAGGATTCCCTGCGGATTCCAGTACCCGGCGGGGGCGATAGACAGGCGGATTCGACCTGCCAACTTCTTCCATAAGGAACGGACTGCCGGTGGCGCTGCCGGCAACGATATCACGTCCGCCATCGCCATCCCAGTCACAGACATATGGCCAGGAATACGTTCCGACCGATACGCGACCGTTTCGCTGTGAGAGATAACCTCGGTCGTGCAGTACGGGCCAGCCGGGCTTTTCGCCTGCATCCTCGAGATAGCGGAACATCCGGCTTTTTTCGCGAATGATAAAGCCACTGAACGCAGCGTTGCGATAATATCGGCCGCCGACGGCGAGGTATTTCCCATTCGCCAGGAGCCCAGCATCCGCCAACTTCGGCTCGGAATTAGTTCCCTTGTTCTGAAACAGACGCAAGTACTGTTCGGAGCCCACTGATTCGGCAAGGATTACATCCCACACGCCATCACCGTTCCAGTCACCGATGGAACCTCCGGAGGCGCCTTTAAGCGTCAACGGTGAGCCATCTTCCAGGGTGAGTCTATATGGGTTTTTGAACTTCGGTGGTTTACCCGGTTGCTGGTCATTCTCAAAAATCAAAACGTAGTTGTCGTAGTAAGGACCAAAGATGTGACCATATTTAGATCTGTCCTGAAGCTCCCGGATAATGGCCACAAGATGCATTCGACCGTCACCGTAGAGATCAAACAACTGTATGCTACCCGCTCCGCATTGTCCTCCGGGTCCGATGATCTTGGCCAAATCGATTGCTTCGCCCCTGGTCAACACGGGTAAGCCATTGCGATCCCTCTGACCCGTGTTCAAATAAAGATGGATCTCGTTTCTACCATAGGGCTTGGCCGCCAGGTCCATTAAGCCATCCCCATTCCAGTCCACGGCGTCGAAGACCTGAGCATCGATATAATCGCCGTCCACCCTCAATCTTATAAAATCGTCGTACAATGGCTCTTTGTTGCTGCCGATGTTCCGAAAAAACCATGTTCCCTGGTACGGGTAACCCAGTGTATTCGCATAAGTGGTGCCCTGTATAAGATCCAGGACTCCATCGCCGTCCCAATCGACAAACACTGGTAGCTGGACTGGTATTCCCACATCCAGTGGCTCGGCTACCCCGCTGTTGTAACGTAGAACATCCCCATTTCCGACCAGAGCGATGCGTTGCGGTGGCTCGAAAACGCCGTTCTCTTCGATATCGAAATAGACGTAGTATTCGAGCTGATTGGAACCTTCAATCACCCACGAGACATCACCTCTATCGTCCCAGATAAAGTCCTCCGACACTGCATGCACAACCGGGGTTTCACATCGCTTGCCCTCAATTCGGGTAACCAACACCGAATGCCTTGCGAAGCGTCCCGTCGCGCCGAGCTTAGCCAGGATATCCGCAAAGTCGATCTCCACGGAGAACGGTGTAAACGGCGCTGTGACTGTTGCCGCATCGACCGTAACACGCACCCTAAACGACCTCGGAACTGCCCAATCTCCACAAACCCTCATGTCAGCCTTTCTTCTGTCCATAAAAAGTGGCTGCGATTAATTTCATCTATTGGGCTTTCAGTATTCAGTTATCGGCATTCAGCGAAAAAAACGAAAGCTGATCGCTGAGTGCCCATATCGATTGGTCTCATTTTCAGCCAAAAATCGTCCACGTCCACTGCCGATTTCTTCCAGATCCTGAATCCGCAGCAATTCTGAGTCTAACCTAATGTATCATCGGTGCAGATGAGCCGCCAGGCCCTATCTACGAGACGAGGGGGGAATCGACATCATCTCGCTTTGAGCTGTCGTCAAACTTGCGCTGTTCATATATCAATTCGAGGAGTTGGTCGACTATTTTCGGATGTGAGGATGCCAGTTCCCTTTTTTCCAGAGGATCTTCCGAGATGTTATATAGCTCTATCTCGCGTTCGTCACCCCGTTGACGGCAGATTAGCTTCCAGTCCCCATACCGGACGCCAAGCTCTGCGCCGCCCCTGAAATTCCAGTAGAAGCACCGTTCTTCGGTTTGACCTTTCTCGCCGGTGATTAACGGCCAGATGTCCTGACCGTCCCACTGGGGATTTTCTTGTGGTGGGCAGCCCGCCAGCTTCAAGAATGTCGGCATCCAATCCACTATGTGCACGGGATGCTCCATTTTGCGAGGTTCGAGTACGCCCCGCCAACTGATAACCGTCGGGGTGCGGATACCACCCTCGTAGAGCTGCGCCTTGAAGCCTCGAAGCGGCAGATTGCTCCCCAGCAGGGGAGACTCCTCCTGCCATCCGGGGTATCTGTCGGTTTCGTGCAGCGGACACCTGTTGATGGCTCCGTTGTCAGAAGCAAAGACAACGATGGTATTCTCGCGCTGGCACGTGCGCTCAAGGGCTTCGACAAGCTGGCCTACGGCGTAATCCATGTGGCTGGCGTAGGCCGCATACTTCTTGAAGGATCGGTCTTTCAGGGGATCATCGTCATAGGTCTCGAATTCATACTTGTTCAGCCAGGCCTGCGGTGCCTTCACCGGTACGTGTACGGCCGTAAACGGTACATAGCAGAACCAGGGCCTTTTGCAGCTTTCTATCCACCCGATGGCCTCCTTAGCTATCAGGTCGGTAACGTGCCCCGCCTCCTCAATCAGCTCACCGTTTCGGTGCCAGGTAACCGAGAATTCGCCCCGCTTGTACCGATGATTGTATGGATCGACGCCTCCCGCCAGACTGCCGTAGGCCGTGTTGAAACCGTAATGATTTGGGCCGAACTGTGGGGATGATCCCAGGTGCCACTTGCCAAAAAGTCCGGTGTCATATCCATCGTTCCGCAGAATCGTCGCCAATGTCTCATAGCCGTCCGGCAGGACCGGGGTGTTAGAGGGGACCGTCGCATGGGCACCGAAGCGGCCCGGGTGTCTTCCTGTGAGCAGTGATACCCGAGTGGGAGTGCACATGGGACAGACATAATGTCGGTCCATCTCGATGCCTTCCGACACCAGTCGATCGATGACAGGGGTTCTTATGGGGGAGCCGTGATAACTCACGTCTGCCCATCCGAGATCATCCGCCAGAATGAAGAGTATATTTGGTCTTGCCGCTCGTGACCCTGGTTCAAGTGACATAGAGCTTTAGCCTCCCACAGTTTGACGCCATAAAACCAAGATCGGCAACAAAAGACCTTTCGGTTATTGTGTGAAAATGTAAGATCTATCTGTCTGACGGACAACCATGCTCACTGGTGAGGATGGAGTGTAGCGAAGTTTCTGCCCGGTGATAAGCTTGGCGGTGAGGAACGCCGACTAAAACCGGTTGTGACTGCCATCGGGCTAAAGCCAAGCAGGCAACGCTCAATGGTGTGCCTGCTTGGCTTTGTTGGACTCTGCTGGTGTTTCCGGCATAGCCTTCGGGTTATACGTGCTCACTTCCCATAGCCGCACGGATTTGGCAAGGATGCCCCAATTGCCTCTAGGGCCTATTTCAGTTGGATTTCAAAGAAGTAACACTGGCGTTCGAAATTGTCTGTCTCCGGGCAGTAGAGGCAGCGGTTAGGTCCGAGGACCAGTTCGTGCGGCCGGCAGATAGTCGTATCGCGCTCGGCATCGTGGGCAGGTCCATACAAAACGATGTCGCCGGTCGCGAGGTCGTAGGAGAACACTTCACTTGTGCTGTACTTACCTGCGATGCCGTAGATCTTTCCCCGTGCGGGTGGGCTGAGAGCGCCGAAACCAACGCTTGCTGCAGGCTTGATGATTGTGTCAACGCGGGTCTTTCGCGGGTCGATGCGCATGAGGGCGCCCGACATCGCACCGACGTAGAGGAAACCATCACCACCGTTCACGAAGCTGTCGATGGTCGTATCATTTCGCTCATCATCCCCAGGCAGGGGTACATCAGTCCAAGTCAGCTTCCCGGTTTTCGGACTGTACTTGATGAGGTTGATTTTACTGCCTCCAGGGATCAGACTGTATGTGGTCCAGCAATTTCCCTGGTCGTCAACACAAACCTGATGTGGCCAGTGAGCGATGTACGCCTGCATGAGAAGCTTCCGCTTTTCCATGTCCCACGCGAAGAAGTGACCGCATGGATAGGTTGCCCCGTAGATGATGCCCCGCTCGTGATCCACGTCGATATTCTGGATGTAATCGTGGGCAATGGGACGGCCCAGGAATTCGTATTCTTCTTTCCGGGGATCGTATCGGAACAGACGTCCTCCCGGAGCAGCGTCGCGCTGCCTTATATCGACGAGCGAAGCCGTACCAAAATACAGATTTCCATCCGGCCCAACCTGCAGACCGCGATGGATCTTAACCTCTTCCTCTTCCCGCAGGGCGATGAACCCCTTTGACTCAAACTTCTTGGTCTTGGGATCGAAAGTCCACAACAGATCCCCGAGGAAGCTTGTGAATCCGCACCACACGACCGGGTATCTACTGTCGTAAGCAACACCGGTGAAATGGATGTCGTATTTTCTTTGCTCCTCGGCCATGAGGGCCCCATCCTGTGTTGCCGCTGCCCGTGCCTTGTTGCGATCGAATTCACGGACGCAGTAGCCCCTGCTCACCGCACGGGACTTTCTGATGGTCATATTTCCTAATCCCGCTTTTCCAGCCTGTTTTCCCTGCATTAACCCCTCCTTTCAGAGTTTAACTGAATCTGCCTGAAATGCACCGGATAGAGACGTGTCATCGATGCATCATGGTCTTTGTGGATCAACGAAGCTCACCTGATGGCAATGAACGTCAGTGAATTGCCGGTCAGATGGAGCGTATTTTTGACCGATCTACAAAATGGTCTCTCCATGATCGTCCAGAGAATTGCGAAAAGATAGATTTTCTTCTGTCACTATGAAATCAATACAATATCTCAGACGAAAGCAAGTGAAATATTGAAATCGATAAATACTGGAAGTGGATTTCTCCGGGTATCACAGAATACTGATCTCTATACATAATGAATCGGCAGCACGGCTTATTCGGCTTCCCTGATCCAGACCAGCATCTCACCCTCTCCACGGTTGGCCCACATGAAGTATGGGATTGCCTTTATGGTAATCACCTGTTTTCCCGACCCGGCAGGACGGTAGAGTATGCCTTTCCAATCTCTCCTGTCGCGGCGCTCCGCTTCAGCGGTGATTACGGGTGTTCCCTCGAAAATATTCCCATCCGTCATCACCTTCAGTTTCGCCTCCCGGGGCAGGACGATATCATTGAGATCTTTTCCATTATCGACTTCTTCAAGGCAATATACGATCGGTCCACGCTGCAAAGCGATGCGCCCGCAGTCATGTCTCACCGAGGGATGTGCCTCGATCCGTGCAGGCGGCATAGGAAGGCGGAGTTCCACTTCATCACCGTTTTCCCATCGGCGCCTCAGTCTGACGTATCCTTTTCTGAGACTTTCCTCGACACTGACTGCCTCGCCATTGATACTGAGCGATGGTTCCATGCACCAGCCCGGGATCCGCAGCGAAAGCGTGAAGTTTACAGGATTCTCGGTTCTCAGGACAATGCTTACCTTCTCTTTCCACGGGTATTCCGTCTTCTGTTCCAGGACGATAGGCTGACCAGCTATCTGAAGCTGAGCGCGTCCGCTGACATAAAGGTGAACGTATATTTCACTCCTGCCTTGAGAGTAAACATACTGACCCAGAGAAGCCAAGAGGCGTGCCAGGTTGGGCGGACAACAGGCACAGCCGAACCATTCCTGACGGGTGGGAGGCTTCTGGCCGGTAAAGCGATGAGATCCAGGGTAGGAGGCAAGATAGTTGTCGTAGAAAAACCGTTTGCCGTCCAGAGACACGCCGCTAATAACGCCGTTGTACAGGGCGCGTTCCATCACATCGGCGTACCGGGAATCCGCGTCTGCCTGTAACATCCGATGTGCGAAGAAGACAAGCGCTATGGCGGCACATGTCTCGGCATAGGCCTCTTCGTTCGGCAGATCGTAGTCGAAGGTGAAACGCTCGTTAAAGCGTGTGGAACCGATCCCGCCGTGAACGTACATGCGGCGTTCGGTGATGTTCTTCCATATCTTTCCGCACACTGCCAGCAGTTCCCTGTCACCCGTTTCCATGGCAACATCAGCCATTCCGGAGTAAAGGTAGCCTGCCCGGACGGCATGTCCGTCCGCGGTTGTCTGTTCGCGCACCGGTAAATGTGCCTGCAATTCATCGTACTTGCCGGGATACCACGGTCCCGGATCTTCACCTCGGGCTTTGGCCTCGATGTCAAAGTAGTGTGGCCTTTGCCCTCGCTCATCTATGAAGAATTTGGCCAGGTTCAGGTATCGGCTTTCGCCTGTCACCCGATACAGTTTGACCAGGGCCAGTTCGATCTCTTCATGGCCAGGGTAACCGCGTTTCTGCCCTTCCTTGGGACCGAATACAGAATCGATATAGTCGGCATAGTGGCGCAAGACGTCCAACAGCTTCGTCTTTCCGGTCGCTTCATACAGTGCAACCGCGGCCTCCATGAAATGCCCGGCGCAGTACAGTTCGTGATTCACCCGGAGATTGGCCCACCGCTTATCGGGTTCGACGACGGTGTAGTGGACGTTGAGGTAACCGTCGTCCTGCTGGGCCTTTTCGATCAGATCGACGACCGCGTCCAGTTCGCTTTCGAGCTCTGGGTCCGGGTGTATCTGCAGACTGTAAGCGGCAGCCTCAATCCACTTGGCTACGTCCGAATCCCAAAACTTGTGCGGTTCGTTGGGATCGCCGGGTTTCCAGTCGAGCTTCCATACATCGATCCGGTCGGTCTCTTTGCATTGCCCATATTCGATGGGAATTGTGACCTCACGGTTCACATCCAATCGTTCCCCCCAGAAACCACTTTCGATTCGCACCTGCTTGAGCGGAACCGGGGAGATCTTGCGAAGAGTTCTGTTCGGCATGGCTTATCCTCCGGACATATAAGAAATAGATTGGACAATCCCTTGTAAGCATCTTTCAGGAAGTATTTTTCTCTTTTCTTGTTTTGGAGACGCCCCACATGAAAATTGATAAAATAATCGGGCCACCTTGTACATTGTACATTTAAAGAGATCCTGAAACAAGTTCAGGATGACGCTAAGAGGCGGCGTTTCTGGTACACTGCTGTAGCGGGTCTGGCAAACTGTCATGCCGAACTTGTTTCGGCATCTCATAAAACCAATCGTCTGTAAATTCTTGCACGAATAAATTCTTAATCTTAATCCAGGGCGTCTCTACGGAAATATGTGTAAGCATATTTGCTTCGGCATCTCACAAAAGACCGTTGCACGGTTCAAATCTTGATCTTTATTGCCCTGCCCCGAAGTTTCGCAGGGCACTATAATAATCAATAACCAAAGTGTTACATAACTATTTCCTTAACCTTCATTATTTGCCTGTCTGAGCAGTCAAGATTGATACAACTTGATCAACTCCGGATAGGTCGTGATGCGTCGTCCGTCCCTGTCAACTTCAGCGACGATTTCATCCTTTCGAGACCGGAGCAACGGTTCAATATATTTAGGTGAGTAGCGCGTGGCCCTGTGGATGCGTTTTCCGAGATGGTGCGGTCCCTGTGCAACAAACGGTGACCAGAAATCCCAGACGATTTCTTTCTCCGGGCTTACTTCAAACAGGTGGCCCGCATCGCATTCACAGATCAAGGTGTTGCCATTAGGGAGACGCTGGTTGCCGGACCGAAACGGCGAGAAGAAATTCTCGCCATTCTCGTACTGCCATACGATTTCACCTGACACGGGCTCGATTTCACGAACGATAGAATAACCACGATAGGTACCATTGTCAAACACCAGAATATTACCATTATGCAGCATGGTCGGCTGATGCTGGCCGTCCAGTACCCCGGCACCGTAACACCAGACGATCTCGTTCTTATCGGGATCGACAAGTCCGATGACATCTATATGTCTCAGACTGAAAAGCATGTTTCCTGCTTTGAATCGAGGATCCTTTTCCCCGAGTGGTGTAGGTGGCAGAACCTCGATGGTATTGGCATGGGCCCAGTCAGACGGACCGTAAGGTCGGAAGCCGCCATTGTCCGTTTTGCGCATGTAAGGTATAGGAACGGGGTAGCCGGACAGCTCGCAGAGCTCCTCAATATGCTCGCCGAAGGAGAACTCCCACACAACCTCTTTACTGTTCCGATCGATCTTCAGGATCAGATCGGTCCGCATGTGATCGGGTTCCGTACCCGGTACATAGAATCCGGGGATGACCGGTTCGTGTCTCGCAGCCAGTGACACTATCATGTCTTCACCCACCCAGAAATCGTGATGATTGGGGGCGGTCAGCGAAGCGTCCCCTTCCCATCTCCAGACCGTGCTACTGTCGGGAGTAAGCTCTTCCAGCCAGTCCCCGCAATTGTGCGTGAAGAGATTCCCATTCGGCAGGATCTCCGCCACGTTGCTGTGGGTGACCTTCCATGTGTGAACGAGAAGCCCTCTCATATCGATCAGGTATTCCTGGTCGCCCCAGGCCGGGGAAAATAGAGTATAGCCCCCGTAGCATTTTTCAGGAATGTAGGTCCTTACGCCGAAAGGCTCGGAATGGAGCCTTGTCTTCTCACCGGCAGTTACGAGCTTTCCGTCTATGTACATTTCCTCCTCCTGTGAGAATGTCGTCATATTCGAAACGCCAACCAAAAGATATGGGAATCGAGGTCTAAATATAATCCTTCCATGGTTTGTATCCAATATAAACTTTCCCGTTGCTAATTTGAAGATCATTTGGTAAAATAAAGGCTGCTCTTCAATTCTCCGTGGTCACTGAAAACTGATATATCGACATGACTTCAAGAATAGAGGTTCATAAATCGTAAGCCATGGGAAGTCCAAAAAGACTTGTGCTTAGTTCATTTGGTTTGTCAGAAGCCTACTGTCATTGTACGAGTAAGGAGATGAAGTCAAAAACATGGAGTCTCTCAGATGAAGTGTAAAACGTACTCAGGCAAGGGCGTGAAAGCGCCAGTCGATTGGGTTGATCCATTCCTCGGAAACGGGGCCACGGACCTTCCCGAAGCGAGTGGGATAGCCTCCACCTGGTCCTGGCTGAAGGCCCAGGTAGGCAATACGCATCCCGGTGCCTGCTACCCGTTCGGAATGGTGTCGGCCTGCGCCTACTCCGGTGCTTACGTGACCGGATACGGGCTCTACAAGGTATCCACCAGCGATCTGCCTGCCCGTAGATTCGAGGAATACACGGCATCGGGTTTTACTCATTTTCATCATAGCGGAACCGGGATGATCGCAAGTTACTACAACTATGTCAGGGTAATTCCTCTTATCGGAAGTCTGGACCAGATCGGACGACGATGGAAGCTCTCAAACGAGACTGCTTCCCCGGGATATTATTCCACGGAGCTGAAAGGCACCGGAATAAAAGCAGAGCTTACTGTTACCCGCAAAGCTGCCCTACATCGTTATACGTTCCCGGAATCCCCCAGTTCCCGGATCGCCATCGACCTCTCCGCCGGTGGCCTCGACATCAAAGAAATTGATATGAGAACCATCCCCACTGAGGCCGACATCAGAGTGATCTCAAACCGGGCAGTCCAGGGAAAAGTCGTTATGGAAGGTATCCCCCTCTATTTTTACATCGAGACTGATTTCCCATCTCGAAATTGGGGGATATGGTCGGACAGAAAGGAATTGTCCGGTCAATCCACGTTGATCGAGAAACATATTGACAAAGAAACATTTCGACCGTTTGGGGTTCTCTTCGAGAACGAAACCCGTGATGGTCAGAGCATCCTTGTGAGGCTCGGTTTCTCCCTGCGAAGCACAGAGAAAGCCCGTGCCAACATGCGTGAGCTCGAAGGTCGGACTTTCGAGCAGGTTCTCGAGCAAACGCGTGAAACCTGGAGTAGCTACCTCAATCGTATCGTGATCAACGGGGGCACCAGTGAGCAGCATCAGATATTTTATTCCTCCCTTTACCACAGTCTCATCAAGCCATCGGACTTCTCGGATGAGAGCCCGTACTGGGAAGAGGACGGCCCATTTTACCTTGACCTTGCAACTATGTGGGATATGTACAAAACCCAGCTCCCGCTGATGCTCGCCCTCTACCCCGAACGTGGTCGGGACGTAGTTAACTCGCTCATCTCCGTCGGTGAGCACTATGGGAAATTCCCGGTCGGGTACGTAATGGATGTTGACTTTGAAAAGCTTGAAGGGCAGGCCAGTGCCTTAGCACATATCACAATCGCCGATGCCTATTTCCGGGGCATCGACGGCATCGACTGGCACAGGGCCAAGGACCTGATGGCCAGGACCCTTAGATCGGGTCCGGGTGAGCAGTTCATTAACGAGGGTTTCGTGCACCCGTTTTCCCATACGCTTGATCTGGCCTGTGCGAGCTTCTGTACGGCGCAACTGGCAGAAGATCTCGGTGATGCCGATCTCCACAAAGAGATGATGGATCTCTCAGGATATTGGCGCAACGTCTACGATCCCACGACAGGCAGGCTTGGCGGTTCAAACTATTACGAGGGTGATGCCTGGAATTATTCCTTCCGTTTGCTTCATGATATGGCCGGACGGATTGCCCTGTATGATAGGGAAGAAGATTTCATCAAAGATCTCGATCGCTTCTTCGGATTTGACCAGCTAAAGCATGCGGAGCCAAGGGAAGGTTCAACGGTCAAGAAGCATGTTCCGAACCGATTTGAGGGGCTGAACAATGAGTCCGACATGGAGTCCCCATATGCCTACATCTACGCTGGCAGACCGGACAGAACGGCGGAGGTGGTACGCGCGGTGATGAAATACCAGTATTCGACAGGGCGAGGCGGTCTTCCGGGGAACGATGATTCCGGAGGGTTGTCGTCATGGTATGTGTGGAGCTCCATGGGGATTTTCCCGGTTGCCGGGCAGAATATATTCCTTATCGGGAGTCCGATTTTCGAATCAGCAGCCATCTGCCTTGGGGATCGGGAGTTCGTTATCGAATCGAGAAACAACTCGGACAGCAATATCTATGTTCAGAACGTAACGCTGAACGGCAGGTCTCTCGACCGGGCCTATCTCTGGTACAGTGAGATCAGGGAAGGGGGCAAGCTGATTATGAAAATGGGGCCTGAGCGGTCTCAGTGGGGTCGTAAAGAACGACCACCCTCCTATTCGAACGCGACATGAACTCGATGTCACAACATCAGGTCAAACCAACATAGTACCCTTTAATCATCCAGGGCAGCCAAGCGAACTGAGTGTCATACTTTGAGTCAACCCAGATCTAAGGTATCCTCTCCATCGGTCAACCATTCGAGATTGAACCGGGCCAAGGTGATCTTCTCATAGGTACCCTCCACGCCTCGCTCGTAGAAGCAACATACAGTCATATCCGGCGCGACGCACAAGTCCGAGTAGGCAGCGGGCCCCCGATGTAGCAGTTTGGATACCGGCCAGGTGCGACATTCGTCATAGCTAAGCCGAACTGTCATATGCTCTCGGCTATAGCTGGCGGGGTTCGAGAACAGCACACGGTTGCGATCGTGCCGTTTTTCGTCGGTGAACCGGCAAACGCTGGCCTGACAGACAGGCTCTGGCAGAGCTGCGTCATGTACGACGGGACAGAAGCTTTTTCCACCGTCCCTGCTCCATGCAACGGCACGGAAGTTCCCACCCTCCGGCAGCAGATACTTATTGCGGCAATTAATGTAAAGCCATCCGTCATTGGTCTCAACAACCGCAGATTCATCTGTACCTTCATCGGTGCTGCCGCCAATCTGCCACGTCTTGCCGTGATCGTCGCTGTAGAGAATGTGTGAGTAGTATGGATCGTGGCGGTTGTAATCCTTGAAGACTACGTGGTCACAGGGAATTACCAGACGCCCACCCGTTAGCTGAACGCCGTGGACCGGGCCGGTAGCATACCAGGACCATTCGGATAGTTTAACTGAAGCGGTTATTTCCTGAGGTTCGGTCCAGGTTGCAGCATCATCGGTACTGGATGTCACCCAGACGGTGCGTGGCGCCTTGCCCTCACGAATCATGCCTTCGGGACCATCCTCACGGTTCTTGCAGAACAACAGCCAGATTGTACCTGTGTCGCGGTCTACCACAGGTGCCGGATTTCCGCAAACCCAGCCTTCCTGGGTGGCGACTGTCTGGACATCGCCAAAGGTCCTGCCGTTGTCAAAACTGCGTCGCAGGAACAGATCAATTTGATCGGAATCTTGGCCGGTAAACTTGCGCGCCTCGCAGAATGCGAGAACCGTGCCCTTGGTGCTGACCGCCAGTGCCGGGATACGGTATCGCTTGTATCCACCCTCACCACTGATAAATAGATCTGACTGCTCGAATCCTGGTTTATCCGCCATCGTCGTACCTTTCCCCATTCAGTAGAAACAGTACATTATCCGCCATGGCCCTCATGGCAGAATTCGATTTCTATGGCTTTCGCAAGGGCCACTCCCGCACCTCGCATAGTTCAGCCCATTCACAGTAAAGTTTGACGAGTTCACTCACTTTCGGTTTGTTCTGACCGGCCAGATCATTCAGCTCGGTCCGATCTTCAACCATGTTGTAGAGTTCCCATTTACCCGGGAATCTCGACACGAGCTTCCACTCACCATCCCGCACGGCGTGATTGCCTTCATGTTCCCAGAAAATCGGCTGCTCACGGATGCAGTCCTGACCTTGCAGGAGCAGCATTAAGCTTTCGCCCTCAAGTGGGGTGATCTCCCTGTCGTTAAGTTCAGTGGGATAGTCTATGCCGGCGGCCTCGAGGCAAGTGGCCATAATATCGATAAAATGACACGGAAAATGCTCAATGCGACCACAGGTGGTAACTGCCGGCCATCGCAGGATAAACGGGGTTGAAATGCCACCCTCGTGTACCCAATGCTTGTAAAGTCGAAATGGGGTATTCGATGCGTTCGCCCAGGGGAGATCATAGCTCATGAACGTATCGTCGGGCCCAGGATTGATTTTCGGCGTGTTGCCGACGTGCATCGGTCTGCCATCAGGTGTTGGAACATTGTATCTGAACGGTTCTGGTTTCCCGGTGTCTTCCCCAAGAAACTCGGCACATCCCCCGTTGTCCGAGAGGAACATAACAAGCGTATTGTCTTCAATTCCAAGGTCTTTAATTTTCGAAAGAACCCTTCCTATGCACTGGTCCATGCGGTCAATTTGTGCCGCATAGACAGCCATGCGGAGGTCTTCCCAGTCTTTCACCGTGATTTCCGACCAGGGTGGTGCGTCTTCGTCGCGAGGTGAAATGTTCCAATCCGGACTGAGGATGCCCATGCCTTTCAGCTCTTCGTGTCTTGCGGTGCGAACCGCATCCCATCCGCCGCGGCGGTATTTCCCTTCATATTTTGCGATATCTCCGGGAAGCGCGTGGAGGGGCCAGTGGGGTGCGGTATAGGCCAGGTACAGGAAGAAGGGCGTTGTTGCTTCGGCTGACGACTCGTCTATCATGCTGATCGCTTCATCGGTAATGGCATCCGTAATGTAATAGTCACCGGCCAGGGTGGGGAGGAGGGTTGTGCCCTTTATCATGTATGGTGGGTAGAAATAGCTGCCTGCTCCGCCGAGCATACCGTAGTGTCTGTCAAAACCTCGCTGAACCGGGATCGGGTGGCCCGGCTCTCCGGGCTTCCATGTATCCGGCCTGTTGCCAATGTATCCTCCGCCAACGTGCCACTTGCCTGACATCAGCGTCCGATATCCGGCTTCACGGAGCACCTCTGCCAGCGTTACGCAATCATCCCGCAGATATCCCTGGTAGGCACGGGTTCCCGCATTGCCGACCATGTGTCCGATCCCTGCCTGGTGTGGATAAAGCCCCGTAAGCAACGATGCACGGCTGGGACAGCAGCGGGCGCAGTTGTACATCTGAGTGAACCGAACGCCCTCGCTTGCCATGGCATCTAAGTTGGGAGTATGTATTTCCGACCCGTAGCAGCCGATGTCGGAGAAGCCCATATCGTCCGCAAGAATAACAATGATGTTGGGCTTGCCGCTATCATTGCTGAGTCCCCTGTGATTCATTATCTCTTTCCTCTCTAAGGGCGAACGAGACTGTCGAAAAAGTGATGACAAAAAGATGCATAAAGATTTTCGTCCCACTTAGACGCGCAAAATCAGGAAAAGTTAATGGTCTCTCCTACTTCGACCTAAAAAGTGGTGCTATTTCAATCTTTTTCTCCCACAAATTTTTCCGAAGTAGGTTTTTCGACAGGCTCAACGGTAGAGTTTACGGGTGCCCCGAAATAGCATCCCATTCAACGAGCTACTACGTATACCTTGGCAATCAACTATGCTTTTTGATCATAATGTACCTTGGCTCTTCATCTCCGTAATAATGATCATCATATGTCTTTACCTCAAGACCCATGGATTTATAGAGGTTGATAGCCCTGTTGTTTACGGGATCAACAGTTAGCCAGATATCCCGGCTCTCGCCACGAGCGATCCTCAGCATTTCAGAAAGCAGTTTCTTGCCGAAGCCCTTGCCCTGCGCATTTTCCTCAACAAATATCTTATGCAGACAAAGGCTATCATCCAAGCACGTGAAGGCCAGAGCACACCCAACTATACTATCTGCGTCTTCGATCACTATCACGTGTGCATTGTCAATCCACACTCTCCAAACGTGTTCACCATCCGGGATATATCCTGACTTTCTGTTCCTCTTCCAGGCTACCCTGTCAAGGGCAGCTATACCCTTCATATCTTCTGAATTTGCTTTTCTTATTATCATTTGTTGTCTTAGGATTCCCTAATCACTCCTGGCCGTAAGCCCATCGGCTTAATCCGGTACCCGGGTGTGAGCATCTTATGTCAAGACGCAACCTCGCTTGCCATCTACGGTTGGAGTAGTTTGAGTCCCGTCTCCGGGTCAGGGGCACGTACCCCGGTGGTATCGACGAGTTCAAAAAGTATGGCTTCCATGACATGCCATACCCTGACACCCCTACGGATACATCCGGTTATCGTGGAAGATTTCCTGCCGCACGCCATGTGCATATGTAACACGGGATTACCTTGATCGTCCGGAAAGAGTGTTCCGACACCCGCTATCTCATGAACGTTGTCCAAGATGTATTCCATGGGAACAACGGGTGTTGTGCGGCCCTTCTCAGGACCAACTACAAGCTTGCTCTCCTGGTCAGCGCCACCGATTATGATCAGGGTGGCGGCCCGAATGGACTTGTCGCGGGCAAACTGCTCGATCGAGTCATGGACAACATCACCGTCCTCGAGGCGTATAACGAAAATTCGTCCCGGACGGGCCTGTGAGTATTTCATGATTAGCCCCTTCAGTAATCATAAGTGGAGGTTTAAACCCATTCGTCGTGGGCCTGACAATCAAACTCAGTCGACGGGAAACCGCATAGCGGATATCAGGTCAACCCCGGCGCCTGGTTGGTCTACATTATTCCGTTAGTTCGTCGAGGATTCTACCCGCCTTGCTGGCACCACCGTGCCATATATCGTAACGTGGATCAGCGTACCGCCCGAAGAACCTCTGAATTCGTGCATCCAGGTCATGTCGGAGCATGTCGCACTCCGGCTGATCGATCAGATTATTGCGTTCTCCCGGATCGTTCAGCATATCATACAGCTCGCCCGGACCGTCCGGATGCCGACGTACCAGTTTCCATTCGGGGTTCTGTACCACCCTCGTGTTCTCGTATTCATGAAAGACAATCTCCTCACCCCAGGCAAGCTCCCTGCCAACCAGCGCTGGTGCATAGCTTCTACCTGCCAGTTCAGGCACACCGGGAATCCGATTTTGGAGGTCGAGGTACGAAAGCAACGAGGGAAAGAAATCGTAATTGCAGGTCATCGTTTCGAAGACCTGACCGGAGGGAATGCGCCCGGGGTGGCGGAAAATCAGGGGAACCGTCAGATTTTCCTGAAACATATGCAGAGGTCGTGAGTGATCGCCCATACCCCACATGCCGTGGTGTCCCGCACATAGACCATGGTCAGCAGTGAAGATCACCAGCGTATCCCTCTCAAGGCTCAGGTCAGCCAGTGCTTCCAATATCCTGCCCACGCCGTCGTCGACTCCGCTCACCGCAGCGGCGTAGCTTCGAATAGCGATCTCATTGTTGATAGCATCGAGGTTCTGTCTCAACCAGGGATGGACCTTCTCACGAGGGAAGCAGGAAAGCTCCTTGTCCGCATAGTAGGCCGTGTGGCGGTTTTGATGGCCCGTGCGCAGGTCCTGGTCAAGTCCATAAGGCCCATTGTAGCCGACGTACAGAAAGAATGGTCTTTGCCACGTCTGATGCAGAAAGTCAATAGCGTGCTCCGTTATGGCGTCGAGATAGTAGCGAGGTTCCTTGTAGACCCTCCCCTGCCAGATTGCCTCTGCGCTGTAGAACGTCCGGGTATGGCCGCGTGGCATGGTAAACCAATAGCTGAAGCCCTGTTGTGGATGCAGGCTGTTACCGAGATGCCACTTGCCGCTCAACCCACAGGTATGGCCTTCATCCGCAAGGGTCTGTGGCAGTGTGGCGAACTCTCTGATGGTACAATAGGCGTTGGGTCCAACCTGTGCATCCGGTTTTTCGGTGCCGAGCCAGTTGTGCACCCCATGTTGTGAAGGCATCAGACCTGTGAGGTGTGTCGCACGGTTCGGTGAACAGACTGGGTTTGAGCAGAAGGCTTTGGTGAATCGGACACCCTCTCGAGCAAGTCGATCGGTGTTCGGAGTCAGAATCTCCTTGTTTCCGTAACAGCCAAGCGTCCAGGAACTCTGGTTGTCCGTTATGATAAAGACTATGTTTGGGGGCATTGTTCCAATTCCCCAGGGGTCAGTGCCCAAAATCGCTGACAAAACCGTTGTGCGGTTTTGCACTTGCGGGTTCTGTCGTTAGCTCTCAAGAGAGATGCCCGATCGATTGATACGGGTTATGGATGTAATGCGTACTAACTGGTCCCCAACCCTGGCCATAGCGGGTAATAAAACGAGCCGAATCCGTAGCGATTTCGCCCATAGGACTGGTATCGTTATGGTCACTCCAGGACCATGGCGGGTTCGCTGAGCCTCCGCATAGCTTATCCTTTTCTCGATACACGAACCCCCAGCGACCATCCTTGTTCTGTTTGAACACCCTGTTGTCGAATCGGTGGACCCATAGCCCCTTATCGGCAAAGATATCCACGAGATGGTACTTCATTTGCAGACTGTTTTCCCTCTCTTTCGGATCGAGGGTTCCGTGACTTAAGGTCTCCTCCTCAGGGCCGTAATACCATGTCTTGTCCCCGGCACCCCATCTCTTGTGATCACCTCGAATGCCGTGTCCCCGTGATTCAATGTAAAGCTTGACCCTGTGGGTAGCCTGATCGAGCCAGATATTCCCATCGACCGTCTCGTTAAACTTCACGATGCGTAGGCTTTGTCGAAACGCCGGGCGCGACTCTCCGACGCCGGTAGGGATCCTCGGTTCCGTGTACAGATAAAAATTGTTATGGGCTACCGTTACCAGACCATCGACGAGTGTTTTAGGTTGCTTCGTTACGATGAGTAAAGCCCCCTCCATATCATGAATATGCTCATCTAACGAGTCCCGGATAAGGTTGTATAGATCCTCGGATGAGTAACGCTTCCACCAGTCCAGGACATGATAGACCGCATAAATCAGGAAAAAGTGTGTCGTCGTTTCACAAACGCTGTAGTAGACTTTGGCAGGAATTTTGTCATTATCCCCTAAACGGTATAGCTTTTCCGGATTCTTCGCGATATCTGCAATACTCCCGGCAAAATCCACCGGAGCGATCTGATCCGCCACCGGCCACTCGTCACTGATTTTTTGGGCAAGGATCGGTGCATACTTATAGGCCAACTGGTGATATTGGTCCTGCATCATCTTGTATCCCTCCTGGCCTTCAAGCGGCCTTCAAAGGACGTTTTGGGAAGCCCGATTATGGTTCAGCAGGAGTCACGGAAGTGACTAAGGCAGTACTGAGTTCCACATTCACTACTGTATTATAAAACCGTGGATAAGTCAACAAGAAAGTGGCAGGAGAGAAGCCCAGTTTGTTGAACCAGTGCTGTAACAGGACCTGCCTAAAACACCGCAGCACTCGGCCTGTATCGCAACAAACAGCTTTCATGTACCCCCGGGATTTTTTCCTTGACAGGAAAAACTTTATTGTTTATTATTGCGGCAATTAAAGGTAGTCTGGAGTTTCTATTTGAGTTAGAAAAGGATATAGTGATGGTACACCTTTGCTGGGATAATTATGGACTCGCGTGGTGCATCTGGTGCTGGCGCTAACTAAATAGGGGGAAGGTGTATCCGTCGCGCTGATTTCATATCAAAATCAAGATTTCTTTCAAGACCGTGGATATGCCGATGTTCACGGCTTTTTCATTGTCAACCGAAAGGGAGGGGATGTTGAACGGGAATTTGGAAACTATAATATTCGATCTGGATGGCACTCTGATAGATTCGAGATGTGACATACTGAAAGCAATGAATCTAACCCTAAAGGAAATCGGCCTGCCGGAAATAACTATGGAACAGGCCAAGAAGGGAATAGGCCCGGGAGCCGAGAGTTTCGCGAAAGCTATGCTTCCTCCGGGCCATTACTATGATCTGACGAGACTTCTCGAAATTTATCGTGGATATTACTCACAGCACCTCCTCGATCAGACCCGGCCTTATCCCGGGATCTATGAAGTTATAGAAGGGCTTTCGGGGTTAAATCTCGCAGTGGCAAGCAATAAACCGAGACAGTCCGGGGAAAAAATACTCGAGAAATTGGGTTTAAGTGGATTCTTCAAGATGATCATAGGTCCTGAGGATGTCATTAATCTAAAACCTCACCCTGAGATGATACTGAAGGTGCTGTCTTCCCTGGGGAGCCCGCCGGAAAAATCAATGGTAATAGGAGACACAGAGAACGATATACTCGCCGGAAGGGCTGCCTCTGTCATCACCTGTGCGGTTACATACGGTTACGCTGCGAAGGATGTACTCCTCGAAGCGGGGCCCGATTTTATAGTTGATGAGCCAGGGCAGATACTCGATGTATGCGCCAAACTTAAGTTTGCATACTGCTTTGAATCGAGAGACGATATTTAGAAGGTCTCTGCGAAGATATAACCTCCCTGTCTGATAGACTATGCGGGGAAAGATGTCCGTTCACTTGAATTACAGCTTTGTAAGAAATCGTCTCTATATAGTCAGAGGTTTTGCGCTTTCTGTTTGGTGGCGGAGGTCCAACCCTGCCATACGCGAAACATAGAGACAGCAGTTTACAGGCTTTTAACAGTTTCAGTTCAGTAATTCACCCAAAATAAGGAGGGCTTCATGGACAGCTACAAGATAACTTTGGGAGAAAATGAAATACCGCAGCAGTGGTATAATGTCCAGGCTGATCTGCCTGAGCCTCTGGCACCCCCGCTCAATCCGGCTACCGGCAAGCCTCTCGGTCCCCAGGACCTTGCACCGATCTTTCCCATGGAACTGATCAAGCAGGAGGTCAGCACAGAGCGCTGGATAGATGTTCCCGACGATATCCTGAATGTGTATAAGCTGTGGCGTCCAACGCCGCTCCAGAGGGCTTACAGGTTGGAGAAAGCGTTAGGCACACCTGCACGTATTTACTACAAAAACGAAAGTTACAGCCCTCCCGGAAGCCACAAGCCTAACACCGCTGTGGCACAGGCTTACTATAACAAACAGGAGGGTGTGAAGCGGATATGCACTGAGACAGGTGCGGGACAGTGGGGAAGTGCCCTGTCTTTCGCATGTTGTCTGTTCGGTCTCAAATGTACCGTGTATATGGTCCGTGTCAGCTACGAGCAGAAGCCCTACAGGAAGATATTGATGAATACCTGGGGTGCCGAGGTGTTCCCATCCCCGACAGATAAGACCAATGCCGGACGATCTATTTTGGAACAGGATCCCGATTCTCCGGGCAGTTTGGGTATGGCCATTTCCGAGGCAGTGGAAGACGCTGCTACCCACGATGATGCGAAGTATTCTCTGGGAAGCGTCTTAAACCACGTTCTGTTACATCAGACTGTCGTAGGG
>CAZTBA010000004.1:0-19847 GCA_964611725.1 uncultured bacterium
ATTTGTAAGCCCTTGTTGTCTTCTCAAAAACAGTTTATGAATTAATCAGGCTAAATTCTTGGATGGAGTATAGCGATTGACAAGCACGTGAGTGCTTGCCAATCGTAAATCCTATACATTACACCAGATTCAGAGAATCATTCTATCTTCTTAAGTAGTATGCCAGAAACCCACAAGCAAGCTTGTGGGATAAACGGCACATTCATAGGTCCAGAAATTCAATGGAAACAGGGTTCTCTGACCATCATTTCGTACTGAGCACGCTCGGTACAAAGAGATTAACCGAACCCTATTGAGAGACCCAAGCCTTCGACTTTACCCTGTGGTGGTTTACCTATCTTAGAACAGTGTGTATATGAATGGTCCGATACCCGATGAAGAGGCGAAGATCAGCAGTAGTCCGAAGGTGAGCAGCACTACTACCATCGGTATCAGCCACCACCATTTACGTTGCCACATGAAAACGAGCAATTCGCCTGCTACAGTGAAATTAGATACCATACTTCGAATAAAGGCCTTCACCCTTCTCCTCACTTTCTTACTATGTGTCCGTTAAGGTACAGAGTATCTATGTCGCTTCTACCAAAGGTGTTCAGTGCATTAGCCGGGGTGTTGACTATAGGTTCGCCACGCAAGTTGAAGCTGGTATTGAGTAGCACTGGAACCCCCGTAGCTTCGCCAAACAGCTCGACTGTCCGATAATAAAGCGGGTTCCACTCCCGGCGTACTGTCTGCAACCGTCCTGTGCCCCCTTCATGAGTAACTGCCTTGATCTTGTCAGCCTGACCATCCCTCGTGTGATAGACCATAAGCATGTAGCGCAGGGGATAGTGACGGGATGGCTCTCCCAAGCCAGCGTAGAAGTCGGCTGCCTGTTCCTCCAGCACGACAGGTGCAAATGGGCGGAAAGGCTCGCGGAATTTGATACGGGCGTTTACGATAGCCTTCATCTCGGCACGGCGTGGATCGGCCAGAATGGAGCGGTTACCCAGCGCCCGTGGTCCCCACTCGAAGCGTCCCTGGAAGAGGCCGATCACCTTGCCTGCCAACAGGTCATCCACCATCATCTCCGCCAGTTGATCCGGATCATCCACCCGCTTATAGGATCGGCCCGTGGCTTCAATAGCAGTTCGTACCTCATCAGGCGAGTAGTCCTGGCCCCAGTAGGCATGACCCATTACGAACTTGCGCGGTTGACCCAGCAATACATGGTAGGTGTAAAGCGCCGCACCCAAGGCCCCGCCAGAGTCACCTGCCGCCGGTTGGATAAAGACATCCTCGAAGGGAGATTCCCGCAATATGCGGCCGTTTGCCACCGAATTCAACGCCACCCCACCGGAAATACACAGCTTCTTCAGTCCTGTGCGCTGATAAGCGTAATCAGCCATCTTAAGCAATATCTCCTCAGTCACCTGCTGAATACTGGCGGCGATGTCGGCATAGCTCTGATTAAGGTTAGCTTTGGCGTCATTCCACTGGGGGTGATCTTTATTGGGATGAGTGGTCGGCGTATAGAAAACCGATTCGTGTACGCGTGGACTGCCGAATAACTCAACGAACTTATTGTTGAAAGTTCGTGAAGCTGAGTGGTGGAAGCAGAAATAGTCCATATTCAGGCGGAACCCGCCATCGTCACCCACGTCGATTAGCTTGTAGACATCCTCTACCCGGTTGGGCCGACCATACGGCGCCATACCCATCACCTTATACTCGCCATTGTTGACACGGAACCCAAGAAAAGCAGTGAAAGCAGAGTACAGCAAGCCTAGGGAATGGGGGAACTTTACCTCGTTGAAGAGCTCAATCGAGTTACTGAGGCTCGCAGATTGCACCTTCTCAGCCTTTGTGCCATTCCCCACCTGCTTTACCTGTTCCTCCGCCCAAAAGGCCTTACCCCGTCCCACCGTCGCCGTCGTCCATTCCCCAACCCCGTCTACAGTCAGGATAGCTGCCTCCTCGTAGGGTGAGCAGAAGAAAGCGCTGGCAGCATGGCTCAGATGATGTTCGATGAAGAGCAGCTTCTCATTGGGAATGTCAAGCTTGGTAAGGATACGACCTTTGATCCAAAGCTTCTCATTAAACCAGTTGACCATAGACTCTCGAAAGACACTATACGACCGAGGGAAAGTCTGCAATGTGGTCGTAAGTATACGCTCGAATTTGAGAAGTGGCTTTTCGTAGAAAACC
Source organism: uncultured bacterium (assembly GCA_964611725.1). Classification (GTDB taxonomy): domain Bacteria; phylum Latescibacterota; class CAZTBA01; order CAZTBA01; family CAZTBA01; genus CAZTBA01. Next base: position 2,188 of record CAZTBA010000004.1, read on the forward strand.
ACGTAGTCCAAATCTCGTTTGGTGATCCCGGCCTTTCGCAAACAGAAGTCAATGGCATGCTTGGGAACACCGTAGTCATGTTTCTTGCGTGTAAAACGCTCTTCCTCGGCAGCAGCCACTAGCATACCGTCGCACAGCAGGGCCGCTGCTGAATCATGGTAATAGCATGAAATGCCTAATATATACATCAAGAAAGCCTCCGTGCATCGTCAAGGGTTAGATCGTGCGTTACGCGTTCCAGCCATCTGCCCCGGTGTCCGGCCTTGATTTCCAACGGATCCTTCAGCAGCCGCATCCCCAAGCCGAAAGGGACAAAAACTGTTAAATAGAAGACTGTCAGCACAATTCGGGCAACCCAGTCGCCAACAAACTGTCCCACGCGCTTGAATATATGCCAGATCTGGCGAAGTTTCCCCATAACCTATCTCCTGTATCTAACTCGGGTTTTCTGCTCCCATTCACATATCTTCGTTCTCCTCTATTTTGGCACACAGGCCGATACTGAGATTACTGAGGAGAACAGTGCCATAGACAAGTTCTCTATGCACAGGAAAGATCTATAACTTCTCAGCTATTTCGTCGATAATAACCTGAATCGGACCCTTTGCAGAGCTGATCAACAGTATCCCCTTGTTACCTATATCTGAGACATGTGCGCAGAGATAGAGTAGCAAATTATGTACCATAGGCTATGAAAGCCCGGTTCACATGGAAGTTAAAGGAGATCAAGTTATATCTTAACTCACAGGCTGATCCAGCTCTTCCCAGCTTTTAACTTACAGGGAACCGAATGGTCTGATTTAGACAAAGGTGTTCAATTTACAACACCAAAGAAGGAATCGGTATGATTCATAGAGAGAGTTAGCCACCGATTGTAAAGATACGCAGACTATATGGCGTTGCTTATCAGGATAACTGGGATGACGAAAAGTTCCTTAAGGATAACCGTTAAGTTGGTGGATAGGATCTTCGCTTAAGAGGACAGAGTCCACATCACTCAATCTGAAAGTATATGTTTCGCCACAGCTTGAGCGATGATCTGATTAGCTATCCTATTTTTGTGACAGTCTGTAGGGGTAACCCACAAATCCGTCGGTTTGTATCCAGATGAAGCAAGATTATCCAACGGATCAAACACTTCCGCCCTCTGAGAGCCAAGGTCTAATAGTTTATTATGTATATCTCTATATGGATAATTATTGAAATCGCTGTAGCCGGCAATTTCCGGTGCAATGATGGTTACAAACCTGATTTCACGTTCATGTAGAAAGTCACCCATTTGCCCGATTATGTATTTGCAGACATCGAAGTATTCTGAGGAATGAAGCATCTGATAGAACTCCCGTAAACCGCCACCCTGATTGACTCCTCTGACACTAGAAGGCGCATGTGATTTAAGGAACCATTCGGCTAATAGGCAAAGGTACGATCGATAGTGGAATCTCCTCTTTCTCAGTTCAGTAAAACCAGGAGCCAGAATAGGATCGTTCAGTACATAATAAAGAACTACGATAGAAGGATTAAATTCAATTGCTTTTGTCTTCAATACCCTTAATTCCTGTAAGGTATTGTAGCCTGGAAACCCGAAGTTAAGCACCTCGAATTCACCTTTCCCTGCCATATCATTTAAGGCTTTTTCCAAACATCCCGTAATTGTCTCATCTTCATTGAGCGCAGCGCCAAATGTCTCTGAATCGCCTAAAAAGGCGATCCTATTTACTCCCGGAGGAACTTCCCGACTGTATTCCTTCCCTCTAAATCCGTCCGAATTAACACGTATGTGCTTGCGATGGCTACCCGGTATCAGTTCCAGGCTTAATATAAAATCATCACTATGACGATATATGGAAGATTTTACCGGAGTGGCTTCGAGCTGCTTTATAAAAGCAACAAAGGCGTTCTCATCCTGCAACACCTTGGATTCAACCGCTATACGTAGTCCAACTTCACCTGCCAATAAACCCACCATAATACCGATACAAATGCCAATCACAGGAAAAATTCTTCGTGAGGCTTTCATAACTCGAACCTTCCGTTTTGATGTTGATTGAATAGAGATGCCTTTTCCGATAAGACACTATATTCACTCAAGTTTCTCAATCTCCGGATCTATCATCATCGCCTTCCTGAATTCATAATCAGACAACTCCAACATCCCAGATTCCCTATAGATCATCCCAAGATTATAGTGCGCTTCCGCGTCTTCTGTGATATCATATATGAAAATTGTATATCCAATCTTCTCTATCGGATCACGCCTCTTCAACCAGCTATACATCTGCTTATCCCTCAAGTAAACCCCTTGTAAATTAGAGACACTTATTGCTATGAGCTCCCTATTAACTTCGGAGGGTTCATCATTGCACGGCGGCAGCAGGTTCTCAGGGGTTATGCTGACACCGGGCAGATATTGATACTTGATATCATAATAGGACAGATCATTTGACCCAAAATATGAGAACAATACCCATTCCACATCTTCCCGATCCATATATTTCTTCAATCCCTTCAGATCCTGTCCCCAATCCAGATTGGAGTCAACCAAATATCTGTAGCCGTTACCCGGTCCTCCAACAAACTCGTTAAAGTAGGCAAGATAATGAGGATAAATCCTCAAAGAACTTGCGAAGTACCAAATACATAATAGAAGAATAAATATCAGAAACACCTTCTGTTTTCTCATCTCTACGCTAACCGCCCTACTGATCATCACGTATATGAAGGGAAAGACTGGCAACATATACCTCAAACCGATGTTTAGATTACTGAAGATACTAAAGAAAACAAAGATGAACAGGATTGGCACTATCAGGAAAAGCTCGTTGATTGTACCAGAGACGGTAGCTTTCCTTATCATAAGTACGGTGCTCAAAACCAACATAATCAGCAACGGAATTGGAACCTTAATCAGAAAGGCTACCAGATAATAATACCACCATCCCTTCAATGAGTATTCACCCATCAGAAAACTAGGGTGCCCTCTCTTATTTACATCCCTTTGGAGTATAATACCTTTAATATAAGTTGCCAAGGGCAAAGGGATATTTTCAGAGACATAATATGCACCCATTCTTAGGTGCTCATTTCCCAGAATATTATCTATGGCTACATGAGGTCTCTTCTCTAACGAAGTTGCAGGTTCCGCATCAAATCTATACCCCACCCACACTACAATAAACCCGATAAGAAACATCGCCACAATCCGGCCATATATAGTATAGATCCTCCTGAAAAGATCTGTTCTGAACTTATTTGGAGGAGTAGATTCAGAATATCCCTTAGTATTTACTGAGTGGTAGAATATGAAAACCCCCAATAGTAAGTATATAGGAAGTAATAAAAGTGAGTTGAATTTAGATAGGAGAGCCAGGCCAAGTGTTATCCCTGCAATCATCAAGTTCTTCTTTCTGGGCTCTTTATAGGCTCTCCAGAAATAATAGGTGGCGATGAACAAAAAGCATGTCAATGTTATTTCAGCAGTGATCAACCTAGAATGGGCTAAAATGTTCGGGGAGAATGTGTAAAAGAATAGAGCAAAGAGTCCGGCATTGGTACCATACAACTCCTTAGCCCATTTGAAGACATAGAATCCTAACAACATGGAAACCAATAACATAGGAATTCTGGCTAAAGTGATAACAAGATCATCAGGGTAATGATCTATTATCCTTCTTCCCCGCTCGGAACTGCTTTGCACTTCCCATACACCCTCATCTACCTGCATGAATAATAGGGGGATACTATGCAAATAGTAGGACAGAGGAGGATGGAAGAAATTTGCGGTTGCTATATCCCATTTCCCACCCTCCAGTAAATACTTCCCAAAACCCAGATGGCAAACCTCGTCAAAAGTAGGGGACTTGGCCAACATGCTGGAACCCGCCTGCAGAAAAATTAGACACAGTAATATTATTACAATTACTTTCGGTTTAAGTCCCAGATTTCTATGCCCTGTTTTTCGTTCCACTTTTCAATCCTCTATGGAAAGGATATATTAGATTCCTTAACCCCGAATCCGTTTGGCGGAAATTCCAATCGGTTTGCAGGAACACCAATATAATATTCTCCTTGGGTTTGTTTCAATCCTGATGCAGGAGCTTATAAACCTCTGTTGCTTTGCCATTCTTTTCAAATCTCGATAATAGAACCAAATCAGGTTTTAGCTTATTCCTTAAGTCCAAAAATTCCCTTCTACTACTTTGAGGTGAAAAATAGACCAGATCTATATCACTTAAGTCATATTCTTCAAGAATACCCGATGCCCTGATCGGCTTAGTAACATAACCCTCAAAAGGATGCCTCAATTCCATTGTCTGGGGCCAGTCTGTTAGCACATGTTTATCGGGGAAATCTTCCTCGATAAATTTGGCTGCTTTCTGATGGACTTCTATGAAATCCAGATACTCCAGATTCGTTTCAAATTTGAAACCGAAACCGGATCTATTTCCTTTCCAATTCACGATAAACAGTGAAGCTACTAACAAAAAGGTAACAAACAACGGTTTCCAATTTTCTTTGAAGAAAGCATCTATTGATCTGGAAAAGAGAATGTAAAAAAGGGGGTAGACGGGAAGGAGATAACGTTCTAGTGGAATAGAGTACAGGGCGAAAGCGAACAGATATGCAGCTATCCCACCGAGAATAAGTATACTCTTCTCCCTTTCCAAGTAGAAATCTTTTATCCACCTTTTTACACTAATAATTATAAAAAGACTCAGCAACCAGTGGTAGTTATTGGAAAACAATTGTGAGGCCTTGCTCATAAAAGTCCTGAATAGATGCAAGGGGTCGTGCAAGTTGAGATTTCCTACATGCGAGGGGTATAGAAAGGAGCCTAAATAGATCTTACAGGCTAATAACCATAACAGATACGGAAGTAAAGGAAGAATGTAAACAAGAATTCTCAAATATAGCTTCGTCTCCTTACAATAGCGAAGAAACACAATCAATAGAACAGGAAATAGTATCAATATCCCCGTTTCTTTGGTCAATACCAGGCAACTGGCACAGATCAAATATCCCTTTACATTTTCCTTCAGTGCAAAATATACGGTCATCATAGATAAAGCTGTTAGGGGAACCGCATAATTCAGAATCCCGCTCTGTGCAAAGTAGAGCGGGGAGAAAAACAGAAGCAATGAAGAGATAATTCCTACCCTCGAGTTAAAGAGAAGTTCTCCTAAAAGGTAAGTAAACAGAACCCCCAAGAAGGAAAAGAGTATAACAATCGAATGGGAGACGAAAAGTGAATTCCCCAAAAGGGTCCACGAAAGGGCAAGCAACTCGAAGAAAAAGGGAGGTCTCCATTGGGCCCCCAACATACCACCTCCCTTTTCAAGAAAAGGATTAAAGTGATGGTCTTTAACCCAATTAGCGTTGTGGATTCTATTTATGGAATCCCAATAGTGAGGAGTGTTTATTATAGGTAACTTGAACGAAACGACCAGTATAAAGAGAAATAGTACAATTATCCATTTATTGCTAAAATACTGCTTGATTTCTAACACAGTCCCATCTCCGATAATGTCGCAGGTTCTTTTTCCAAAGGTTTGCTCGATTGATACTATCTCTGTATTATATGGCTATATTGGGAGCACGGGCGATCTCACGGAAATAAGATCCTTATTCGAAGAATCGATACCAAATAATATGACAGAGTGCCATTACGCCATCCCTCCAGGTTATCTTCTTCCCCTCCTGGTAGGTTCTTCCACTGTAGGATATAGGAACTTCATAAATCCGGCATTTTCTCTTAGCCATCTTCGCAGTGATCTCTGGTTCGAAACCAAATCGATTGGACCGGATACGGACACCTCTGATGATTTCAGTTCGGAAGACCTTATAACATGTTTCCATATCGCTTAAGTTAATGTTGGTCATCACGTTAGAAAAGGTTGTAAGGATCTTATTACCTATGTAGTGCCAGAAATAGAGGACCCTGTGGGGTCCACCCAGAAAGCGTGAGCCGTAAACTACATCTGCCCTATCATCCGAAATCGGTTCCAGGAGCTTAGCATAATCCTGTGGATCATATTCCAAATCGGCATCCTGGATGATCACTACATTTCCCGTAACCTCAGGAATGGCGGTACGTATCGCAGCTCCTTTGCCCTTGTTTCTATCATGGAGGAGTACTTTGATAGTATCTTCTTCGTCCGCTAAATCAGGTTTCTCAGAATCCGATATGGACTTAAGATACTCCCGGGTGCCATCTTTAGAGAAATCATCCACAATGATAATTTCTTTGACAAGGGCTTCATGTCTTATCCGCTTGATAATCTCTTCGATAGTTGCTATCTCGTTATAAACGGGTACGATCACAGAGAGCCTTATATCCATTTTACATACTCCCCATGTAAACTTTAACTGGTTGGGGACTGCTCCAGGTTCTCTTCACCGTATTCCTTCTTCATATTCCTATAGGCATAATGGATCAACAACACCAGGAGTCCAAAAAGTGTTATCAAGGTGATCAAAGCCCCTATCCTGAAGGAAAACGGTCTGAAAACGAACTTGATTGTATGGACACCTTTATCTAAGTACAGTGAGCGGAAAAGATAATTGGCTCTATAAATCCTCCTTTCCTCTCCATCCACAAAGGCTTTCCAATCCGGATAGTAGACCTCACTAAGGAAAAGAAAACCATTTTCTGCTAATGAGACCCTCAAAATGACCTCGTTCCCCCTATAGCTAACAAAGGAAACTTGTTCTGTTCCTCCCTCCAACATACTGTTACCAACGGTTTTCTGAGGATTCTCTTCTAAAATAACAGTGGCGCGTGGATCGAACTGTGGGTCCCTCAGTGTTTCCAATATCTGCCTTCTGTCTTCGATAACTTTTACAGAGTGAACGATAAAAGCCCTCGGCAGCACTGCCTCATTTTCATAAATCCTCAGTTTTATTGTGCCCTTCTTATGAGGCTCCCAAGTTTTTGCAGTCGGTATATCATCACTATAAACTAATTTGAGTTGACCATCTTCTATCTCTTTTGCAGTGAGGACATATTTGGTATTCAGCATGTTAACAGCTTTCGAATCATAGTTGGCTACCCTTGCGATACAGGCGGCTTGGACTACCGGCTTATCCTGAAAAGCTGCTACGAAGTCCACATAATCTTGCAGGATCTCTAAGGAACCATATCCATTGATGCTCGATATCTTATTGAGCTTTAGAACTGGATCTTGTTCCGGATAATCCAGTATTGGTAGAACCCGAAAAGGCTGTCTTTCCTCCTCTAAAAAGTCAACCCATTTACCTTTGGAAACAAAAGGAGTAAGATCGTAGGTGTAGATAAAATCTGCCCCATATAGCTTCAAATCCACAAATACCAGGAAGACTATAATTGAACTTAGAATGAGGTTCCTTCTCCTTAACTTCCTGCAAAAAACTATGGAAATCGCTGCCAAAAACAACATGAAACCTGTGGTTATGAAATCGTAAATAAGCGTACCCCGAAATCTCTGTGTCTTTGAAAGCAATTGATCAAGAGTTTTGAGATTGTTCCTTAAAACAGAGGCACTATTCAAGAGACCGGTAGCCTGTGATTTGACGAAGGGCAGAGAATAAGTTATCGAGGCAACAAGAATCAATAACAGGCCAAGAACAATTAGCAGACCTGCGATAATCTTCAACCTTTTTCCACCTTGTTCCCAAAGGTCATTTTTCCGGAGACAAGACAATCCAAAACCGGATAGAATAGATAGAGAGAATATACATAAGTATACCAAAAATATAGGATTTCTAAACGTGCTGAAACCCGGGAAAAACCGGTAGAAAAAGCCATATACAGGTGTATACTTACCAAGGACTAACAGCACAGAGGATAGAAGTAGGATCCAGAAGAAAAGCACATATTTATCTCTGATCGAAAAGAATGAAATTGCGGCTAATAGCAGTGGTAAAACACCTATATATCCGAGAGAAACGGGAAATGGGTAAGTGTTCGTTCCAATAATCGGAGCAAGTCTGGGGAGCACAAACGTGATTAAGTAAGAGGGTTCCATAGACCAGCGGGCGAAGAAGTCAAATTGGTTGGTCGAGAAGGCGCGGATCGAATATTTGGAGAGCTCAGCTACCGGAATAAGCTGGATCGATGTTAAAGCCAACCCTACAACAACTGTAATTAGAAAACCAAGAATGGATATGGAAGCCTTTCTATATTCAACTCTTTTCAAGTAATACACGAAAAAATAGATCACCAGGAAAGACAAGGCCATTATGCCGTAGTAAGGTAATTGAGGGTGACCACTGAACAATTGAACCCCGAAAAGCAATCCACATAATATGCCGTATGCCAACCTTTCTTTTTCAACAGCCTTAATAAAGAATAGAAAGATTAAAGGAATCCAAACGCATGACTCGATATAGACTGGATGACCCCAGCTAACTTTGTCTATAAAAAAACCGCTAAACATAAGAGCGAGAGCAGAAACCATAGAGCTAAATTCATCCAAACTTAAGCTTCTTGCAAAAATGTACATAAAACAACCTGCCAAGAAAATGTGAAGGATCAAGCTGAAATTTATTCCGAGATGGGTCGGTAAAATCAGAAATACGAGGTTGATAGGATAGAAGATATGGCATCTCAAACTGGCAAGGTATGGGAAACCTGAAAATGTATAGGGGTTCCATAAAGGGATAGAGAAAGACTTGAGGCTCTCCGCATCAAATGCCCGGTAAGGATAGAAAAGCCTCAGGAGGTCCTCCGCATGGCCAAAAGTGATAAATTCGAAGGACACTAACTTATGCAGGAAAAATAGAGCCAAACAGAATAATACGATAAAAGGGAGAGATTTAAAACCAAATCTCTCCATTAAACCAGATATAGCCTCTGTCCGCTTCGCCAAGGCAATGCGCAAGATCTCTCCTCTTCCAAGAGATTTTAAACCAGATTTAGCTTATACCTCGGAGTTTAAATCCCCAGACCAGCAGGCTTAACCAGTCCAGATTTAGATTACTTTTCATAACGTTCGCGTTGCACATATCATAAATCATTTTGAAAATTCCATTGGGAGGCGACTTGATCAGGACTTTGATAAAGGGGTCTAAGGAAGGATATTTTACAGCAAGATAGGCAAACCTGGACAGGTTGACGAGTTGATCTATATCATCTGAGCGGAGTATGCTACCCTCGTTCATAGTATCCATATAATCGAAATTCGGATCAAGCAATCCTTCCTCCTGGGCATAGGAGGCTATCTCAGTTCCGGGATAGGGCTGGAAAATATTATTCAGAGTGTATGTGGGTTTAATCCTTCTATTTAACTCTATTGTCTCAAATGCCATACTTAGTGTTTCACCAGGGAGGCCAAACATGTTATAGGTACCAAATTTAACCCCATATTTTCTAAATAATCTCGCCGCATTGATGATCTGATCGTCGCTCAGCTTCTTGCTTAATACCTTGTTCCGCATGGCTTCGTTTCCACTTTCAACCCCAAAATAGACATTCAGACAACCGCTGGATTTCAGAATTGAAACAACTTCCTCATCCAATTCGTTGGCCCGAGCCAAACCGGTGAAAGGCAAACCAATTTCTTCCTTGAACCTTGGCAGGAATTCCAACAGCCACCGGCGGTTTCCGGTAAAAGTATCGTCCGGGAAGCGGACCAACTTCAATCTATAACGCTTGCTGGTTTCTTTTATCTCCCTGATAAGGCTCTCCACTCCCCTTTTTCGAACTATCCTTCCAAGGCCCCTGTACATCTCGTTAAACCTGTGATTGAAGCAGAAACTGCATCTATAAGGGCATCCCCTGCCCGTCAGAAATTTCTTGGCCGGAACAGTGTTAAGTATCTTACAGTCATCGTAAAGGGTTCTATCGGGGAAAGGCAATTCGTCCAGATCATCCGCCAAAGGTCGAAGGCCATTCTTGTATATCCGGCCGTTCCTTTTGACCCATATGTTTTTGACTTGGGTGGTGTCCTCACCTCCATCCAATTTGTTCGCCAGCTCCAGAAGTGCGTACTCTCCCTCGCCGATACAGATCATATCTACGGCAGGTTCTTCGATGATCTCAGGGAAAAATGTGGGGTGGGGACCTCCCAAAATTATGGGTACACTGAGTTCTTTCTTGATATGTCCAGCCGTTTTAAGAACCCATTTATGAGGTCCCGTCATTGTAGAAAAAGCAATAAGGTCCGGACGATATTCGGATATTCGTTCCAGATAGCTTTTGCTCTCACTGACAATTAGAAGCCTACATTGATGACGGTGTTCTTTTAAGAGAGCCGATATGTACATGGGCCCCATGTACTCAAAAGGCAGATTCTGTATAAAAAGCACTTTGGCCATAAATGAATCCCGAGGTTAATTCTGGTTTCGTTCTTTCTCAACTATCCTATAGACATCATCGCTAATCCTGAGCAGTGTAAATTCATTCCTGATCGTTTCTCTCGCCAAAATTGTCGCTGCATCCTTCCTCTGGAAGAGCCAGTTCTTCGTTACAAAGACCTCAGTTCCAGAGTTGAGATAATCCCGGATGGAACTGTTGAAGTGACAGGAAACCGAATCTATAGGTACCATACTGAAAGGGAAATCAAAGACGTGAAGCCCTGGGTCGTAAAATTTTGCTATCGCGCCCTCCCAACTGGCTATCAAAACACTCCCCGGTGTGATTTGACTCTTAATTTGCAGAGCATATTGATCGGGAAAGCCCAATTTGCTATGGGCCCAACGTATAGTTCCCATCTTTTGAAACAGGCCACCGGATAGGGCAAAAAGGAAAAGGAGAGCCACTATTATCAGGTCACCTTTTACCTTGAGAAGGGGAGGTAACAAGCTGTAAGATCGATCGATCACATTCGAATAGAGCCCCTCCGTTATGCTATCAAATAGCCTCGTTACAATAAGGGAAATCGGAGGTACAAGATATATATAGAACTGTCCTCCATCTTGGATCCAACCTAAGAAGAACAAAGCATAAGGCACCACCCATGCAAAAAGCAAGTACGATTTTTGTCTTCTATTTTTCTCCCTGGACAGCAGAAGAGCTGCTGCCAAACCCAGGGTGGTCAGGACGTAGCCACAACTCTTCCACAGTAGAAAAAGGTTTGATCCATAGAAGTAGAGAAGGAGAATTAATAATGGAAGTATAACTATTATAAGGAGCGTTTTTCCCGGTTGCCTTCGGAAATAGAAAAGCCCACCCGCCGCAATCAAAACATAAACTACCCAGATTACCCTGAACCTTATCAAATTCTGAGTGATCCATGTAAGAGTCGGCCAACGCAGATATTCATCCTGGCTCACAGATCTATAAAACCTTATGTAGGCCGGTAAGCTGGGGTAGAAGCTCAGCACCCAACCGTAGGAAACAACGCAGATGAATATACTGAAACAGCATCCCAGAAGGGCTTTTTTCCACTGAAATCTATAGTTACTAAATGCAAGCGACCAGGCAAAGGGGAAGAACAGAAAAGCAGAAGTAATGTGCGAGGAAAGCGCCAATCCCCAGGCTATCCCCCACCAGATAAACCTTTTCTTTACCCAAAAAAGAACTGCCAAAGTGGCCCAAAAAATGTTGAACATATAAGATTCAATGGTAACAGCCGAATAGAAAAACATGGGGGAAAAAGCCACTAACACCGAGGACATCCCTCCAAGATACCTTTTGTTGAAGAGGGATCGAAAGATCAAATAGACATTTATGGCTGTAAGGGCTCCAAAAAGAGCTGAATAGAAAGCAAATGTTTTTAATAAAGCCTCTCTTGAATTCATGAAAGCACGCCAGAACTCGAAAAAGAGCCTTCCGGTCCAGATATAGACCGGTTTACCATCCATCCAACCCGGATGCAATATTTCCGCTACCAACGGATAGCCGGCGCTGTCGGGCGTAAGAGCCGATTTGCTGAGATTGAGGGAGTAGATGGAAAGGATCAGGAGAAGAAGTAGAGCTATAAATACCAGTTCCCTTCTTTCCATAGGAAGCTCCGTCTCAGGCTTTGGCAAATGTCCCTCCCATTCTCATATAGGTGTCACAAAAGCGAGTCAGAAATCATGACCGAGCTTTAACTGGTACCTTTATTTAATTGTGGGAAGCATCCCTATTTCCCCTCCCGAACCATTTGTTTAGCTTAAACTTTCTAAATCCGATAAAGGCCATTCTGAATAGAAGCAAACCATGTTTAAACCTCTGTATCTTTATGTCGCCATAGACCCTTTGTCGATAGCGAATAGGCATCTCAACAATTCTCAAGTTCTGTTTGCTGGCACCGAAAAGCAGATCGAAATCACCAAAAGGGTCAAAATCACCAAAATAACCTCTGTTTCTTTTGATATTTTCGTAGTCCTCCTTTAAAAGGACTTTGGTTCCACATAGCGTATCCCTGATCCTTTGTCCCAAGAGCCAGGTAAAAACTAAGCTAAAGAATTTATTTCCAAAATAATTAAGTGTACGCATGGCCTCCTTTTCCATTGGGTAGACCAGGCGGGTACCGTTTACGAAATCCGCTCTGCTCTGGGCAACGGGGTAGTAAAACTTCGGCAAGTCCTCAGGAGGGACCGTTAAATCCGCATCCAAGATCATTAAAACATCACCTGTAGCGGCTTCAAACCCTTTTCTGACGGCATCCCCTTTCCCGATTGCCGGTTGCTGGTGAATAAGCTTTATATCCTTCTTTCCCTTATATTTCCCGATAAACTCTTCAATCTTTTCAACAGTGCCATCGTTCGAATCACCATCCACAAAAATCAGTTCAGTATGTCTGCCTAATTCCGGGATCCTCTCCACACACCCCTCTATGTTACCAGCCTCGTTGCGGCAAGGAATTATAATCGAACACGCTAGCTCTTTCGATTCCGTGATCTCTTTCGATGGTGTGGCGACCAAATAATGCAAGAGCCCTAACCTCTTTAGAAAAGTTCTGGAGCCAACTTCATTAATTGCTCCCGTAAGCGGCAGAATGCGCTTAGGCAGCAGAAGTTCATAGCCTGTCTGAAGCGTTTCATAGCCTGCCAAATATAGGAGATTCTTTATATCCTCAAGGGAAACCCAATTGTCCTGCATGTTGGGCATTTTCATTTGTAGCTTCTCACCCATCATCAGAACGGGGTACCATAAGAAGTTAAAGATATTGATGATAATCTTAGTTTCCGAATGGCATACTTTCCTCAGTTCTTGAAAAGCTTGCCAGATATCCGAAAGGAGCCCTACCACATCGGACAGGATGATATAGTCAAACTTCTCATCCAGAGACAGATTCTCAACGTCGCCGACTCCAAACTCCAGGTCAGGAAACTTTCTGGACGCGATCTCTACCATCTTGGGACTTAAGTCAATTCCCACACCTCGCTTCGGACAAACGGCGGCTAAAAGCTGGCCTGCTCCACAGCCGATTTCAAGAACCGAGCTACCCTCTGGAATGAGGGAAGTGTATATATCTTTGAGGGTCCGATAGTAATATGGGTTTTTGTTAATCCAATAGTCCCTTCTATCGGCGATCTCGTCAAAATGCTGACGTAGTTTCTCTTTGTCCATATTTCCCGCTCCATCAACGACTATAATATACAGGAATATCAGAGCACTGGAATTTCATTGGTTCAATCCAAGGTTCATGGTTGGGAGACTGCTTAACGCCTTCCATCCTGATGTCGTCTCCATGACAGTGGAATTCACAATTTAGCTTTCAAAATAACAATATCATGAAGTTTATCCATTGGAAAAGTTGTATGATCATCATTATAACAGTTCAGTTGACTATTCGCTATGTAATAAAACATATCATCAACAATAACTCCAGTAGTTGAAAACATAAACAGAGGGTTATGGACCTCAATAATCTCAGCGCCCTCAACTCGATTTAAGCCTTCGTTCAGGAAAAATCTGATCACGCGTTCCGGCTTATAGCCGTTCTGAATCGCAACCAAGCTGTTCCGGTAGAAATACAGACCTTCTATCCCGGTCAATGCTATATCCTCCGAATGGGTGAGGGCAAAACAAGATCTGGTACCTATATCAATTATGGAAGCACCCTCTGCATGGATAACGTACAGATATCTTTCATCTCCTGAAAGAGCGATGCCATTGGGGTAGGTAAACCGATCCGGTTTGACAAATAGCTCAAGCTCATCCCTTTCATGTGGAATCACATATATTGCTCCGAACAAGCTATTTGTAATGAATACATCTCCCTCTGAGTTGATAACTAAATCGTTGAACAGATGGATATTAGGCTTATTATCCAAGTATTTCTTGATTAATTTGCCGTTATTCAGATCGTATTTAAAGACACCTGAAAGGCCGAGTTTCTCTTTCTTGGACCTTCTCATATTAGGAAGTGCAACACTGTTTACCCATAGAATCCTGCGTTTAGCATCCACTTTTATCCCAGCAACGCCCCATAAGCCATCCTGTTTCTCTCTTATAAAATCTTCTATTTTACCATTTCTGTCGATACTGGTAACTTTGCGCTTATGCAAGCTGCCAATGTAGAATTTCTCTTCAGCCGGATCGTAAGTAATCCCTTCCGGCATTAAATCCTTTTCCGAAATTACAAAAGCGATCTCACTATTGTTAACCGGGGTTTTCATCCCCTCGATTTTCTTCAGAATAGCTTTAAACTCTCCTGAGTCTCTTATAGAATCAAAGTCCTTACTTTCATACACGTCAAAATAAAACCCCATGTCTATACATCTGTTCAACCACACAATAGCCTCTTCTTTGTTGCCTAATAGCGCATGGGCGCGTGCCAGATGATACATCATCTCAGGATGGCCAGGTGAGAGTTTTACAGCGACTTCAAAGTTACTGAGGAAAGCAGGATAATCCTTCTCTTTATATGCACCCAAGCCCTGGAAATAATAGTACAATATGTCTTTTCGCATATCATCCTGTGTACAGGACGACAACAATATTGAGATTACCAGGTAGAGTATTATTTTAAGGTAGATGTTTTTATGCACGGTTTTATTATTTTGACTCCAATGATCCTATCTGCATCTCGCCATTATATAGATGATATGGGATTTCTTTTGCCTGAGATCTATGGGAACAGCGTCTTCAAAAAGGCTATAGCATTCCAACCCTTTCATCAGAATGGATTCGATCCTGCTCTTCGCAGCCTTATCCCGCTTTTCCTGCGATCTTGTCAGTCCAGGGGGAAAGGGAGGCATATCTATATATCCATAATCGTGGATAACCATACCCGATCTTTCCCTCTCACAGTAGTCTATCAACCTCCGAAGGTATTCGCCCTTTAAACCGCTTAAGCTGGCATGAGATCTGTTTTCGCCGTTCGGAACAAAAAGGGCAAAGCTTTTGGCCCTGTTCCTCAGACTGGAAATGTATTTCTCCTTTTCCGATCCTCCCAGACGCTGAAACACCTCACTCGAGAGGGCAAGATCGAATTGTCCTGATCCCAGATCTTCGACTTCAAGTTCCGAAACTCGGGCCACTTCTCTGAAATTTATCTTCGCACCATTTAGAAAACCCTCCGCTTCCAGCGCATGGATAGTTTCCCTTGCCCTTTCTATCGTCTCATATCTGTCATCTACAACCGTAACCCCCGTGTGAAGAGTCTGGCCCAACAGGATAAAATCCATACTCAAACCATATTTCTCAGGCAATCCCGCTACAAGGATCTTTTTGGGGATTCCTGTACAGTAAAGGAAGCTCTTTAATTTCCTGAATTTTACATAATATTCGTAAGCTGTCCCTAACCCTTCGCCTTCAGCTATGTTAATAGGATATAAAGCCCTAATTCCATGAGTTTTCATTTTATACTCACAGGTAATTTGATTCCTGGTACCATTTGACAGTTCTTCTCACACCCTCCCTGAGCTCCACCTGAGGAGTGTATCCCAGCTCCACCCGCGCCTTCTCACTACTAAAGGCCCTGTTCTCAGTAAAAAACCTTACCCTTGAATCTGTAAGAAGGGGATCAAACTTAATAAGCTTGGCCGTCCATTCCATCACATTAGCTCCCAAATGGGCTATAGGCAATGGGATCTTTAAGCTGGGCTGAGGGACTCCCAATTCTTCGGCTATAGCCTCTGCCAAATCCTTTACCTCAATGGGCTTATCTCCTGTGATAAGGTAGATTTGCCCTTTAGCATTCTCGTTTGCGGTACACAAATGGACACCATAAATTAGATCATCAATGTAGGTCGGGTGTAATAAGCTCTCTCCGTTTCCTATGAAAACGAACTTCCCCTGTCGGATAGCCTTAAACAGACCTAATACGTGGGTATCCCCGGGTCCATAGACGAATTCGGGGCGGATAGTGGTAAAAGGGATATCCTTCTTTGGACAAAGATTTGATATAATCTTCTCGGCCTCACATTTTGTCTGCTCATAAACATTCGAGGGATTGTAGGGAAAAGACTCATCTGCTATAACCCCGTCCTGGAGTGGTCCCAGAACACCCGCGCTACTGATATGCATAAACCGTCTTATACGGCTATCAGGACAGCTCTCCAGGAGATTTCTAACACCCTCCGTATTAACTTTCCAGTATGTGCTTTCCGGGATACCC
Organism: uncultured bacterium; assembly: GCA_964611725.1. Classification (GTDB taxonomy): domain Bacteria; phylum Latescibacterota; class CAZTBA01; order CAZTBA01; family CAZTBA01; genus CAZTBA01. The sequence goes on from CAZTBA010000004.1 coordinate 18,660, forward strand.
CACTCTCCAAGAATACCGACACATGAATAGACAAGGTCGACATCCTCACAGCACTTCTTCAGAGAACCAGCCTCCAGGATGTCGCCATATACCAACTCGACATCCATGTCGGCCAATCTGCCAGAGTTGCTGGTTCCTCTCACAAGAACCTTTACCTGAAAACCCCTTGACAGGAGATATTTGACTATGTGGCTTCCAATAAAGCCAGTCCCACCTGTTACCAGTGCCTTCATTCGATTGATTCCCCATTATGGTTACACGACGCGGCTGCTTTTCCTCCTAACCCCGTGACTGAGCAGTTTGATAGTAGGTCTCTTCTGCAAGAGATATTTCATAGCTATTATACCCAACTTAACCGTATTGGATACGTTTGCAAAAAATCCAAGGGGCCGGGGATGTCTCTGTAAGAAACCAATTCTACTGATCCATCCTATAGATTTCTTCGGGATAAAGTCTTTCGATGTCAGGGAATACAGGCTATTCCAAAACTGGTCGGGTCCGGATCTGGGGTAATCCAGAGTAACGTAGAATTGCCTGAACGTCTTCTCGTCCTTACCCTCTATCTGATTCTCAGAGATCAACCCTTCAGAGAGCGCTTTTTTTGTCAGGACAGTGTTAGGGAAATAGATTAGGGAAAACATGTGCAGGTGGAACGGCCGTGGAATCTTCAGAAGAAGTTCCAACCCCTTTCTCCTGTCCTCCCATGTTTCAAAGGGGTTGTCTACGATTACATCATAGAAGGGAACGATATCCAGCTCATTCAGCATCTGACCGGTTTTGATCAGGTTTTCGTCCGAAACCTGTCTCTCAAAGATTTCCCTACGGACGCGCTCAGACCCACTCTGTATGCCGACTTCCACCCTTTCAAGGCCAGCTTCTCTCAAAATGCGCAGGACATCCCTGTCCGTCATATTGGGATGTTGCATACAGTGGAAAGGGAGGTTTACATGCTTCTCGTATTCATCCTTGAACTCGGAAGCCCACTCTTTATCCCAGGTAAAGACCTCGTCTATAAAATCTACCCTGCTGAGCTTCGGAAATTTCTCGCCCACTGACACTATTTCTTGAATGACATTGTCCACACTTCTCCGTCTGACAATCCGGCCCTTGCCCTTGTATATTGTCTTGAATATACTGTTACTGCAGTAAGTGCAGTGATAGGGACACCCTCTCGACGTAAGGATATCG
>CAZTBA010000004.1:19857-47722 GCA_964611725.1 uncultured bacterium
ACTAAGCTCGTCACTCTCAATGAAATATTTTCCTTCGCCCCCGTAATCCGGGAAAGGGAGGGAATCCAGATCCTGAATCAGCGGTCTTATGGGATTTCGAAATATCTTTCCGTTCTCCCTGACCCACAGATTCTGGATATCGGTTATAACTTGCCCTTCCGAGACCCTCTGCATCAGTTCCAACATCGGGTATTCCCCTTCCCCGAGGCAGATGATATCGGCGATCTCTATGCTCTCCTCCGGAGCGACAGTTGGATGGGTTCCTCCCCAGATAACAGGTATTCCCAGGTCATCCCTTATCCTCTCAGTGATTAGAGAGGCAATTTTGAGAAAGGATGAGCGGACACCGATACCGATGATATCAGGCCCTGACTTCTTGATTAGGTCCAGTAAAAGGGCATACTCCTTTTCAGTGGGAGGAGTCATCATATCAAGGGCTATATCCTTCTCTTTGAAAAACACCATGTCGACATCGAAACCACGGCTTTTCAAGAACGAAGAGATGTACCTCAGGCCTATGGCCGCTCGTGAATACAGAGATATCAAAACGATCTTATAGGGTTTATCCGAATGCTGTCGGTTTTCCTCAATCTGCATTTTGTTCCCACCTTTTCATATAATCGGACTGCTCTTTCTCTTCGCAGTTTGACGGAGCGTAGAGAAGACAGGTTTACCTTCCAGCAACCACTTCACGGCTATAGTGCCCAGTTTTATATTGTTGGACAAAGTTGCTAATGATACCACAGACTGCGGATGTTTCTTCAGGAAAGTACTGCGGCTGAGCTGCCTTATCAGCCATTTTGGAACGAAACTTTTTGAAGACAAAGAGTACAGGCTGATCCAGAAACGATCCGAGTTTAGCCTGGGGTAGTTCAAAGATACGAACATCTGATCAAAGGTCCTCTCGGTTTTACCTTCTACCTGGTTCTCCGAAATCATCTTTGATTCCAGGGCCTTCTTGGTTATAATGGTATTGGGGAAATAGATCAGTGAGAAAACGTGCAGGTGGAATGGACGTGGAAGTTTCAGTATAAGATCCAGGCTTAGTTCCTTGTCCTCCTCCGTTTCAAAGGGATTGTCTACAATAAGATCATAAAAGGGAACGATTTTTAGATCACTTATTATGCGCCCGGTCTTGAGCAAGGCCTCATCGGAAACAGGCCTTTTAAATACCTCTCTCCGAATGCGTTCAGACCCGCTTTGGATTCCTACTTCAACCCTCTCCAGACCAGCCCCGGTCAGCATTCTAAGGATATCCTTATCGACCATATTGGGATGCTGCGCACACTGGAAAGGCAGGTTGATTTTCCCCTTGTATTCGGTAATAAACTCAGAAGTCCACTTCTTATCCCAGGCAAAAACCTCATCTATGAAATCTATCCTCTTGAGGTTATGGAACTTATCTTTCAGTGACTCAATCTCCTCCATGACATTATCCACGCTTCTCCGTCTGATCGGTGGACCCTTCCCTCTGTGTATCTCCCTGAACGCACTGTTACAGCAGTATGTACAGTGATAGGGGCAACCCCTCGAAGCCATTATGTTAAGGTTAAAAGTCTCGAGGCCAGGGTCACAAGACGAAACTTCATCTCCATCAATAAAGTGCTTCCCCTCATCACTGTAATCAGGAAAAGGCAAGCTATCCAGATCCTGAAGCAGTGGCCTGACAGGGTTACGGTTTATCTCACCTCCGTTCCTAACCCATAAATTTTGGATATCGTGGATATCCTGACCATTTGAAATACGCTGGGCCAACTCCAGCATCGGATGCTCACCTTCCCCGATACAGATCATATCAGCCACCCGTATGCTTTCCTCAGGAGAAACTGTGGGATGCGTCCCACCCCAAATTACGGGTATACCCAGTTCACTTCTCACTTTCTCCGTAAGGGCAGAGGCGATCTTGAAAAAGGACGAGCGCAAGCTTATCCCGATGATATCCGGTTTCAGCTCCGAGTTTAGATCGACAAATAACTCGTATTCCCTCTCGGTGGGCAAGACCATCAGATCAGAAGCCAGATGTTTTTCTTTGAAGAAAACAAGGTTGACGTCGAAACCGTGTTCTTTCAGAAAGGAATAGATATACCTCAGCCCTATGGCATCTGACGAGTATAGGGAAACTAAAGTGATCTTACAATTTCCGTTCGATTTCATCAATTTGACTTACCTCCCATGAATCTTATTTAGAATCTCTGAGGTTTTTCAGGACAAAATTCAATACAATTCTTGGATCCTTCCTAAAGTATGAAATATACTTTCCGGTCATTCTTACTGGATGCCTTATAAGCGGGAGAATCCTACAGATGAGCTGCTCTCTGGCTATCATTTTCTCCAATTCTTCGGCAGGCAACCCCGGTGTATTAATGTTGGACCTCTCCATTCTGATGTTTTCATAGCTGAAATTTTCTTTGAAATATCCACCTTCGGCACAGATATCCCACAGTTCAGAGCCAGGTATGGGGTTGGCGAAGAAATAGTGAGTAACATCGGTATCGATGTCTCTCGCAAACTTAAAGGTTCTCCGCAAGGATTCCTCCGTTTCACCTGGCATCCCTACAACGAAATAGGATTCCGTTTCGATCCCTAATTTCCTCATAGTTCGTACTAATGGCTTTACCTTTTTCAAATCCAACGGCTTTCGTATGATATCATGAAGGATCCGCTCATCCCCTGATTCAACAGCTATGAATAGCTTATAACACCCGCTTTCCTTCATAAGCTTCAGCAGTTCATCATTTACGGCCCACAGGGCCAAGCCGGGAGGGACTGTCCACATGATATCTAATTTCCTGTCTATGATCCCTTGAAATATATCTTTAGCCCTCTGTCTGTTCAGGGTGATGTTATCATCATCAAAATGGATCTCTTTGACCCCGTATTTGTCCACGAGGTGTTCGATCTCGGCCAAAACGTTCTCAGCCGACCGGGCCCGCCAACGTCCTCCCCAGGTAGCATGTACCGGACAGAATGAGCAACGTGCAACACATCCCCGCGAAGTGTTCATCGGTGTAAACGGTTTCCTCTTCGTCACGATAAAGGCCTCGCTGATCCCGAAATACTTTTCCATAGGCAGAAGATGTCTCGCGGGGAAAGGAAGCTCATCCAAGTTTTCAATGAATCTTGTCTTCGGGAGTAAGCGAACCTGACCGTCATCCCTGTACGCGATGCCGTCCAGATCGGAAAGGTCTCCTTCCTCTATTCCTTTCAGCAGATCCCTGAAACTGTATTCACCCTCGCCGATGACCACAAAATCTATGTCGCCATGTACGAGAACTTCCTCGGGCAAGGCGGATGGGTGAGGACCACCTATGACTGTTATTATATCTTTATCTATCTTCTTAACCAAAGAGCAAATCTGTGTGGCATCTCTGAAGCCCGATGAAAAGAGGTTGGACACTCCAACGACATCGGGCTGCAGAGCTTCAATCCTATCCTTGACTTCCTCGAAGGTCAGGCCATACCGGATACGGCTATCGTCCAGCCGGATTTCTGTTTCATATCCCTCCACTACAGAGTCCAATATGGTGACGTCATAGTCCTTTTCCAAAACCGCCGCTATATATGCCAGGCCAATCGGAGGATGGATGCCCTTGGGTTCCGTGCTCAGATCAATATGGGTAGTTAACGGTGGCTGAATAAGCAAAATCTTCTGTATCTTCCTACCTGATCGCATTGCTACCTACTTTCCTGTTATGGTATCTTATCCTACGAATAAGTAATGGTAGTTATAGTAAATCTTCTCCCCAGGATTTGCTCTAAGGAAATAGACTTTGCTTTTTCCCGGATATGATTTTACTTCCTGTAACGGCCTATCCGAATTCTGATAGTACCCGTGAATCTCATCACCCCATATCACTATGGTATCGATCCCGTCGGGAATGTCGATAGGCTCTATCTTAAATTCTGTTGGAATCCAGTACGTCTTGGGGGTCGTCTGGCCATTGAAACTAACATATAGGTTCTGAACCTCAACGGGTACCATAGAAGTATCAAACATTAGGGGCAAGGGACAATACACAAGGTAATCTCGCAGATAGTAGCTGGCCTGTGTATTGGTCATAACCGTAAGTATCATCGTTCTTTCAGGTATGAAATTCTCCCTCGTCAGCCGGACAAGGTCGCCGAAATCATTGTCATTATTCCGAATTGTGGAGTAAGAGACCTTTATATCGGTGAAAAGAAAAGCACAGATATTCACTATAATTAGAAAAGCTGTTAAGAATGATACAATCACTCTATAGGATAGCGCTTTGCCTATCCAACGGACAAGTATATTTTGGACCTGCTTAAACCTTTCGATATTAAGAGCATCAGACAGATCCCCTGCAAGGCCTTTAGTGGATTCGGCAATACAGATAAGAAGAGGTGGCAATATTATTATCACATGCCCTGGATTCCATATATTCACTGTCACAAAGAATATCATCGAAGGTAGGAACCACAATATCAGAAACCTGAGCCGCACATCCTTTGCGATCAGTGGTATCTTGAAGAATCTACCGAAATAGTAAAAGAGAGGTATGATCCCCAAAGTAATGCCGTAGGCCATAAACCTTGCAAAGATTCCTGACCGGTACTTTATTACCTGCTCCCAGAAGGGTATATGGGTAACAACCACCACAAAGTTGAATTGTGCACGAACAGCTTTAATATAACTCTCTATCCCTCCGGAAAGCATCGCCATAGCAACATACCAGGCAAGGGATATCCCTGCAAAAGTAAGAATAGAAATCGCAATCTGCCTCAGGGGACATTTCCTCATTGAAAACAGCCACAGAGGCAACAGAAGGAAAGGGGTACTCTGTCGCACTCCGCTTGCCAGTCCCAGGATGATGGCCGAGGCTAATAGCCAGTTCGATCTATCGGTAATGATTCTGTAACAGATAAAAGCAAACGCGACGCTGAAGAAGCCTTCGACTACATACGGTAGGGGAACCTCCCCATTGAACCAGTAAAGCGGGTTGCTAACGAGCAGCAGAGAGCTAATGACACCGTTTGACAATCCATACATATCTTTAGACAGGCGGTAGAGGAAAAATACTGTTAAAGCACTGAAAATTACGCTTACCCAGACCAGACCTGTTCCGGCGTCCCCCGCAAAGAAGCTAAATAACTTTCCCAAGGCAACGTACAATATGTATCCAGGCGCGCCAGGACGTTGCTGTCTAACATCATAGTCTTCCACAGCTAAAGCATATCTGACCGAATCGGGATTATACATAATCCGACTTACGAAAGGAAACCTTGAAGCCAAGGTGATCAAAATCAATAAGGAAACTATCGCTATGCTCAGTCTGTTCGATTTCTCGTTTGCCGAGGGCTGCAATCTTCATCTCCTTTAAATCAATGTTTGATAAGCATTTACTCGATTACATCCTATTGAATGTATTCCAGAAATAGCTTGACTTGTTGAAGGAGCGAGCCCAATTCACCTTTAGACAGTCTAGAAAAAATATATCCCGGTCTTAAGTAAAACCCTATATAGGATCTCTGTGCACTTCTCTTTACTTTCTCCAACTCTTCGCCCTCGACACATGCTTCCGGAAAGACACCATTATCTGAGAAATGGCGCCCGTTATCCCGCATAATGTCATAAAGAGCCGTACCTGGATAAGGTATAGTAACATGAAACAGGGCATAGGTCGGATTAAGGCGTTTTGCGAACTTGATGGTCTTTTTGATTTCCGAAGAATCGGAATTCGGAAAACCTAACATAAAAAAACAGGCTGACCCTATCTTAGCAGAATGGACCATCTTCATTCCTTCCTCGATCTGCTTGAGGGTTATCTTCTTGTTTACGGTCCTTAGAAGCTCGTCACTACCAGCTTCCACACCAAAATGAATAAGCCTGCACCCCGACTTTCTCATTTTTTCTAAGAGGACTTCGTCGATCAGATCGAATCTGGTCTGGCAGGTCCACCGGAAATCATAACGTTTCTTAATTAGATAGTCACAGAGTTCAAGAACCTGACTACGGAAAACGGTGAATTCCAGGTCCATAAAATATGCCGTTTTTACACCGAAATGTGATATAGCATATTCTATTTCACCAATTCGCTTCTCGATCGATTTGCTCCTAACCTTTCTGCCATACATCTTCAACAGACAGAATGTACACCTCGATGCACACCCCCTTGAACCTTCAAACAGGGTGAAATTCGACCCGAGAACCTCATAGTAATACCTATCCATAGGCAACAGATGGAAGGCTGGCATGGGTAAGGAGTTCAGATCAACGGGCTCCCGATCCCGGGTGATATTTACCTCGCCGTCTTCCGCAAAGGCAATGCCTTTGGTATCTGATAACCTTTTTCCATTGCAGATTTCCAAGATCGTTAACTCCGGTTCACCTCTGATAGCAGCCTTGGCCTGAGTTGATTTTAACATCTCTTCTGGGCGGACCGTACAATGGGCTCCGAGAATAAACACTTCATCCGTAATTTTCCTGATGGCTCTAACCGTTTCTAAGAAGGGAGACAAGTCCAAATTCGGGCATTGCCATCTGTCAAGGCTTGAGGAAGAAATGAAAACCTTATCAAAACCAAAGGTCCTCTTGGCCACTTCGGCAGACGAAAGATGCTCAGCATTGGCATCTAGGACTTTTACATTGTGTCCCTCCCCTTCCAGCAAAGCCGCGCAGTTGGCCAGTGACAGTGGAGGCCACACCCTGTTGTAAATTTTCCCCTGTTTGTTAACCAAATGAACCTGGTATGGATTTATGAGCAGTATTTTCAAAGTTCAGCCCTCGACTTGTACATTAGAACTTTCGATTTTGAAAAACGATTCTTTATAAGCAGCCATCTCAACCTGAGAACGCCTTTGATGTCCTCCCAGGCTGTCGAGATAATCTTAACCCTACTGTCGCTATCCTCGACCCAGGTAACCGGGATATCTTTAATCCTGTATCCCTGCTTTTCGGCGAGAACCAGAAGCTCTGTGTCAAAAAACCAGGCTTGATCTTCGATCTGAGGCACGACATTATCAACTACTTCCCTGGTCAATGCCTTAAATCCACATTGGGCATCTGAGAATTTCGTAAACAGTAATACCTTAAGGAAGGCGTTATACATACGGGATATGATCTCCCTTTTTAGGCATCTTTTAATTTTGGCCCCTTTTTCAAGCCTTGACCCTGTGGCGACATCGTATCCCCCTCTGGCCAAAACATCTACCATCTTAGGAAGGGCTGTCAGCTCGGTGGAAAGATCAACATCCATGTAAGAGACAATATCGGCATCACTGGTCGTCCAGGCCTTCCTGAGCGCTCTGCCTCTGCCTCTTTCATCCAAGTGGATATACGCCACTCGATCTAACTGCTCAGAGAGACGCTGAGCTATTTCAAGGGTCCCATCCGTCGAACCATTGTCCGCGATCACGATCCTCCATGGGCAGTTAAGGTTATTCTCCAAGAAGTCCCAAAGCGACCTAATGCTCCTCTCCAGAACATGGGCCTCGTTCAGAACAGGGATGACCACGTCCACACTGGGAATATTATCCAGGAAAGTCTCACTTGGGTTTTCCATCCCTTTCCTCCGTATTAAAGGGACAGTTCTGCACTTCGATCTCGATCTCTTATAAAGGGTCTATGAGTTTCTGTTAAAGACGATCGCCTTAAGAAATCTAATCCCATTTTCTATTGTTTTACGATGTGCGAAATTTTCTATATGCTTTATCAGATAGCCAGGTCTGAGAAGGAACCTCCTGTAGGCCTGGGCTTGCGTATTCAAGAGATATTCCTCACTCATCCCATTGGCAACAAACGGCAGCACACCCGGGTGTCCCGAATAGTCCTTCCAATTTTCACTTACCGTCCCGTGCTGAAAAGCTATGTCTCTAAGTCTGGTATTTGGATAAGGCGTAAACGTAAAAAAGGACACTCCGTCCAAGGGAAGTGAAAGGGCCAGATCGATCGTCCTATCGATCTCCTCTTTTGTTTCTGTCGGAAGGCCCAATATGAAAGAGCCTGTAACACTGATTCCAGATTTCTTAATTGACTCGATACCTCTTCTGGTTTCCTCGATATTTATCTTTTTATTTACCAATTCCAATATCCTCGGGGAACCACTCTCTATGCCGATATATATGGTTTGACATCCCGCCTTTTTCATAAGTGGCAATATTTCCTCATCTACTTCGTTCGCCCTGCCCAGGCATGACCAGCTTATATTCAGTGATCCCTCAATCATTTTCTGACAGATACTCGCAACCCTCTTTTTGGATAACAGGAAATTGTCGTCTTCGAAGGAGATAAAATCCACTCCATATTCCTCCTTCAGGAAAGATATCTCCGATATCACATAGTCCGGACTATGAGCCCTCCATCGCCTCCCAAATATAGACTGATCACAATAACTGCAGTTAAAGGGGCAGCCCCGGCTGGTAATCATCGTCGTCATAAACTTCGCTCCCCTGAACGGGGTATGGGAATAGATCCGGAGATCTTTGAGTAAATGGCGAGCGGGGAAAGGGATCTCATCCAGATTCTCTGTAGGGGGTCTGGGCTCGTTCCTCAGGATCTGGTCGTTACACCTGAGAAGGGTACCCTTAATGCCATCTAAAGGTTGCCCTGCCTGCAGATCTCTAACTATTTCGAGCAATATATATTCTCCCTCCCCAACTACACCGATATCCAGGTAATCGCACTCCTCCATCGTCTGCAATGGCATTGCACTTATATGGGCACCACCCAATATCGTTTTGATACCCTTATCTATTTCCTTTACTATACGGAGCACATTCTGGGCAGACGGATAGGAAACCGTGGTCGAGGTTACGCCGACAACGGTGGGCGCATATTTCTCTATCTGGGACCTCAATTGTGCAGGGGAGAAATCCTCAATAGCACAATCCAGAATCTTTACCTCAAACCCCTCCTTCAACAACACTGCCGCCAGATAGCACAACCCCAGAGGGGGTAAGGAAGGCGCACCGGCCGAATACTTTGCATAGACTTCCTCCTTCGATATCGGAGGATTAACTAACAGGATTCTCATATCTGATTTCCTCGGGATTCATTTCATTGTCTGCATGTCGTAATCCATTCCAGAGTGTGAAAATCTCGTAAAGAGTTGTTAGTATATGTTTCAACTTAACCTTAGATTTGCCGGCGGTCCTGGGCAAGTGCGTCACGCCGATCTCCCTGATCCTTAGACCTTGCCTCTTTGCCTTTACCATCATCTCCGTATCGATGAAATAGCCCTTCGATTCTATATTGATTCTCTCCAGGGCTTCCCGCCTAAACAGCTTGAAGGAACAATCTATGTCCTTCAAATTCACCTTAAAAAGGATCCGTATCATTAGATTGTAACACCTCGATAGCCATATACGGTGCTTCGGATCCTGGCGGTTCTCCCTGTATCCGACAACTATGTCAGCATCTTCGATTAAAGGCAATACCCTGTACAGGTCATTCATATCGAACTGATTATCACCATCAGTATAGAAAATCAGGTCGTAGTACGCGGCCTCGAAACCAGTTCTCAGCGCCGTTCCATAACCTCTGCTTTCGGAGTTATGGATCACGCCAACCTTGCCGTTGCTTGAAGCAGATAACTCATCGGCGATCGGACCCGTCCTGTCTGTGCTTCCATCGTCAATTATGATGACCTGGTAAGGATTGGAATCGGAACTCAGGACACCAAGCAAATTTTCCGTCAATTTCTGGACGTGATCCTGTTCGTTCAGAGCAGGAAAGAAAGCTGAGATACCTTTCATAGTATCACCCTCTATGACGGTGTGAGATCCCCCTGACAGCTATGGCGTCCATGGGACAGACCTCGTAGCATGTCAGACATCTCAAGCACTCTCTGTGTCTTATAGATAGTGTCTCAAGGTCGATGGCATTGCCGGCAGGACAGTGTTTTATACAGATCCCACAGTGATCGCATTTCTCCTCTATAATATCGGGGTTATTCCCCACCCGCCCGCTATTGTAGAGGAACTTATTCAAGGGCATGCCATAGACCCTGGAAAAGGCAACATGATCTATGGTAAACATGGCTCGGAAAAGAAAATGGAAGAGAAGGCTCTGCTGAGGAATGCTGAGATTTCTCGAGACCTCATCCAAATCTTCCCCTGCAATCTCGTAGCCATCTGAAGGGAATTCCTTCCTGACAAGATCGAGATATTTCGGCATTCCGGGCGGCATCCCCACTATGGAACAACATACTTCGTCCACAGAGATCATATCCCTACCGGCGACTATAAGTCCAAGCTGAAATGGGCTACCATAAGTCGGACCATTTCCCTCCATAACGATGTTCGCATCGACAATAGTGAAAGAAGGGTTTAAAATGCGACTTAACCAATATATCGAGCGGTCAATTCCATAGACATGAACCTTCCGTTTCTCATCCTCAGGCAGGATACCGATCAGGTTTTTCAAGCTACAGGTCATCCCCGCGGAGACATGCGTCTTGAGCTTCGGCAAGTTGATGAATTTGGATTCCAAAAAGACCTTGGGGATCCTGATCCTACCTCCTTTATCGGGGAAAGTCACTTCACTCCATTCACTCTTGCCGGTCAAGATCTCTATATCCAGCTCCTCAGCCAGATCGAAGACCCCCAGGATCCCATATACGGTCTCCCAATCCCACTCTATAGCCGGGGTCTCATAGAGAGCCGGCCTTCCGCCGGCTTCCCTGACCAAATGGCTTACCGTCCTTACCAATTTGAGATCAGTAGTAGCGCCTGTGTAGCTCCTCCTCGGGGCAACCAGATTCGGTTTCAGGATGATGCGTTCCCCCTTTCCCAGAATATCCTGAAATCCACCGGCCAAATTGACCGCTTTTTCCACAGATTTCTGTATGCTTCCTTCTACCTTAACTATGGAGACCATATCTCCCATTAGGTTCCTCACATCCGGATGATGGCTTCTATAATGTCCTTAGGTTTCGGGGGACAGCCAGGCACATGATAGACGCCTTCCCTGTCCGCTATTTGATCGGAGCAATCGCCTATACACAGTATACGGCCGGCGTCAGGAGGAATCTCCGCCCCTTTACCCCTTAATAGATCCAGCCTCTTGAAAAGAACCAAAAAGGCAAACTTCGGAAAGAAAGTAAACCAATACTTGGGCGTAGTAAGGGCCAGATGAATTGCATGCTCGAAAGCATGCTCGTCCTCCGCACAGGCCCGATAGTTCTTCCACGAGTAAAAGCGGAGGACCTTTTTGGGCCCGGGGCTGGGCAAAGCAAAAGCCGTCCTGCGTTCATTAAAGGCACTACCTATGATGGTGGGCTCAGGGGAGACAAGCCCTTCCTCCAGGGCATAGAGTAGATGTTTCACCTGATAGGGATCAACTCCCATGAAACGGCAGCAAGCTATGTCCGTCTCGAATATATTACTCCCATAGGCAATAACGCCCGTGTGTTTTTTCTTACCCTTGGTCGGACCTTCCCCCTCCATTGACTCTATACCGTCTATGATAGTGATATCCGGCTGGACGACTTTGGCTATGGACATCAGGGGCCGATGCAGTTCATAAAGAATATGATTACACTTCTTAGCCCGGGGGGTAAGCAAGCCCTGTTGATTTTTTACACCGAGGGTTACACAGGCGTGAAAATGCGTTTTCATTTTAGCGGCGTTTATATATATGTCGCTTTCAAATAAGACGCGGGGCAATTTCAACACACCGTAATCCCAATTCTTCTCAACCAGATCCGCCTCATGGATATTTAGGAGCTGGACGTTCGTCCTACGGGCCAGATCTACATAACCTGATCTTCTAAAGGCCTTCTCTGCATCAACACCTACAGCCGGACCTTCTCCAATAATTATCCGATCGACACCGGAATCCTTAAGAGTTTCTATCAAAGCTTCCACGACGATTGGATGGGTAACTACAGCGGAGCCAGGTTTTGCCGGGCGGACAATATTGACCTTTATGAAAGCGCTTTTCTTATCAACCACGTCGATCTTCAGTTCCCGAAAGGCCCGGAGAACAGAGTTCTTAACTAAAGGTTTGTGGTACTTCTCCACTTCGTCAAAGAAAACAGCCATAGCCACTACTCCAACAAGTTTCAAGTCACTGAAAATTAAAAACCGTTATCTCTGGAGGACACAGGAACCTAATTGGAAAAACGCTCGTACCAATGCCTCTCGATACATAAATCTTGGTGTTTCCTATCTGGTGCAGACCTGAAGCATATTTCCTACCTACCGAAGTAAAGGTTTTAACGGCGCCGTAGAAGGGAAGCCTGACCTGACCACCATGGGTATGTCCGGACAGGATCAGGTCAACTTCTTTCATCCTTTCCCTTGAATAGGCCTCTTCCCCGATGCGATACCTCTTCCTGCCTCCCTCATCCACAGAATCGCTGAACTGCAGATAGACCGAATCGCTCATCGGACTACTTTTGTTGGCCTTCATCCTGACCCACACATGGTATTTTCTGCCTCTTTTCGCAGGGAATTCAACCTCGAAATAATCCTTGGGATGGACCAAGGGTTGGAAATACCATATGCCCTGATCCGGTAGATCATCCACACTGTAACCGGAAATCGCTGTTGGGTCATCCTTTTTCTTCCATTTTCCATGGACATGTCGTTTATCTGCTTCCGAAGCTTTCATGATAACCAAGTCAGTGTATTGTGAGGAAAGCGCTTTGTCTTTCAGAATATTTGTTATCCTATCCGAGCTCCCATTAAGGATCATGGTATCTACAGATCTATATGGGTTGAGAAGTATGGTATCTATAGACACACCATCCTGACGGCTTTGAACCCTAAGGGTGTGAAGACCATCGTTTTCGAAAAGGATATCGCCGACACCCATCTGATAGATAAAACCATCTTTCCAACCCCAACCGTTGGGGTGATTATTCTTTGAGACGGAGTCGATCAAATTTACGACTATAGCATCGGATCGTGAGAGTAAGATATCCGGGGAATGCGCAAGCAACAAAATCGGAGCCTCATATGGAACTCCTTCTATAGCCTCAGCAAAATTGTCGTTAAGGAAAAACGGATCATCAACACCCACTATATAGAGTATCTTCTCCCCAATCCCCAACTCATAATTCTCGTTATTCAATACGATGATACCGATATCTCCCAGAGCATCCAAGAAACGATTGAAGTCACTGATAGAATTGAACGTATGGTCGGAATTCCCAAAGACTGCGAAGATCCCAATATTAGCTTTGAGCTTTTTTAAGGTCTCTATACAGGCTGAGAATTTATTAGCATAGTGTACAATGAGATCACCTGTAATAGCTATGATGTCCGGCTGCTCCCGGTTAACCAGGGATATCAATTTCCTCTCCCGACGACCTAAATTCGAAATATGTAAGTCCGAAAGATGAACCAATTTCAAACCTGAAAGGACGTCGGAGAGCTTCTTAGTATGTAGAGTTATTCTCTCTAAAACCATAGTAGTCATACCCTCAGTTTATTTCCCATCCTTCTTTCCAGGATCTTCCGGGCGACTTTCATCACAGTCCTGTAGGAGAAAAGCATATTGGTATAGCTTGCATTTGCCAGAGGACAGAAACACATTCCCTTTTCTATCTTTTCTCTCACCTCCCAAGCCTTTTCAGAGAACCATATCTTCTTGAAATCGTAATCCATATTCCTAAGGTTTCCCATGCTCTCTGCCTTGATGCAACAGGCCCATACATCGCCATCGGGAGAGATCTGAGCCGAAGCGAACCCTGCGTAACAGGGGATGATCTGCCTTCTCTCTGCCAGAACCTTCTTAACCAGCTCATAATATTGGACGCGGAAAGCCTGGGTGACCTCGGAGATGCCACTGAATTTCTGCTCCCCTATCTTCTTGGACAGAAAGTCCACAGCCCTGGAATATTCTTCCAAGGAAGGGCTTATCCCTGTACCAACTGTACCCAGCTCATTCCTCTCTTCTGCTATCTCCGTGATATAAGAATCTGGCTTTAGCTGGTTTAGACCTTGGTAAATGCGTTGGAAATCACAGACATTATATTTTGAGATTACAGTGTGAATCCCCAAGGTTAGATTTTTGCAGTTCAACTCCCTCAATTTTTCAAAAGTTTTCACAACTTTCTGATAATTATCTTTCACATTTCGTATGCTATCATGCCTCTCTCCAACCTCATCCATAGAGAGATTTACTATGATCTCTGCATCGGGAGCACTCTCTGCGATCATTTCCACCTTCTCAGGTATGACATCGTACAGTATGCCGTTTGTCGGTATATTGATAATTTTGGGGCGGCAATTCTCATATGCACTCTTACAGATGCCAACTATATCTCTCCGAAGGAAAGGCTCCCCCCCGCTCATAGTGAACCAATAAGGAGCTCTCCCTATGGACCGGAAAGTCCGTTCAAATTCTTCCAGGGTGAATTCCTCGGCCTTCTTCCTGTATACATAGCATGTTTTACACCTTGAATTGCATCTGTAAGTCAAGCTTACCGTCAGATTCATGGGAAGAAGCTTAGGAATGCCGAACTGTCTGAACAACTGATAGGCTGGTATTTTGGGAATTATCTCGATCATTATCCAGGTTTTTCGTTGAGGTGGCAATATCCCATACAAATGGATTTTTCTTCCTGATGTGAAAGTCAAAGTGACCCAGGAGCCTTCCATACAGCTCCAGGGAAACCGCACCTGCGGTCCACAGCACTGATTTTGGGCTCCACTTCATACTTCCCAGGAGCAGTCCGAGAATTCGGAAGCCATTCATCGTGGAAACAGTATAATTTCTCGTCTTTTGAAGGTGCAGATGGCCTGCCGTTATCCTCCGGCGCTGCTTCAAGAAATCTCCCACCGTTTCGGGGCCCTTATTATGAACTATGGCATCTGCAGCATAGTATATTTTGTATCCCGCCTCAGTAATAAGGGCTTCAAAACTGGCTTCATCCACGGCAGTGTCTTTGGGGATCCGCTTGATAATTCTATTTCTCAATGTGACAAGCTCTCCCAACTTCGGCCGCTTCAAAGCCAATTTGTGATGTAGACTCCAGAACAGGTTATCCGTAAACCCCATAAATGCTCCATTGGCATTTATGGGAACAGGGTGTCCACCGGTCATACCCACCTTAGGATCTGAGAAAGGTTTAACCAGGTTTTCTACCGTATCATCCTCCGGAAGGGTATCGCAGCTTTCGAGAACTACTATATCACCCTTGGCTTTGGATAGGAAAAGGTTGGTGGCCGAAGCCTTGCCCTCCCTTCTCTCCTGAACAAGTAATTTGATCTTAGGGTGTTGCCTCGCGTACGTCTTTACAATTTCCTCCGTGTTATCCGTGCATCCGCTGACTACGACGATGATCTCTTTTATATAGCAACTGGATAGACGCTGCCTTAACAAGGCGTCTAACAACAGTCCAACATTGGCCTCCTCATTATAGGCCATAACTCCTATAGAAACAGAAAACATATCAGACATCCTTTGAAAATAGATCTTCCGCCAGATTCTTCAGATCAATGGTTCTTCTACTTTTCTGAATAAGAACCTGTTATCTGGAAAAGTTTTCTCAAGGGTATAATTGCTTTCAACGAACCTGCGAAGTTTCAGAACATCAGAATCGTCCTTCAGATAAGGTAGTTCCACAAATTCTCCAAACGAATAGTAAACGAAAAGTATGAACCTGGGATTATCTTCAATTACCCCGTTTACGAACTCCCTACGCAGATCACGGGTTACCGGTTCATTGAAGAGCTCCTCGTTGAAAAGATACCAGGTCTGTATAAAGCGTGTGGGAGATCTTAGCCCTGTGAGAAAATGAATGACGGTATCACCTCCTTCAAATATGGCACGCAGGGCATCCCCAGGATTGGCATTCTCCCGCAGGTATTCGGCTACCTGGTAATCAGACCTGAAGGAATAAATATGAGTGGGAAACTCGTTGAATACACTGTAATACTCTTCTTTGGATATCTTCCCCAAAAGATATAAGGCATGCCAACGGTAATAGTCATAATTTGAAACAAAAAATGCCAATAGACCCCATACGACGGCTGACATAATGAATGTTTTCCTTATATCCTTTAAGTTGCTTGACAGAAACCCTTTCAGGCCGGGACCACCTTCCAGAAGCTTTGGCATCAAATAACCTGTCAGAACCGCGAAAGGGGGCATGAGTAGGATAAAATGGTACCCGAAGAACTTGCCCTGTATCCACACCATCACCAGCGAGGAAACAGCCCATAACACGACCAATAGATTGTTTCTATTCCTTTCATTGTAAAGTATGTAGAGACAGGAAACAGCAGCGAAGATCCAGAGTATGAAATTCTCGATCAGTATGGAATAATTGCCAGAGAAAAGAGTCTCCAGATAATGTCCCCTTGAAAGTTTGGCATAGTTTGATAGATGTACGAAAAGGGCATTGTAGACATCTCCCAAGGCGTTATTTACCCAAAAGTAATGGACAAACGGAATCTGGAAAGCTATGAAACCTATTATCATGTATAAGCTTCTAATTAAAGGTCGTTTAAAGTTACGAGTTTTTTGATCAAGGAGCTCTTCCGCTATCGAAAAAGCCATAAGTGTGAAGAGTATCAAAACGCCGGTCTGTTTATAAAAGGCAGCACATCCGACGAGAAAACCTATAATCAGATAGAGGAATGTCCGCCTACCCCTATCGGAAACGGCCATAAGGAAGACAGCACCCATAAGCAACGGGGCCATGAAGACTTCTCTCTGAGCAAGATACCAATAGGTACCCCAGGCGCTTTTGCCCTCATATCCGAAGCCGCTGAACGCTTGTCCATTGGAGAAAATTATGTAAGATAAACTTGCTATTATAGCTGATTTTCTCCCGTAAAGCTTTCTTGTCAATGAGAAGACGAGTACCACAGCGATTAAGGAGACAATTAAATGGCCAATATGGACAGAGACCATCCTGGAGCCGAAAACCTTCAGGAGAAGGGCGTAAGTGAAAAAGATGCCATAGCCCGTCAGAGAATAAATATCTTTGTAGGGGACTTTCCCCTTCAGAATTTCCCGGGCGACGTATCCGAATCCACCCTGATCTCCACCCCAGGGCTCGAACAGGATGGGGATCTGAATTATGAAGGTTAACACTAAAAGGGAAAGGAGCAAAAAGAGATCGAACTTCAGTCCCTTGAGGTAGGATTTCGCTTCTGCCTCCGCCGACTGATCGGCTGGAGGTATCGTGTCAGATACCCGAGTCATTTATGATCCCTGCTCATCATAGAGGTAAACATACCTGTCATCTGGAAAACTCTTCTCCAGGATATAATGAGATCTAACAAATTGATAGATGGCACTGAATTCCCTGTATGTCTCCAGAGGTTTTATTGTGATAATGTACTTGGGAGGGGTTCTTTGAAAGTCAGCTAACAGCTCTTTTCGGTATCTCTCCGCTATTGCCACATGGCTCCGATCGGTAGAGAAGAGAAACCATGAATAGACAAACCTTGAAGGGGATTTCCTCTGTGTGAGAAAATGTATGACGCCCTCAATCCCACCTATGATATAGATCAGATCTCCTTCCTTGGTATGCTCCGTAATATGCTTAGCAACCTGATTATCTGCAGGGAATGAATACTCGTGTTTTGGATATGCATTGAAATGGCTGTAGTACCATTCCTGAGATTTGCTCCCCGATACATAGCGGAAAAAGCGGGTGTAATGCTTGTAATTCAGGCTCGCAAATATGAATGCATTTGCCAGAATAGTGAGAGCGATAAAGACTTTGCCATGCTCGGCCTTGAGTATGTGGCCGATCTTGACACGAGGTCCCAAGGACTTCGCCAATCCATAACCTGCCAGCACACAGAAAGGTGGGAGGATTATCAGGTAATGATATCCGAAGAATTCCCTGTGCATAACTACTATAACAAGCGATGCCACCCCCCATAGCACCATAAACATCCCCCTCCTGTTCCTCTCGTGTAACGCTATGTAAAGACTGGAGGTCACGAAGAATATCCACAGTATGAAGTTCTCCTTAGCTATGAAAAACGTGTTTTTGACCCCTCTCTTTATCATACCGGTGTGTTCCTCGGACATTTTGCCGTATATCTCAAAAACATATTTGAAATTGGCTTCTATCATATCGGAAAGTGCCCCTTTGACCGCAAAAAACACTATAAAGGGTATGATTGCTCCTATGAAACCTCCTATGAGGAAGAGATTCCTGCGTAAAAACAGTTTCCACATCCTCTGAGTTCTCTCAAGCAACAGAACTCCATTTATGTAAATGAATAGGCAAACCAATATTAGAAGAGATGGAAATTTGTAGACGAAAGTCAGTCCTGACAGAAAACCAGATGCAATTAAAAGCCAATCTCTATTGTGGCCTTCCTCGGCGATCAGCACCAGATAGATACTGGCAGTAATGAGTGGGAGCATGAAGCTTTCCCGTTGAGCGACAAACCAAAAAGTGCCAAATGCGACATCGCCACCTGAATGCATCCCGAAAGATACACCACTGGAAAAGATGGCATAGAGAACCGCGCTTATGTATCCAGCTATCCTTCCGAATATGCATTTGGCCAAAACAAATATCAGCAAAGTGGTGATCGCTGCGACCAGGGTGTCAGCTAAGGGAATGGCCATCATCGATCTTCCGAATACCTTTAAGATTGAGGCATAGGTAAAAAAGATCCCCGGCGATGCCATCTCCCAGTAGTCTCTGTAAGGCAACTCACCATTAAGGAGACCTTCGCCAATGACCGTTAAGACTCCCTGATCAGGCCCCAAAGGCTGAGTTAGCGAAGGGATGCGAACCAAAACAGCCAGTATCAAGATCAGAGAAACAGATATGACTTCTCTCATTCGAGAGTTTTCCATATATGTATCTTTACCTTAGATGATTATGGATTGGCTATAAAGGAAGGTAAGTTATGCTTCAATAAGGTATGCATAACCCGCTCACTCTTGGTTTCCTGGACAGAGGTAAGGAAATTCCTGATCAGCCTCAGAGCCTTCGATGGATGATACAAAAAACTGGTCAGATAGAAATATAGGTAAGCTTTTCTCTTCAGTCGTGAAAGCTCTTTACCACTTAAGGTATCGGACCACGTCCTAACACCGGTCAGATCGCCCATCTGCCCAAAATTGATGAAGAAATCTTCGTCTACCTCAATTTTGCCCTCGCTCTTCAGCTTAAAGAAAAGCTCACAACCGGGAACCAACTGAAACGTGTTTACAGAGCACTCGTCCAATCCAAGCTGGGCAAGTTCCCTGGCAAGCTTGATAGTCTGATTAATCTCATCTTCTGTCTCATCCGGAAAGCCGATGACGAAATAGGAAGTAATAGTTATACCCAGCTTCGAAGCATTGACCACTGCTTTTTTGACCGCTTCTATGTTGAGTCGTTTGTGGATAACATGTCTGCGGACACGCTCGGACCCGCTTTCAGGAGCGACCCCCATGTTAGTCAATCCGCTTGCTTTCATCTTGGAAAGCACTTCCCTGGTAATATTCTCGACGCGCGCCCCATTACTGAGCTGCCATCCTACGTTAAGCTTCCTATCGACCAGCTCGTCACAAAACTTCAATATCCACTTCCTGTTATTGACCATGTTTTCGTCTTCAAAATGAAAATCATTTATGTCATAGTCCCTTGATACTTCTTCCATCTCGTCGACAACGCGGACAGGATTCCTCGAGCGCCATCTCCTCTGCCATATGGATGGCGTATTGCAGAATGAGCAGGTGAAGGGGCAACCCCGAGTGGCGATCATAGTTGTCCAGCGTCCCCTCACAGCTCCATGAGGCTCAAAAGTCTTCTGGTAATTGTCCATGGGAAGGAGATCTCTCTTAGGGAAAGGAATACTATCCAGATCTTTTATAAACTTAGTCTTAGGGTTTATAAATATCTCAGAATTTTTCTTATAACCAAAACCATCTATGTCCGAAACATCACCATTTCCGTTTAAGGCGGAACACAGCTCAAGTAAGGAGCTTTCCCCCTCACTGATGACTATATAATCCACATTGGGATCCTTTAAGGTCTCCTCCGGTAGGCTGGAGACGTGTGCTCCTCCCAGAACAACAGGGATGTTTGGAAAATGGGACTTGATTTCCTTCGCCAAACTGGAAACTAAAGGAAACGCAAAGGTATATAGATTGGAAATCCCTATTAGGTCGGTCTCCCTGGGTATCTGCCTGATCATATCCTGAAAAGTTAGACCTCTGAGAACTAAATTCTTATATGGAGTAAATTGATTAGGATTTTCCCCCAAGGCATCTATGATCTTCACCTTGTATCCCGCCTGATCCAACACTGCCGCTAAGTAAGCGGGGCCCAAAGGGGGGGTTACCCCGGCTACTACCTGGGTCTTGGTGAATATCTGCGGGGGACTAATCAAAACCACACTGGACATCTCAAACATCCTTTGGAATTAAGTTTCTTACAGCAATAGAGAATTTGGGAATAAGGCAACCGGGCATCTATTGATCTACTCTCTAAAATTACTCACATAAAACTTCTTTAGGCCGACACTTTTAATGGTCGCTATTTCTTCCTGGGTAAATGTGCCCAGCGCAAATAGAGAGATGAGGTAGATGATACCGGATAGAGGGATAAGAAAAGCGAGGTTCCAATTATGACCGTAGTAGATAAACACAGCCATAGCGATGCAGGCCAGAACAGGTTTCAAAGCTAACTTAAACATTGGTAGAATGACAAGGTACTTAGATACCACAAAGAAGAATAAAGCGGTGGTTATAATTTCCGTGATCAATCTGGCAATGGAGGCTCCCAGATAATCGAGGTAATGAATGAGGCTTAAGTTTAACGTAACGCTGATCACCAGGTTTATCGCGTAACAGATTGCCTTTTCTTTTTGGCGGTTGATGGAGGGCAGAAGAGCGGAGAAGATTGTCTGGACCAGACCAATGGTTACCATCCACCCCACAATTCTGAGCACCAAAATGGAGTCTCCGAACTTATCTTGATATAGAAGCCTGATGATCCTATCAGAGAGCGTGACCAGACCTACAGATAGCGGTAGGCTGGCTATAATCAGGTATTTCAACATCCGCTCGGATACCTCGATCAATTTCGAGCGCGATTCCACAAACAGCCTGGACAGAATGGGTAGCATAGCAGTATGGAGGAATAGTGAAACCCCTATAATCATCCCTGTAATCTTCACAGCTACCGAATAAACACCTACAGAGGTATCACCTCTGAGGAACCTGAGGATCAGAATATCCTGGCAGAACATGATTTCCACCAAGGCAATGGTGATTCCAAAGGGCAACACGTTAAGGAAGAGCCTTTTGTAATGGGTAAGGTGTCTAAATTTAGCCGACACCGGACCAAAGCTGTAACGGGAGATGACTATACAGGTGACCAGATAAAATAACCCTCCTATGGGGAAGACTACTAAAACAAGACTGTATGGCAGCCCCAAAGCGATGAGCAGAAACCCACCTATTCCCGTGACCGATTTTGATGACAGACCGATAAGGGAAATCAGTCCCATCCTTTCACGGCCCTTGAACTCTCCGGCAAAGACATCCGCGAGGCTGAAGAGGACCTGATACAGGCCGAGAAACCCGATAATTCTCAGCATTTCCTCAGAGAAATCTTTGAAGAAAAAGCGAATGACAACCAGGGCAATACCAAAAAGGATCGAAATGGAAAGGATCCTCATAACCAAACCATCAAAGAACAATTGTCTGCTGCCAGATCTATCGCGTGCTATCTCACGAATTAGATAGATAGATATCCCCAGATTCGCAATAACGGCAAAAACATATGTGAACGAGAAAGCGAAAGAATACTGCCCAACAGCGGCTTCTCCAAAAGTCCTTGCGAAGTAAAGGAAAAAGACAAACTGGACCAAGTTACCCAGTTGATTGCCGACGGCTAAATAACCTGTGTTTTTTACCAATCTACCAACTAAACCCATCTAAACCCTCATCGGTTACCGTTACCGAATATGTTTTTCCTCAGTATATGCCTGAAATATGTAAAAAATTCCTTTTTCAAAGTAAAATCAACGCCGCAGTAAAATGTACACCCCGGGCAGACTTCCTTCCTCATCTTCTTCCGAATCTTGTCGGCCCTACGGCTGTACCAGATCTCATCCACAGGTTTGTCATAGATATTTCCAAAAAGGATCCAATCTTCCTTGGAGCAGGGTAGAACTTCCCCTGTAGGATACAAAGACAATACGTACCGGTCGAAGGCACAGGGGACCGTCCTCTTTCCTCCATCCATCATTTCGATGAAGTTTCTCCAGTACAGGCTGGCAGGATTGCTGCCACGGGCGAGTTTCTTCGCAATATCCCGATACTCTTCCAAATCACTCTCCGAGAATTGCAGCCTGGAGTCCGAGGCGGAATTCTCATAGAAGGTATCTATCATCAGAGGTTGATAGACAAGAGAGGCACCATACTTCTCAGCTATATTCTCCACGCCGTTCAGATCCTGGAGATTCTGGGGCTGTATTACAGTGATGATTCCCAATCTTATAGGGTATCTCTGTTGAAACTTCTTCAGTACGTCGAGCGTCTCGATAGCACGGTCAAAACCTCCTGGTACCCCACGGATTTTCTCATGGGATTCCTTGAGCCCATCGATGGAAACACTAAATGTAAGCTGTAGACCGTTGAAATCGACTACCTCAAGAATTTCCCCGATCCTCCTCTCCACCATTCTTGGATTCAGTCCGTTCGTGCTTGAGAATATTTCTTTCAAGCAGGGACACGATGCCTGAATAATCCTGTAGATTTCGCTGAGGTCCTTTCGGAGCGTCGGCTCCCCGCCATGCAGAACAACCTCCTCCACTTTCCTGAAAAGGGGGTTTGAGAAGATCTCCCTTATTTTATTGATATCTATTTCATCCGTTGTCTTCGGATTCTGCCAGATATTGCACATCTGACACCTGGAGTTACAGCGGAAGGTGACCGGAAAAGCGACGAACTTTGGGCGTGGTGTGAAGAGAAAACCTGCAAGCTTATAAGTTATTCCCCCCGCTATAAGGCCCGGGAGACGTTTATACCGTTCTAAACCATTCATAAACTGCTTCCCCTATGTGCATAATTATGGCTACGGATTGTTTGGATCTAATGATGTGTGTTAAGGATAACTTTCTTCAGACGGAATTTTAGATAGGCGAAAAATTCCCTTTTTATAGAAAATTCTGCCAAGCAATAGGAAGGACAGTTCGGGCAGATTTCCTTTTTCATCTTTTTCCTGATGGCATTGGCTTTACGACTAAACCATATTTCGTCCACCGGTTTATCATAGACATTTCCGAAGAGGATCCAGTCCCTCGCAGAACACGGGAGGACCTCACCAGTCGGGTAAAGGGAAAACACATACCTGTCGAAGGCGCAAGGTGTACTTCTTTTCCTACCGTTCATCATGCCTAAGAATCCATGCCAGTAGAAATCTGTGGCGGAAGAACCGTTCAAGAATTTCTCTTCAATCAGTTCTCTATACCTCTCCAAATCTCCCGATTTGAAATTAAGCTGAGATGCATCAGCATCATCTATGTTAAAGAAATCATCGAATGCGAGTGGCTGGAAAATTATCGGTACCCCTAAATCCTCAGCTAAATCCTCCATTTCGTCAATTTGGTGAAGGTTTAGAGGCTGCATAACTGTTCCCATGATGATTTCGATAGGATACCTCATTTGAAGCTGTTTTAGAATCCTAACAGTTTCAACAGTCTTTCTGAAACCTCCTTTAACCCCTCGTATCCTATCATGCACCTCATCTATGCCGTCTACCGAAACATTTACAGCCAGGGTTTGGATTCTGTCGAAGTCAACAACATTGAGAACCTCCATCACCCTTCTTTCAACCCGCCTGGAGTTCAGCCCGTTGGTTGATATCCATATATGCTTCAGGCTCGGACATGAATCCTGGATAATACTGCATATTTCCGCCAGATCCTCACGCAAGGTGGGCTCCCCTCCATGGAGGTTAACTTCCTCAACCTCTGAGAAAAGAGGATTGGAGAATACTTCCCGGATCTTCCCTGTATCGATCTCATTTTTGTCCTCGACCCTCCACCTGTTGCACATGATACACCTTGAATCACATCGATTGTTCACTGGAAACTGCACTGTGCGTGGCTTCGCAGTGTACAGGAAACCGCCTAAATGGTATAGAACTCCTTCCTTAATGTACGAAGGAAGGCGGAGAAGGTTTTTCAAGTTGCCTATCATAACTGGAACTTCCTTATCTGTAGCGGTTGAGAGGAGTAGAAGTAATGCAGTGTCAAAAGGTATTGAAGAAGCTCATACTCACGACAAAGATCTGCTTGCGGGAAGTCCAAGCTTCCCTATATCTGATCTTCATGATAATCGGGAAAATTAACCAAGATATTGTTAAACTCGGCGCCACAGTATTTGGATCCTATTCCCACGCATCCTTCAGTTATATCCACATCCTCCACCGTTAAGATGTTTTCATCATCTATCCAGCATTCATGAAGCCCCGAGTCCGTCTTGATATTGACTTCATAATCCCTTTGGATTTCGAAACCGTACTGCTTGCCCTCACCTATAGTCCAAGTCCCGCTATATCTCTTCACAAATTCTACCCTTTGCTTGGGGAGGCAGAGGTGAAAAGAATAGTAGTTTTTGGCGTTTTTGAAACGGAAATAAACGATGACTCCTCCCTCCGGAGGTTTTATACTTTCTGTCAACATCTTGAACCTGATATATATAGAACAAGTGTCCCAATCGGAGGAATCGAAAACGATTATACTCTCCCCACGTTCACTCAGTGGTTCCTTGAAGATGATTCCTTTGTCCGTATTCTCCATTTCCCATTTTCCGGAGAGTACCTTCCAATTCTTCTGGGAACGTCGGAAAAACGTTGACAGACCACGTTTTGTTACCTGTATAGGTATAAAAGGGCTAGCCTTACAGATCATAAGTAGTTATCTCTTGTAGGAAGGATAATTTATAGAAGCCTGGTCCTAAGTTTTCTAATTAACAACTTAGCGTTATATCTGAACACAAATTCTGCCAAAGAGATTACGGCCCAGGGACCGAAACTCAGCGCTCTTCTAAATAGCTTAAGCAGGTTGTCCTTTTGGCCGAGCAAAGGATCGAAAAGACGGTCCAGGTATCCCATCCGGATATGGATTTCCTCATAGGTACGCATTCTCACAGCTTTGGGATACTCTTCGGTCTCAAAAACCGGTTCGATATTGGCCGCACCGAATTGTAGTGTACCCTCAATGGGGCGAAGTACTCTCCCATTTGCTTTCACCCATTCCCAGGCCCGGGTACGGGGGTAAGGGACAAAGTAGAACCACCACGAATCTATATCCAGGTCTTTTGAGAAGTTGACAGACTTGAGGTCAGATTCCCTCGTGCTCCCCGGCAAGCCGATCATGAAGAATCCCCCGACCTTGATCCCTGCGTGTTTCAGGATCCCGATACCCTTCTTTATATCCTCCAGTTTCTCACCCTTATCTATATTCTTGAAGACCCTTTCATCAGCGCTTTCAACCCCTATCCAGACATGTTTACATCCGGATCGCTTCATCTTCTCGGCCAGGGCGGAATCAATCCGATCGGCCCGGATACCGTTCTGACTGTTCCATTTGAAATTGAGATCCTCTGCTATAATTAGGTCGCAGATCCCTTCGACCCTCTTCAAATCCAGTGTCAGGTTATCATCAACCACAGTAAAGCTTTCACTGTGATAACGTTCCCTGGCATACTTCAGCTCTTCAATAACCCTCTGTGGCGAACTACAGCGCCATTTCCTGCCCATGATCTTGGGCATAGAACAGTAAGAGCACTTATAGGGACACCCTCTGCTGGTAAGCAAGGGGTATTCCTTTATCTGACACCCGTTAGATATAACGGAGCTGAAATTATCATAACAGGGAAAGCGAAGACTATCCAAAGGTATAACCGCGCTGCTCCTCGGATTTTGCACTATCCTACCATCAATCCAGCAAATAAGCCCTTCGATGCCCTCCAGATCTTCCCCTTTCTCCAGGACCTCACACAGTTGCGGAAAGGAGTACTCTCCCTCGCCCTGTATGCCGAAATCTATATGGCTTTCCTGAACATATTTGAGGCCATCTAAAGTAATATGGGGGCCACCCGCAACGGTTACCGTATGGGGATTATGTCTCGTAGCTATCCTGAAAATCTCCTTCGATACATCGGCGGTGAAGGTCTTGACGGAAACACCAAAGATGTCGGGCTTAAAGGAGTCTATGGCACCGAGAGTCCTTTCCTCCAATTCACTTGCAGGAAGATCGCGATTCAGGTCGCCACATAATCCCACCTCAATATTGTTCAAGTCAAGGACCTCGACGGAATGGCTTCCCTTGAGAATGGCCGATAGATAGCCCAATCCAGTATTGAAACCTTTGTTTTTTCCAGGAGGATCAACCAATAGGATTTTCATATTCAAACGCCTACCATTATCCTGTTTTCTTCGAAACTGCCAGATGCCACTTTGGACATATACCCGGGCCATAATACAGGTTTTCCATAACCTTGAAGCCTGCATCACGCAGGAAGCTGAGGAATTCCCTCTTGCTGTAATGTTTCACAACACCTTCCCATCCGGGTAAAACACCCCCGAGATTTATAACCTTCCACCACTTTATTGGATTCAATCCAAGATATCTCGGATAGAAGAAGGCCCATACGGGATTGCTATTGGTAGAGTCCAAGATAAGCATACCTTGGTCGTCCAGGACACGGTGAAATTCCCGGACGGCAATCTCCGGGTCCCTTAAATGGCAGAGAAGATCCAGACCAATTATACAATCGAAGGAGCCTTCTTCGAAAGGTAACAGATGTGCATCAGAGCAAATCAGACTCAGGTCATCCCGCACGCCAGCGCGTTTTCTGGCTAATTCCAGCATATCCAAAGATATATCTGCCAGAACCACTTTAATCTGAGGCGATCTTACCAGGGCCGAAGCAATTCTACCCATGCCCCCACCTATGTCCAGAATCCTACCCTTAATACCTGACCTACGGATTATATCTATCGTATCCTGTCGTTTCTGAGCGTAAAGTCTATGGAAGGGGTTGCGCAAATCTTCCGGACGAAAGTATTGAATATATCTTCCGCTTCGGAAGATCTCCCTCCTGAAAATAGAGCTGTTTTTTCTCATTTTACAGTTCTTTCCTCCGACCCGAAACATTGTCTTAACAGCAACATCTCTGGTGCCGCTAAATCCGCTTTTGTCTATACACCGTCATTTGCCGCGTAATTATCTCCAACCGGGGATAGTATTTCGCTCTCAATCAACTGACCATTCGTCAAATACCTAACACCATCACGCTGTGACACCATACGAAGGACTGTCCTTAGATCGTCCCAGAGATTGTAATCTTCGATCTCCCAAGAATGACCCCAGAGATGCCAAACGCCACCTCTCTCCAATGCTTTTTGGAAGAAAGAACAGGCAATTTCCACCCATGATTTCGTAGGCCCTACTCGCATCAATCGGATGACACCATCCCAGTTACCGGGCTTCAGTGACCTCAACGCATATCGCATAACGACTCGGAGTGGATCAGGGAAAGCGTACGAAGTGGTCGGCATCCTCCACGGATCATTTCCCATGTTTGTGTAAAACCGTTTCACGGTCCGAGCCCCGACAAAACCAGCACTAATCACTGCCTGCCGCACATCCCGGTTATACATTCCCTTCGGATAGCAAAACATTATCACCGGCTTAGCGAGGATATCTTCCAATTCCATCTTACTACCTGAGACCTCTTCCCTAAGATCCTGAGTGGAAAGTAATGGTAACTTTCGATGCGTAACACTGTGGGCACCTATTTCGAAGCGCTCGCCAAGCCCTCGCAAAATCCCCGTTTCCATTACGGGACGTTCCCTGTTGCGGGGAGCGACGTAGAATGTCCCGTTGACACCGAATTCTGACAGGAGGTCCGCAAGCTTAATGTCCATCGGATGTCCATCGTCCCAGCTAGTAACCATTGGTGCTAGTT
>CAZTBA010000005.1:0-42272 GCA_964611725.1 uncultured bacterium
GGCGTAGGTGGCTGGTCGTGGCTGTATAACGTGGAGGAACTGAATAAGCATTACCGAACCTATGCCGTTGATACCCTGGGCGATGCCGGAAGAAGTGAATTAAGAAGTCGCGACTACTATCCAAAGGATGGTCGGGCTCAGGCTGAGCTTTGCTCCGAGATAACCGATAAACTTGGGATCGAAAGAGCCTATGTGGTGGGCGCTTCCGAGGGTGGATTTATCGGCACCAATTATGCGCTCTACGCGCCCGAACGGGTGGAGAAACTGGTGCTGCTTGGCCCGATGGGTTACGGCGGTACCACCGAGTCAGTGCTGAGGATCATGATCACTCAATTTTTTCCACTCAAACCAATCCAAGAGATTACCATCCCCTGGGCGTTTGGGGATGACCCCAGGGTGGTGGACGCAGCCGAGGAATGGTTTCGATTGATGATGACAGGGACGTTTCCCCGAAAGGCACGGCCCATCCAGTTTACGGCTGAACAGCGCCAAAGCCTGAAGGTTCCGGTGCTGTTGGTGCTCGGAGAAAAGGATAATCTCGTTGGAAATCCAGAAAGGACAAAAATACTGGTTCAAGATATTCCCAATATACGAGTTGAGATACTTGACACCGGTCACTTAATAGGAGTTGAGCAGCCGAAGAACGTCAACTCATTGATCACTGAGTTTTTGAAATGACTGGGGCGGTAATGGACTTACTTTGCGCATTGCTTACTCCGCAAACCACATAGGAAAGGAGAAGCACAATGAATCCGAAACGTTGGTTCACCCTTCTTCTGCTCTTCGGCATCTGTGCAATTACAGTCTATGGCATCTCAATCGCCGCGAACGACAAAGAGGCTGATGAGCAAGGAGAGGCCGTATCGCTTGAGGACATTCCCGATGCCGTCAAAGCTACCATTCTTGCCGAAATCCTTCGCGAGGTGGATGGCCTGAAGCTCGAAGAAATTGAGCGTGAGATGAAAGATGGAAATACGGTTTATGAGGCCGAATTTGAATACGAGGGCAAAGACATCGAGTTGAAAATCGCGGCAAATGGCAAGCTCCTCGATAGGCAGGTGGAGCGCGACGACGATGACGACGGGGAAGACGATGATGACGATGAATAAACTTCGCCACCGTCACCTGAGACTCTTCAGTCGCTATTGCGTTTTCAGGTATTTATCTGTAGAGACGTCTCGGGTGAACAGTAACAAAATAATCGGGCCACCCTGTAAATTTAAAGGGATCCTGAAACAAGTTCAGGATGATGTCGAGATGATGTCACTTTCGATAGGCTGTGATGCCAAACCATATCCATGGCATTATCAGATAACCGATACGAGGGCAGGGAATGTCCCTGCCCCTACACGAGAATCGCAGTTTCGGGGATGTACCACCTCGATCTTTGCATACCATCGTCGGTTCCTATAAATCTGCTGTAACCAGGTTCATCAACAGAATTCAGGGAAAGGCTGACGGCTCAATCTGGCAACGCAATTATTACGAGCATGTCGTCAGGAACGGTACCGAGTTGAACCGTACTCGGGAATATATCCGGACCAACCCTCTCAAATGGGATTTGGGTAGGGAGAACCCGCGAAATAGCTCTACAGGCACGTTCAATGAATTGTTGTAGGGGCAGGGCATGTCCTGCCCTTACAGAAGTTTTGTGGGATGTCATAATCATCACTACCCAAATGTTGCCCGATTATTTTCTTACTGTTCATCCGAGGCGTCTCTACAAGGATAGATGTGTAAACATACTTGCCTCGGCATCTCACGAAAAAACCGTTGCACGGGTAAATTCTTATCTTCATGCGGGGCGTTTCTAAAACAACAAAAGAAAAAAATGTTTCCTGAAAGATGCTTATATTTCCGACTTTGAAAGAAGAGCAATTTATATAACTGGCTGCAAATTGTGCAGACGATAGGTGGTCCGAGCCAATAAAGAAACACCCGGGCATAGCTTACACCCAGGTGCTTCCCTAATGTCGGTCCTGCGAAACCTCTATCCCTTTACGACGAACCAGGAGAGGTGTCTGAAGGCGCTCAGGACGTTTTCTTCTTAGGCTTCAATCTAAGATCAACCGGTTTTCCGGTCTCCGCGCTTTTGTATATCCCATCGAGTATCTTCATCACCTTAACCCCCTCCTCGGCTGTCGCTATATTGGGGGTGTCGTTCACTATGGAATCTATGAAGTGGGACATGGGGACAGGGACAGGGGTGCTCGAGAGGGCGAGCTTCTTATTGAAGTGGAAACCGTTCTCCTCAGTGTAGAGCCAGGCCTCGAAATCGTATCCTCCGCCGGTGTTCTGTTGAACAAGCCCTCCCTTACGCCCGTAGAGCCGTGTCTCCATAAATTCCCTCTCGGGGCGGTTTACGGCCCAGCTTGCCTCGGCCTCGAGTGTCGCACCGTTGGAAAATTTGACGAGACCGACCGCCAGATCCTCCACATCGAACTTCTTCTTCTCACGGGCAGCTATCTCGGAGGATATATAATCGTAAGTGCTCCCGACGACCAGCTCAGGCTCTGGATATCCCATAAGCCAGAGTGCGAGATCTATCCTGTGCACCCCGAGGTCTATAAGCGGTCCACCTCCGGATTTGTCCTTCTGGCCGAACCACCCTCCGAAACCCGGGAGCCCGCGCCTCCGGTGCCAGACGGTCCTTGCGAAGTACACTTCCCCGATGACCCCGGAGTCAACCTGTGATTTCAGGGCATGGCTCATCGGAGAGAAGCGGTAGGAAAAGTTTATCATAAGGCGTTTCTTGGCTTTCCTGGCCTTCGCCTCCATCTCTTCAGCTTCCTCGACATTCATAGCCATCGGCTTCTCGCAGAGGACGTGGCATCCGGCATCGAGCGCTTTTATAGTTATCGGCGCATGAACGTAGTTAGGGGTTGCAACGCTAACCACGTCGAGCTTTTCCTCATCGAGCATCTCCTCGTAGTCGGCGTAGCGCTGTTTTATTCCGTAATCGCTCCCAACCTCCTTCAACCGCTTCTTATCGCTGTCACAGATTGCCACCACCTTGGCATCAGGGTGTGAAATGTATCCCTTGATATGACCCTTACCAACCCCAAGTCCGATCACTCCCACCTTCAGCTTTCCCATATGCCCTTACCTCCTGCTTAGATACTAATCTATGGGACATGGATCTCCATTTTCATCGTACCGGCCATATTTCTCCCTCATTTCGAGAACAAGCATGTATCGCTCGAGTGCCAGTCCCTTGAAGGCAACGTTTGAGGTGCTGTAAATGTAGCCGCCACCAGGCATTCCGTGCCTGAGAACGTATTTGCAGTCCTCGATTATCTCCTCCTCCGTGCCGGTCTGAAGGAGGCTGCACTGCACCCCACCTATGAGGCAGACCTTATCCCCTGCTATCTCCTTTATGACCTTAATGTCCATGTCCTTCGCCTGGCAATCTATGGAATGTACCGCATGAGGCCTGCAGGAGACAAGCTGGTCGAGTATCGGCATGATATTACCGTCCGTGTGCTTTATGACATATGCACCCATATCCCTGTAACCGGCTACAAGCCTTGCGAGGAAAGGGGTAACGAACTCCGAAAACATCTTCGGAGAGAGGAAAGGTCCTGTATTGAAGCAGTAATCAGCACAGAGTGCGAAGCCGTCTATACCATTATCGACGAGACGCTTGCCCCTCTCGAGGGCCTGTGTCACCATATCGTCGGCCTCGCGCTTCACCTCATCCCCATGTTCGAAGAGCTTAGTCACAAAATCGGTCATATTTTCCCCGGAAGGGATGCTGTAAGTGGCATCTCCGTGGCAGATTATCATGTAATCATCCCCTGCGAGCTCATGTATGAGCTTTGCCGTGTCTATGAGTCCATCCTCATCCGGGGATTTGACGTCCATTATAATCGAATAGTCAAGAGTTTCGCAAACCTCGACAAATAGCTCCGCGTTCTCACGGAGCATCCTGTCGCGCTCCCCGGAGCTCGCCTCCTTCCACTCATTCCCGGCGTGATATTCCTTGCCGAGGAGTTCCTGTGTGAGCTGAAACTCGAGCTCAAAGGTCGGCACAAGTCCAGGCACTGGCTTTTTAAGTTCAAGCGCTGCTATAGCTCTACCTTTTGGTGTCACCAAATTCTCCCTCCAAGATTTCTATTTGAACCCGGTCTTACTTCTGTCCCAGTTTCGATATCCTGTAAGATTCCCCAAAAGCCGCCCCATCGTAACCAGGATCGTCAAGCGGCACATCCGAGAGGTAAACCGGCTCGCCTCCGCGTGCCCTCGATATTCTGGCTGCGATCGCTGTAATCTCGGGTTCAATGAGATCTTTAAACGACATCGGTGCATCGGCCTCTCCAGCGAGGTATGGGAGAGTGCTTTCGAGGAGGGCCCTGTAGAGCCTTTTCGAGTCAACCTCTATGTGGTGAATACCTTTAGTGGTAACTATGGTGGCGTAGAAGGGCAGATAGCCGGGGTTCTTGCCGACTGTCAATATGCCGCGTTTGCCATCCTCCCAGACAAGCTCATACTGGTGCTGGATGAGGCTTCCAAGGTAGCGCACTTTCTGTATCCCGGTTCCCATAACTCCGGAAATGAGGGAATACGCATGGATGCCGTAGTTGAACTCGTCCACAGCGCACCCTGCCATAGCAAAGGTCGGCCTGCCCCGTTCGTCCTCGGGCATGCCGCAGAAATCCCGGGCTTCGTAGCAGAACCTGAGTGAGGACCCGCCGGTTACCCTGTTTCCCTCCGCACCCCAGGTTAGGAACTGATTTACATCCTTCAGGTTTCCGGCCATAGGTTTATCTATAAGAAGGGACTTACCCATCTCTATAAAGGGCCTCGCGCGCTCGATGTGGATGTCCCAGTTGCAGCTGTGGATGATGGCTACATCCACATCGGCCGCCATCTCTTCCAAAGAATCATAGGCTTTCGGAATTTCATTTTCTCTGGCGAATTCAGCAGCATATCCCTCGGGATATACCGTGCCGCCATCGAAAACTCCGACGACCTCATGTCCCATCTCCCGAATTACCGGGAGCCAGCTACCCGGGTGCGAGGTATCGAGGTCAACCTGACCGATCTTCAACGATTTCATACGTCTCTCCTTCTAGGATAAAAAGTTTTGAAGTTCTATTCGGCCTTAAACCGATCCCGATTTCTCAAAAGGTCTGGACAAAAATCAATTTGAGACTGTAGACCTTCCCGCTCCATAACCTCAAATCCACAATCAAAGTATCCCACCCTCATCCTCCACTATATATTTCGAATACTTGAAGGAATCGGGGTCCTGGTTCCTATTCATGGCGAAAACATAGGCTGCGATCTGTGCCGGAATTATGCTGATAACCGACTCGAAATCGGGATCGATCTTCGGAAGGGCAAATGCAGAAGGTGACTTTATCTGCTCAAGTCCCTGGCCTATCAACACGAATTCCCCGGAAAGCTTCGATATATCCCTTGCTAAGGCGAGATCGGCCTCCCTCATCGAGAGTTGATCCAGCCAGATAAAGGCTCTGAAATCCGGGCCTATCACCTCCTGGGGTCCATGCCTGAATGAACCTGTCGGCATCGCCGAGGCTGGGAATTTCGCTGCCTCCTCCCAGAGGAGTGCCCCCTCGTATGAGGAGGCGATGTTCAAACCCCTGCCGAGGAAAAAGTAGGACCCGTTCTCAGCGAAAAACGAACCGAGGCCTTCGAGCTGATCCTTCCACACTCCGATGAGGG
Source organism: uncultured bacterium (assembly GCA_964611725.1). Lineage (GTDB taxonomy): Bacteria > Latescibacterota > CAZTBA01 > CAZTBA01 > CAZTBA01 > CAZTBA01. The sequence goes on from CAZTBA010000005.1 coordinate 5,689, forward strand.
TCTCGCACGATTCGATAGACCTGATAAGTTGACCTTCAAGCGATTCCTCCCATCTGCCACAGACATCCGAGGCAAGCACGAGCGATGTGCTTAGAAGAGCCGTATACGTCGCGATCGAAATGTTGTGGTCGAAAGCCACCCTTGCGTCGCAGACCACATCGGCCCTTCTACCGAGTGGGCTCTCGGGGGAGTTCGTCACAGCTACAATCCTGACATCCCGGTCCCCGAGCATGTCGATCATCCCGGTAATTTCAGCGCTCGATCCGCTTCTCGACACAGCAACAACCGTTGACCCCTCCAGAACCCTCGTGAAATGGATTAGCTCGGATGTCTCTATGAGCCTTATGGGCCTGCCGTACTTTGAAAGGAAGCTTTTGAAAGCCAGCCCAACGCAGAAGCTGCTCCCCATGCCGGTCACTATTATATCGGATGAGTTATCAATTGTAGAGGCAGCCTCGTTTATAGCGGACTGTCCCTCCGCAAACTGATGGGCTATCGATTTTGTAAGCTCATCAGGCTCATCATAGATATCTTCCAGATAAGACTCCATAGAAACCTTCAGAGAATAACCGGGGATAACCTGATCCCGGTCGTGATAGAAACCTCTCTTAAAATCACGTCGGCTAATTTGGAGTTTAAATATCACTCCTTAGGTCCCCTATGTCAAGGTTTTATTGCCTGCAGATTTGGCTATCCAGCATAGCTTCACATTTTATCTCTTAGCCGATTGCCATACCCAATAGAATGCAAAGAGGCGAAAAAAAGCAAAGATTTCCATTGAAGGGAATTACTTACTGACGTATATTCCTTTCTATCGGCTGACAGCCGGAAAACTCGTGTGTATCAGGTGGATGGTCCTTCAAGGTGAGGAGGTCGATGCGATGATTTCCTTTCGTCTGCTATTTGTCATAATTTTACTGTTGCCGCTCGGATGTTCACACACCCCGGAGAACAGGGATGTCCTGTTTCAGATATCCACCATCGATGCCCTGCTCGGAGGTGCCTACGACGGGAAGTTGACCTATGGCGAGCTAAGGGAATATGGGGATTTCGGGATAGGGACCTTCAATGGTCTGGACGGGGAAATGATCGAAACAGGGGGAAAGTTTTACCAGGTGAGATCCGACGGAGTGGCCTACCCTGTCGCGGATTCCATGAAGACACCTTTTGCTGTGGTGACTTTTTTCGATCCGGATGAATCGATATCATTGAACGAAGAGATGAATTACGATCAATTTAAGCGATATCTGGACGATCTGCTACCCACACAGAACATCTTTTATGCCATAGAGATGAAGGGGACCTTCCGGTATGTCAAGGCCAGGAGCGTTCCGAAACAGAACAGGCCCTATCCCCCGCTCGTGGAGGTTACAAAGAGCCAGCCGATATTCGAGTTCCACGACATAACGGGCACCATGGTGGGGTTCAGGTGCCCGGACTACGTGAAGGGAATAAACGCTTCCGGGTATCACTTGCATTTTCTCACAGAAGACGGGAAGGCGGGTGGACATCTGCTCGAACTTCAAACTCGGGATGTCGATATTGACATAGATTACACCTCACAGTTCCATATGATGCTACCCGAGGGTGATTTCGCCGGTATGGATCTGACGAAGGACAGGCAGATGGAGCTGGAAAAGGTAGAATGACACGGTTTGACGATATAGTCACCATACCAGTTGAGAGTTACCGATGAGATGGCAAGCAAAGATCACCGTTCCGGCGGATATCCGATTTTTGGGGATCGTTGCCCGTTTCGTTTCCCAGATGGCGAAGCTCGCGGGTATGGTACAGGACGAGATATTCCAGGTCGAACTGGCAGTAGATGAGGCCTGCACTAACGTTATCGTCCACGGTTATGAGGAGGATGGCTTGCAGAGCTTCTCCGTGACCTGTCATTTCGATGAGGAAGCTTTTCTTGCCGAAGTAGAAGATCACGGGAAATGTTTCGATTTTGACGCAGTGCCGGAGCCGGATATTGATGCCCCGATCGAAGAGCGAAAGGTCGGCGGCCTGGGGATCTACCTTATCCGACAGACCATGGATCAGGTGACTTATCAGAAAGGGAAGGACGGTTTCAACAGACTCTCGATGAAGAAATTCCTCAAAAGGAAAGGCTAAACTCTTTTGCCCTTAGAATGGCCACAGAAAAGGGAGCGTCATGAATCGAAACCAGGATGTGGTTCTTAAGCCCCTGATTACTGAATTTGACCTGAAGGTCCGGGTCGGCAACCTGGTAAGAGAGATCGCCGATGACTTCAATGGCGATAAGCTTATTGTGATAGGCCTTCTCAAGGGCAGCTTCATGTTTCTGGCCGACATGGTCAGGCTCTTCTACGTGCACAACATTCCGCTTCTGATCGATTTCATAGTCGCTTCCTCTTACGGTGCAGGCACGGAATCCTCGGGAGAAGTGAACATGACGCGAGATATCAATACAGATATTAGAAGCAAATGGGTCCTTCTCGTCGATGATATCCTTGACACTGGGCGCACGCTCAATCTCGTATCAAGGCAACTCCTGAAGAGGAAACCTGCGGTGCTGAAGACCTGTGTCCTTTTAGACAAGCCCGACCGGAGGGTGATCCCATTTCAGGCGGACTACGTGGGGTTTACGATTCCGGACAAGTTTGTCGTAGGGTATGGTCTTGATTATGATAGCCATTATCGTGAGTTGCCGTACCTATCCGTCGTATCGTTCAAAAATAGAAATTCCGAATCATAAAAGGGAGGGTATGCGATGAATTTGGTGAATTTGTTGGCAGGTGCCCAGGAGATACTGAACGATTACTACTTCGCCTTCGGCAGCATACCTGTGGAGGAGAGAGATTCCAGCGATATCTTTCGGAAAATTGTCGAAAAAGCGTCGAAAGATTTCAATTTTCGGAAGAAACTCTTGAGCTCTCCGGTCGAAACTCTGGCACGGGAGGGGTTCAAGCTTCCGGAAGGGTTTAATGTCAAGTTCGTTGAGGAAACAGAGGATACCATATTTCTCCCGATTCCGCCTTATGTGGGAGAAGTCCCTGAGGAGAAGAAGGATGAGTGAGCAAAAGTTGAACGAGGTCATTCGCAAAGCAGCAACGGACCTGGACTTCCGGCATCGCCTGATCAAGATGCCCCGGGCGGTTCTGATGGAAGAGGGGTTCGATTTACCCGCGGATAAGAAAGTCGTTATCCTCGAAAGCACGGATGATCTGTTTTATTTCATCCTGCCCCCCTTTGAGAAAGGGAAAGAGCCCGATGCTGTTTCCCTGGATTTCAAAATCGAGGGTAATACGGTATTTCTCAGCGGTCGGCTGGACGCCAGCGGAGTGGAGCAGATCCGTGAAACCCTTCTCCACTGGCAGGGCAGCCTGAACCTGAATTTGAAGGATTTGACCTATATAAGTTCTGCTGGTTTGGGGCTATTTCTTATGGTTCTGAAGGAGTTGAAAAAATCGGGCCATGAGATGCACCTTTCGCACCTTCAGTCTGCTGTTCGAAACGTGTTCGTTCTGGGAGGATTCGACAAGATATTTCACGTATAGTCGGGGAAAAAGTGAAAAGGCTTTTACGCATACTGAGTTTGGGTCTCGTAGGGGCCTGCATCGCGGGTGGAGCAGCAGCCCGTGAGAAGGTGAGCCTGCAACTGCAGTGGCTCCCCCAGGCCCAGTTTGCCGGATACTTTGTAGCCAAGGAGAAAGGTTTCTACGACGAGGCGGGGCTGGATGTGGAGATCAGACCCGGAGGTCCGGGCATTACCCCGTTCGACAGATTGATCCGGGGTGAGGTGACTTTCTGTACCGGCTGGCTTGCCGAGGGGATTGCCAAACGATCCCGCGGCTTCCCGGTGGTGAACACCGCCCAGATAATTCAGCGTTCGGGTTTGATACTTATCGCCAAAAAGTCCAGCAACATCCGTGAACCCCGAGATCTGAACGGCAAGACGATCGGGCTCTGGGGCGGGGATTTCCTCTTGCAGCCGACAATCTTCTTCCGCAAGCATAATATCCAGGCCCGATTTGTCCAACAGGCATTCAGTATGGACCCATTCCTGCGCGGGGCCCTCGATGTGGCCTCGGCGATGTACTACAACGAGTACCATCGCGTGTACGAGGCAGGATTGGATTTCGAAGATCTCGTTACTTTCTGGTTCGCCGACTACGGGTTGAACTACCCCGAGGATGGCATATACTGTCTCGAGGAAACCTTACAGGAATCGGCAGACGACTGCAGAGGATTTGTCCAGGCGTCGCTTCGGGGATGGATGTGGGCCTTCGAACACCCGCAGGATGCCACGGACATAGTGATAAGATACTGCTATGCATGCAATGTCGCTACCAGCCGAAATCACCAGGTATGGATGTTGAATGCGATGAAGGAGTTGACGGAAGCAAAAGCAAATGGAGAGATGGATGGCCAATTGAAAGTGGAGGATTTTAGACGGGTCCTGGCCGGACTAAAGGGGGCGGGTGTGGTTGAAAGCGCTCCGGGTTTTGAGGAATTCTTTCAACCTTCAAAGTGAGGTAACGATGACGATTCGCACTCGGATGATCCTCTGGATCCTGGGTGGAACACTTGTGGTACTGCTCAGTATTCTGGCAATAAGCTACTTCACGGGCAAAGAGGCCGTGGTAAAAGTGAGCAGAAGAAGCCTCTCCAATCTGGTGAACTCCTATGCGGCCCGCTTCGAAGCCGACTTCCGGCAGGTCTCCCAGGTGCCGAAAGACCTTGCCCTCACACTCGAGATCTTCCCCGATCTCCCGGAGCCAAAGCTCCTTTCTCTCCTTGCCGATGCAGTGGCCGACAATGGATTGGTTTACGGGTCGGCCATCGCCTTTGAGCCGTACGTCTACCACAAAGATCGGTATTACTATTCCCCCTATTTCTATCGGAATGATACACAGGTTCAGTTTGTTCAGCTCGGAAACGAACAGTATCGCTATTTCGATTGGGACTGGTATATGATACCCAAGCTGCTGCAGAAACCCATCTGGACGGAGCCGTACTACGACGAAGGGGGAGGCGGTACTATTATGACGACCTATTCGGTGCCCTTCTTCAATCCGGACTCCACAGTTCGCGGGATCGTGACAGCCGACGTCGATCTTGAGGAATTAAGGAAGAGCACATCCGAGGTGCGGGTGGCCGAGACCGGCTACGCTTTTGTGATCAGTCATAATGGCACTTTTATCACCCACCCTGATAGCACTTATGTGATGCGAGAATCGATCTTTAGTATAGCAGAGTCACCTGGCCGCCAGCGGCTCAGGCAGCTCGGTAAAAGGATGGTCTCCGGAGAGTCGGGTATCGAAAGGATCGAGGATTTCTGGCGAGGTGGCAGTGCCTGGCTGGCATTCACTCCCATCCGATCCAGCCAGTGGTCATTCGCCGTTATACTGCCGGAAAATGAGATGATGGCGGTCGTGCTGACCCTGAGCAGGAGATTGATCCTGTTCATGTTAGCCGGACTGATAGGATTGTTCATCGTGGTGACGATCATCTCCTACTCCTTGACCCAGCCGCTCAAGAAACTGGCCGGAGCGGCCGGAAGTCTTGCCAAGGGGAATCTGGATGCGCGAATTACGGATATTAAGCACAGGGATGAAGTGGGCGAGCTGGCGTTGACTTTCAACAAGATGGTTGAGGATCTCAAGCAATATATCCAGGATTTAACGGAGACTACAAGGGCCAAAGAGAGGGTGGAACGGGAGCTGTCTATTGCCCGCCAGATCCAGCAGTCCATTCTGCCTCATACCTACCCCCCGTTTCCCGAGCAAAAGGAACTCGACATCTATGCCCTGACCCACCCTGCCCGTGAGGTCGGAGGCGACTTCTACGACTTCTTTTTAATCGATGAGGATCATCTGGGGTTTTTAGTTGCCGATGTGTCGGGCAAGGGCGTGCCAGCCGCTTTGTTCATGGCTGTGACCCGGACGCTCATCAAGACGGCGAGCTCCGGGGAGCTTTCACCCAGGAGGACACTGGAGCAGGTGAACGCGACTATCTACCCCGAGAACGACTCGTCTATGTTTATCACCGTGTTCTACGCTATATACGATATTCGAAACGGCAGCATCCGTTTTGCCAATGCGGGACATAACCTGCCTTTTATCAAGCGCTTCGATGGAACTGTAGAAATGATCCCAATGACCAGAAGTATCGCGCTGGGAATCATGGAGGACGTGGAACTCGAAGAAGGTTCGATAGAGCTGCACAAAAATGATATCATCCTCTTCTATACGGATGGGCTCACTGAAGCGTCAACTGCGGATTACGAGATGTACGAGGAAGAGCGGTTGCGGGAATTCCTGGCGACCACTGAGGATTCCGAAAACATGAAAGTTTTCATCCACAGAATACTGAATTCAGTTGAAGAATTTGTCGGCGGGGCTGAGCAGTTCGACGACATAACAATCCTGGCATTGAGACGCTTAGTGTAACCATATTCGAAGCCAGGCAAAAAACCACATAGCTTTCAAAAGGAAGAAGAGGCACCATGGTACGAAAGGCCGCTGTCTATTCGTTGATTTGTTTGATGTGCTTTTGTTCCTGGGAATGCAGTAAGAAAGTGGAAAGGGGGCTGCCCAAAATCGGCATTTTCCAGATCAACTCACATCGCCTGCTGGATGAGACCCGGGAAGGGTTCATCCACGTATTGAGAGACTCGGGATATGTTCATGGGCAGACCGTAGACATCGATGTTAAGAATGCCCTTGGAGATGTAGCCACTTCCCACCAGATCGCCTCAAGCTTTGCCCGGCAGAAGGACCTCATCTGCGCCATCTCTACACCCGCACTGCAATCTGCCATAGGTGCAACGGAGACAGTGCCAATAGTGTTCGGAGCAATTGCCAATCCGTACCGCGCGGGGGCCGGAACGGATTCGGTGCACCACAGAGCCAACGTGACAGGGACCTCTGCGACGGCCCCGGCCTTCGACACGGTGAAACTCATTACGAAAATTCTTCCCAATGCCAAGAGGGTGGGCGTTCCCTGGGACCCGACACATGAGAACGCCCATGTCAATGTGGAGCTCTGCCGGCAGTCGGCAAAAAAGCTGGGCCTCACCTTGGTCGAGGTGACAGTCAAGGGGACGAGCGAAGTGATGGCAGGCGTTCAGGCCCTGACAGGGAAAAAGATTGATGTCATCTATGCCATCGCGGATAACACGATTTACTCTGCCATGGAGTCGGTCATTCAGGTTGCCACGGATCACGGGCTGGCTGTCTTTTCCAACGGGCCGTCTGATGTGGAAAGGGGGGCGATGGCGGCCCTGGGATGGGATTATTTTCAGAACGGTGTAAAGGGCGGAAAGCTGGTAATTCGGGTACTCCGGGGAGAAAACCCGGCGGATATCCCCTTCCAGTCTTTGACCGAACAGAAACTTGCCGTCAACCTCAAAGTGGCTGAACGGTTGGGGCTTACCATTCCGCCGGAGATCGTGGATCAAGCAGATATAGTTGTAAAATAGCCGAGAGGAGATGAATCATGGTACGAAAAACTATTGCCTGTTTACTGATCTGCGCCATGTGGTTCAGTCTCGGGGGATGTGGTAAGAAAGCTGAAAAAGGTCTACCTAAAATCGGTGTTTTCCAGATCAACTCCCATCGCCTGCTGGATGAAACCCGGGAAGGTTTCATTCAGGTATTGAGGGATTCGGGATACATTCACGGAGAGACCATAGATCTCGATGTCAAGAACGCCCTGGGCGATGTGGCCACTGCCCGCCAGATTGCCTCCAACTTTGCCCGGCAGAAGGACCTCATCTGCGCCATCTCTACACCCGCTCTGCAATCTGCTATAGGTGCAACAGATACGGTCCCAATAGTGTTCGGAGCAATCGCCAATCCGTACCGGGCGGGCGCGGGTACGGACTCGGTCAACCACAGAGCCAACGTGACAGGTGCCTCCTCGACGGCCCCGGCTTTCCACACGGTCCAACTCATTACGAAGATTCTCCCCAATGCCAAGAGGGTGGGCGTACCGTGGGACCCGGCTCACGAGAATGCCCATGTCAACGTGGAGCTCTGCCGGCAGTCAGCAAAGAAGCTGGGACTGACCTTAGTGGAAGTGACGGTCGGCGGAACGGGCGAGGTGATGGCAGGTGTTCAGGCTCTGGTGGAGAAAGACATTGACGTGATCTACGCTACTGTGGATAATACTGTATATTCCGCTATGGAGTCGGTCATCCAGGTCGCTACGGATCACGGGCTGGCTGTTTTCTCCAACGAGCCATCGGACGCGGAAAAGGGAGTAATGGTGGCTCTGGGATGGGATTATTTCCAGAATGGCGTGAAGAGCGGAAGGCTGGCAATTCGGGTGCTCCGGGGAGAAAACCCGGCGGATATCCCCTTCCAGTCTTTGACCGAACAGAAACTCGCAGTAAACCTCAAAGTTGCGAAACGCTTGGGGCTGACCATCCCGCCAGAGATCGTGAAGCAGGCAAAAAAGGTTGTGGAATAACCGGAGGAGATGGACCATGGTTCGAAAGACCGTTGCTTGCTTGCTGATATGTTCGATATGGCTCTGCTTCCAGGGATGCGGTAAGAAAACCGGACAGGACCTTCCCACGGTCGGTATCTTTCAGTTCGGGCCGGACCCTGCGATCGACGCAGCGCGGAGAGGTGTGATTCAGGCCTTCGAGGATGCCGGATACACAGATGGGGAAAACATAAATCTGAGGTACACCGACGCCCAGAGCGACTGGGGAAACATAAACGTTATACTCCAGAAATACGTGAGCGATAAGGTGGACCTCATAATCCCGTTGACCACACCATGCCTGGTTGCTGCCATAAACGGGGCCAGGGAGATCCCCGTGGTTTTTACCGCGGTCTACGATCCCTACCGTGCGGGCGCGGGAACGGATTCGCTCCATCATCTGCCCAATGTAACAGGAGTGGGATCCTATCCCCCGGTAATCCAGACCATCGATTTCATCAAGGAGGTCCTACCCCAGGTGAAGCGGATCGGCTCGATCTGGAACTCGTCGGAGGCCAACTCCGCATCAGCGATGGAAAAGGCGAGGAACCGGTGCGGGGAGTTGGGAGTTGAGCTTGTCGAACGGACTGTAACCAACACGAGCGAAATCTACGAGGCAGCCCTTTCCGTGGCCCAGAAGCGCGTGGACGCTTTCTTTGTCACAGGGGACAACACTGTGCTGGCAAGTTTTGACGCACTGGTCAAAGTGACCGAAGAGCACAGTATACCCCTTTTCATCAACGATCCGGACATTTTGGCACGCGGAGCAACGGTGGCCTATGGGTTCGACTTCTATGAGGCCGGCTATGCAGGGGGAAAACTGGCGGTGCGGGTACTTCGAGGGGAAGATCCGGCAACCATTCCGATTCAGGAGGTGATGGTCCCGAGGATGTCCTTCAATAGGAAGAGAATTGAGGCATTAGGGCTGAAATTTCCCAAACATGTGTGGGACAGGGCAGATGAGGTGGTGGAATGAAACGTTCCCGGATTGGAGGAGACAGATGAGACGTCTGAACCTATTCCTTCTCTTTTTGGGATTTCTCGCCGTGATTGCAGGATGTGGCAAGAAACAGGAAACGAAACTTACCTCGGTCGGCATAATGCAGTTCGTCACTAACCCATTTTCCGAACAGTCGATTGCCGGTATATTAAAGGCTCTCGAGGATGCGGGCTACCGTAACGGAGAAAACATATCCATAGAAGTGAAAAATGCCCAGGGGGATTTTCCAACGGTCTTGGCGATCACACAGAAGTTCAAGAGCGACAGGAAGGACATGATCATTTCCGTAAGCACCCCCTGTCTTCAGGCAGCGATCAACTCCAAATTTGAAGGGCCTATCGTCTTCTGCTCAGTGGCGAATCCGATTTTAGCCGGAGCAGGTCGAACAGACACCGATCACCTCCCCAATGTCACGGGGGTGCCCACGACTTCGCCCTTCCATCAGTCAGTGGAGCTCATACGGGAGGTCTTCCCCAGTGCCAGGAAGCTGGGCACGCTCTACGTACCCGCCGAAGTGAATTCGGAGTACTACATGGAGTGTGCAAAGGAAGAAGCCGAAAAGGTTGGCTATGAATTTGTGGCCATTCCGGTGTCTGCGACGAGCGAGATACTGGACGCAACTCAGGTGCTGGCAAGCAAAAAAATCGATGTGATCTACCAGATCTCAGACAACCTCTCTGCCGCTGGCTTTGATTCGGAGGTACGGGTGGCTAATGAGAATCGTATTCCCCTCGTAGCCAATCAGGTAAAGCAGGCGGAAGCGGGCGCTTTCCTCGCTGTAGGATGGGATTTCTTCGACGTGGGCTACAAGGCCGGAGAGATTGCCGTTCGCATAATAAACAGGGAGGATCCGGCCAAAATTCCATTTGAGCGGATGGAGAGAGTTTTCATAGCAGTTAACAAATCGGCCGCAAAGGTTCAGGGCGTGGCGATACCGGCATCTATCTTGGAGAAGGCAGATCGGATTTTTGGAGAGTGAACTATGGCAATTTATGGGGGAGTTTGGGGAGGTGGTAAGAAAAGGACCGAGGTGTTTGTCACAGCGAGGGCAGGGCATGCCCTGCCCCTGCACAGGTTCAGCAGGACCCTGTAATGATCACGGTCCAAAATGTTACGGGATAATTTCTTAAGCACATAAAGAGTCGCACCAAAAAGTTGAGTTTAAGTAATTTTTGGGAAGCTTCTGTTAATTTTTCGTAGGTATTCAGCATTCAACTCTCAGCTTTTACTGATTGCTGATAGCCGACCGCTGACTGCTTAAGATTTCTCATTGCTTCGAGAGTTTGGGCGATTCTCTAAACAATAGAAAATACCAAAGAGCATTTTAAAGATCACTTAACCGCATCGATTATGAAAGAACCCAAGGGAATGACTTAGGAGGTTATCGGTGGAGATCAAAAGAGAGCTGAGGGGCGATGTGCTCTTGATCGATCTGGAAGGTCGTCTGGATGCATACTGGGCCGGCCATACCAGACAGGCGCTGGAGAAAGAAATCAAGGCTGGCTATCACCAAATCGTGTTGGACCTGCACAGCCTTACTTACCTTTCGAGCGCCGGGCTAAGAATCTTCCTCCAGATCAAGAAACAGTTGGAATCAGTGGGTGGAGATGTGGTGCTGGTGGGCCTCAGTGATTTTGTCAGGAACGTGTTTGAAGTGTCAGGGTTCAACCAATTGTTTCAGGTCCTTGGATCTGTGTCAGAAGCGGAGAGCCATTTTGTGAATGCCAGAGAGGTCGCCGGTCATGTCGGTAAGGAGGAGCTTTCGGAGGCTTCCTCCGCCGTTTATCAGATCCGTGACCTCCGGCAGGGACCTTCCCTGCTGACGGCCGACGGAAGCATCGCCAAACTCCCCCGAGCCCAATACACCGAGGCGGATCTGGTAGAGAAAACGCTGGCTGACCTCAAGTATGGGATCGGTATCGGCAGCCTCGGTGACACCTACGAAGAGGTCAAAAAAACCTTTGGAGAAATGCTCATCCTTAACAACAACGTCTTTTATCTGCCCACAGACGGCAACAATATACCGGATTTTCTCTTAGCCGACCGTCTGATCGCAGAGGTAAAAATCAACATGCTCTTCAGCGGCTCATTCGAAGGGAAATTCAATCTCATCGCCAGATTCGAGGCCCGGGACAAAGAAAAGGGTGTGTGTCTCTCCGAGCTATACCGGGATTTGTTTGATATCGCCGCAAAGAGGGAAGGATTCAAGGGACTCCTGGCAACGGTCGCCTGCGGGGAGACCGTCGGTCTCTTCGGTGCCAGCCTCAAGAGATCTCCCATCGCGGAGAATGCCCCTGCCAACGGGCTGGATATCTCGGTCAAAGAGAACTTGAAAAAATGGCTCCATTTCTCGGTGGAGCTGGAACACCGGAACAAAACGGCCTGCATGGTAGGGCTGGGGTTGGCCCGGGATCAGGCGAGAAATTTCTCAGAAAGATTTGTTCAATCCCTTTTCAGTGTGTCCCCAACCGGTCCGGACATTCTCCTCCATAACCATTGTGTTGTTTTCAATTTTATGCCCCTGACCTCGGGAAGCTTTGATTTAGAGGGCGAGATCGACAGGGTAGCCCAGCATGGGGAGTGTGTTTCCGTTCAGCACCTTTTGGAAAAATCGGCTTTTCGTGAAGGAGTTGTGGGGGTTTGCCTTGTAACAGAGTGAAAAGATCTATCTTGGGTCAGCCAAACTGAGGAGAATCTATGGGCCTGTATGTCGGATCTATTTCCCTGGGTTTGAGCTATGCATTCCTAGCCCTCGGGGTTTTTATTACATTTCGAGTTTTCGACTTTCCGGACATCACAGTAGATGGGAGCCTTACCCTGGGCGCGGCTGTTTGTGCCATCCTTGTGATCAAAGGGTGGAATCCGATTGGCGCTATGGCGGTGGCCATTGCCGCAGGGATGGTGGCGGGCAGCGCCACGGCCCTGATCCATACGCGGTTCAAGATCAACGGATTGCTCTCCGGAATTTTGGTCATGACCGCACTCTATTCCATCAACCTACACATCATGGGCCGCTCCAACGTGCCCCTGCTCAGAGAGTGCACCCTGATCACCCTGATCGAAAGACTCAAAATCCCTTTGAGTCGTGAACACCTCTGCCTTTCACTTTTCACTTTGTTGGGAGTGGGATTTTGGCTCATACTCGTCTGGCTTTTCAAGACGGACCTGGGGCTGGCCATGCGTACCACGGGGGATAATCCGGTCATGATTTCAGCTCAAGGGGTAAGCACCGACAGGATGAAAATCTTGGGGGTGTCACTCGCCAATGGATTGGTGGCTTTTTCCGGTGCACTGGTCGCACAGTATCAGGGATTCGCGGATGTAGGAATGGGGATTGGGATGCTGGTGTTCGGACTGGCTGCGGTCATCATCGGGGAAACTATTGTGGGGAAGCGGAAAATGATATGGGTGCTCCTGGGGGTCATCCTTGGCTCCATACTGTTCCGAATCCTCATTGCCTTTGCACTGTCTGTGGGATTGAATCCCATTGACCTCAAGCTGATAACGGCTGTGTTTGTGCTCTTAGCCATCGTTGCCCCCAAGATCATTGAAAGCGTTAAAGGAAAGGTGAAGTGATGATTTCAATAGCCAATCTCCAGAAGGTCTTCAATCGAGGGACGGCCAACGAGGTTATCGCCCTGAAGGACGTGACGCTACAGATAGAGGAAGGAAGCTTCGTTACCGTGGTAGGAACCAACGGCTCTGGCAAAACCACGCTTCTCAATGCCCTGGCCGGCAGTTTCATATGCGACACAGGAAAGATCTCCATCGCCGGGAAGGATGTAACGAAGCTTTCGGACTTCAAGCGTGCCAACCTCATAGGCCGGGTTTTCCAGAACCCTTTCCTTGGCACGGCCCCTACCATGACTATCGCCGAGAACTTACGGATGGCAGAGCTCCGCGGCAGGCGTAAAGGGTTAGGCCTGGGGCTTTCACGCAAGCGCCTGCAGTTTTATCAGGAAAGCGTAAAGTCGCTTGAGATGGGCCTGGAGAGCCGCTTGGAGAACTCCATCGGGACGCTCTCAGGGGGCCAGAGGCAGGCCCTGACCCTGCTCATGGCCACCCTCGAGGAGCCCAAGGTCCTGCTACTGGATGAGCACACGGCAGCCCTTGATCCCAAATCCGCAGAACAGATAGTGAAACTCACCCGTAATATAGTTGCGGAACACAAGCTGACTACCCTCATGGTGACTCATTCCATGCGTCAGGCTGTCGCATTGGGAGATCGTCTGATCATGATGAACCGGGGGGAGATAATCGAAGATATCTCCAGTGACGACAAGGCACGGCTGACGGTCGATGATCTCCTCGATAAGTTTGCTGAGATTCGAAAGTACGAAAGGGTGGACGAGGAACTCCTTTCGATGCTGCAGGAGGGATATTTCTAATTTTCATTCAGTGGAGATAGAAAATGTTCAAAAATTACCAGATACTGATCTTGATTTCAGTGTTCGTTCTTTGCATCATCGGGGCATGTGCAGAAAAGAAGGAATATACCATAGGTATCATGCAGTTTGACTCGAGGTTAACGATAGATCAAACAGTGGAAGGGATCAAGCAGGCACTCGAAGAGGATGGATTTGTAGATGGAAAGACCTGTCGAATCGCTTACCAGAACGCCCAAGGCGACTGGGCCACGGCCACCTCTATTGCTCAGAAGTTCGTTACCGACCGTGTGGACCTCATTGTCACTGTAACTACCCCGTGTCTCCAGGTGGCAGCCAACGTGAATAAGACAATCCCCCACGTCTTCGGCTGTGTGACCGATCCCTTCCGGATGGGTGTAGCTCAGGATTCAGTGAATCATCAGCCCAATGTCACCGGCATCTTCACACGGCAGCCCGTGGAAGAGACCATCACCTTAGTCAGGGAAGTTATCCCCGACCTGGACAACATCGGAGTTGTCTGGAATCCCGCCGAAGCCTGTTCCGAGGCCTGTGTCGAGATGATGCGGGCAGGGTGCGGGAGACACGGGATAAAGCTCACAGAGATCACGGTGGATGCAACCAATCAGGTGAAGCTCGCCGCTGAAGGGCTTGTGGCCAGAGGGGTCGATCTGATCTTTGTCTCGGGAGACAACACGGTGGAGATGGCGCTGGAATCGGTCATTTTGGTCTGCCAGAACGGAAGAATTCCGGTGATCACCAACACCCCGATCAATGTCGAGCGCGGGGCACTTTTGAGCCTGGGGGCAAACTACACCGTCGTGGGATACGAAACCGGGAAGCTGGCCGCTCGGGTGGCACGTGGGGAGAAGCCCAGCGATATCCCGATCCGGCCCCTGATGCCCAAGAAGTTGTGGCTGAACCGCAAGGTGGCAGAGGAACTGGGCATCTCCTTCCCGAAATCTGTCCTCCAGGAGGCAGACCGTATCGTAGGTTGATCAAGCGCGGTACCAGCCATTTTAGCGGGACTTTGCCTCCGGGATCTTTCCCATTGACAGGGAAAGCATATTCCGTATCCCAATTGCCATGCGAACGGAGATATAACCTCAGTGATGCCCCCTTTTGAAATCGCATGGACCTGCTTATGTTATATCACAGCTCCATTCGAAATTTCCTCCAGGCTGCCGTAGCAGCTCTCATCATCGCAACGCTCGTATTTATAAGCTTCAGCACCTGCTATTCCCAGGATCCATCAGTTGAATACGGAACAGAGGGCATAAGGAAAGGTGTCTACATAGCTCTCACAATCCTTATCGTGGCTGGTCTTTTATATATAGGCCGCGGCGATGGGCTCAGGGCATTCAGCACGATCTCGGTGACTTTTCTCATCACATGGTTTGTCATCCTACCCCTTGTCGGCAGAGGCGGTGATCCCGTCTATACTTTCCTTATAGGCTTCGCTTTCATAAGCATAGTCACGATACTTATAATCCAGAAGGTCAGAGTTGAATCGCTCCCCGGAATAATGGCCGCAATTGCCGGTGCCGTCATAGCAACGGCGATAGCTTTTTACATTATAGAGAAGCTGCATTTTACCGGATACTGGGTCGGGAAGGCCGAGTGGCTTTACAAGACGGGCTACTCAAGTGGTCCTTCCGGATACATCAACTTCCGCAGGCTTCTGGTCGCTTCCATCGTCATGGGTGCCTTCGGAGCCATAATGGACATAGCGGTCGATATCTCATCCACGATGGCAGAGATGAAGAGAAGAAAGCCCGACATAGGCTTTACCGAGCTGATACGTGGCGGCTTTCAGGTAGGGACCGATGTGGTGGGGACGATGGCCAACACCCTCATATTCGCATATCTTGGGGCACAGCTCCCGCTCTTTCTGATTCCCTACGTTGAGTTCATCCGGCCGGGCATAAGGTGGAAGCTCCCCCTGTTCGAGCAGATAAACGTGGAGGAGATATCCTTCGAAATCGCCAACGGGCTAATCGGCACCCTTATGATGTTCCTGGCAGTTCCCGTGGTTGCGCTCCTGACAGGGTTCCTGATAAGGGGAAGAATCAAAGGAACGAAGCGGGACCGAAACAAAGGCGGATATACAGCCGGAATACTGCCCAGGCTCAAAATCTCGCCGGCGTTGATAGCGGTCCTGTGCCTGCTCCCGCTGACCGCCTTCATCTTCAACAGACATCTCAGCGGTCTCCACGCCTATCATCCTGAAGGAGGCGGGTTTGAAGTTGCCAAGGCCGAGGTTACAAGGCAACTCCAGCCTGTCGAGACGGGTGTTATAATGGAAAGGCTTACCGAGTACAGGATCACCTCGGGATACTTCCGGGGGAAACATGCCATAGCCAACCTTCCTGCTGACCCATCCCTCTCCTGGAGCCCGCCGGAAGTCGGGGACCGCCATATCCTCAGGATATTCTTCAGGGATGGGAGCTCTATTGGGAAGATTGTTGTGGACGGCCCCGAGCGGGATCGTATGCTGATCTATCTTGCACTGGTTCTTATCCTTGTGCTTCTCATTATGTGCGGGAAAAAGGGACTGAGGATAACGATCGCCTTAGCCGCGTGTCTCCTCCTGGTATTCGGTTCCCTCCTACCCGGGATCGTCAGGGGCGTCAACCCGCTCTCCGCACTGGCTTTCACGGCAGTAGTTGCCACCGCGGTTACATTTGTAGCTATAGGAGGATGGGACGTAAAATCGCTTTCAGGTATCCTCTCCACCCTTGCGGTTCTCCTGATCATAGCCCCGATCTCATACGCCTCGCTTTCGGCTTCAAAGCTCGATGGGGTCGGCTATGTCGGGACTAACTATGTGATCAAAACCTTCAGCACCGGAAGCGGGCTCAATTTCTTCGGGATCCTCATGGTCACCATGCTTCTCGGCACCCTGGGCGCCCTTATGGATATCGTCATGGCCATATCGTCCTCCATGGGCGTGATCCGCGCTGCACACCCCGATATCCCGATATCGGAAATCATGAGAAGCGGGATGAACGTTGGCAGAAAAGTTATGGGGATGATGGCGACAACCCTCCTCTTCGCCTACACCGGCTCTTCGCTGTCATATATGCTTTTCATAAATCGTGGAGTACCGGGCCACTTTCCGACTTCGATCACCTTCTTCATGTTTTCGGAGATCCTTATCCGCATGCTTACAGGTGCGATATGCCTTATCCTGGCCGTCCCGGTTACCGTGGGCGTGAACGGGCTGGTCTTCGATATCGCAAAGAAGCGCGGCTGGAAGATTGGCAGGAAAGCTGACGAGACTTCGACCATTGAAGATACCTCCCGGCCGGGATTCCGCAGGCTTCGTCCGGTGCATACGGTCACCATAGCTACTGCGATCATCCTCTGCGTCATTGGGGCCTACGTTATACCCGATCTTTTCAGAGAAAGGCCGGCAACGGAATCTCTCATAGAGGACGGGGACAGGTACTCCGCGCTCGGTGAGCCGATGGAGGCATCCCACTTCTACTTAGAAGCGCTTGACCTGCTGCCTGAAGGCCCCCTCAGAATCGATTGTCAGATAAAGCTTCTCTGGAGCTACCACGCCCTGCTCGACATCGGGACAGCCTCCGAGATGCAGCGTCTGGCGGAGAGCCTTCTGAACCTCTGTCCCAACTCCCCCGATGTGCACTACCTGCTTGCGGAGTCGCTTCGCAGGATCGGGGACCCCGAAAGGGCATTGGGGGAATATTCCAGGGCGTTCGAGATCATCGAGAGAGAAGGCATGGAGGTGCCGGAGAGGCTTTCGGACATACATTTCAAGCTCGGGGAGGTGCTCACCAGCCTCGGAAATCCGGATGAGGCGGAGACGGAGTTTCGCAAGGCGGAAGACATGGCCTCCACGGATCTTCTCATTCAAATGGCAGATTATTTCCGGGTTCGCAGTGATTACGACCGCACGGCCGCACTCCTGAAAAGATCCCTGGAGATCGAACCCGGCCTCATGCGGGCCAAAAAGCTCCTCGTCGAAACCTACATCCTCCGGGGTAAAAAGCTTATGGAGGATGGCAGGTACGACGAAGCCCAGGCTACCTTTTCCGAAGCCTTGAAGGAGGACCTGAAGGCGTTCGAAGCACGGGTCTACATGGGGATCATCAGATATCAGAAGGGTGACCTAAAAGGCGCCCTCTCCTCCTTTGAGAGGGCCCTTGCGTCGGGAGATATCGGCATGCGTCTCCGGAAGATCTGTCTCAGATACATCGGGAAGATAGCGCTCGCCCTTGGCGACAGGGAGAGGGCCCTGAGCTCATTCTCACTCCTCCTTGAGCTTGACCCGGATGACGTGGAAGCCAGGAGGATGGTTGGCAGCAGGGAGGGGGAATAGATCCGACACCTTTTCGATTCTAAGAGTAAATCGGGAATGGAAAGTTAAGTGTAAGATCAAAAATAACAATTATATCTGGAATCTCACAGACCTCATCCCAGATTGGGGCTTGCCATCTTCCGGGTATCTATTTATATTTATTATCGCAGTTATGGATGTCCTGCTGACGATCCTGATGAAGCTACGTCCTTACGGGAGTTCTAAATCAATGAGGGGTACATTCCATGGAATCAGGCAGGTCGCGGTTTTCATGTCCATCCTTACATCTTGAACTTAGGGGACTGTTAAAGAACACCAGGAAAGCCCTCCTTTACAGTCTGGCTTTTGCGGCTGGCATTCACTTTTCGCTGACGCAGTTTCATGTCTTCCATCAGGAAACCAGAGTAACCAAGCCACTGACCATGAAATTTGTTAAGAGGGAGCCAAGGTTAGCCAAACCCCTTGAGTTGAAGAAAAGGCCCAGACCCAAACCACGTCCGATGAGGCGCAGTATGACCCCGGTAGAAGCCAAAACCGTGCACAGGCAAGCGATGGAAGTTACTGCCTCGCCTCTAAGGGTCTTGGACAACCTTGCCAAGCCTAAGAAGGGTGTCACAAGAACCATCTCGTTTAAGCCTGTTCAGCTTGAAGGTTATGTCCGATCGGTGACTATCCTCGGTGATAAGGAGCCTGAACAGAAAGTTGACATGGATCTCGAGATGCTCGATATAGACGCGCTTGATACGGGTCAGTATGACGCGATGGTGATCCAGGATCCTGTGGACAAGAGGAAGATAAAGGGGTTTTTCCACCTTGTTATAGTTTATGCGAAGAGCGCCGGATCAGTGAGCCAGGCAGGGAGTGGAACCTACTATCCCGACATAAATGCGCTCCCGAACCTTGTAAACTACGTAAACAAATATACCGACATAGAGATGGACATAGCCGGACATCTGCCCATTGATGATGGCGGGATATTCGGAGTTCCATGGGTCTATCTGACGACCTGGAACAGGTTCCATCTTACGGAGCAGGAAGCGATAAACTTCGGCAAGTATCTGACCACGGGAGGGTTTGCCTTTGTGGATGACTGCCTGAACCAGATAGGATCGGTCGCCGACGTGGCGTTAAGGCAGTCAGTCAAGTATGCCCTTGCTACCCAGGGCCTCATCTATGGTAGGGATTGGGAATTCGAGATCCTGCCGAACGACCACCCGATATATCACTCCTACTTTGATTTTGAGGGTTCTCCCTTCGGAGCGGTAAACATACCCTATCACCATTTCGGCCCTCAACCGAGCGAAGGTGTCACGATAGACGGGAGGTTAATAGTCTTCTACACCAACCAGGATTACGGTTGTGCCTGGAACTACTGGTCGAACATAGATCCGACTATATCCTTCCAGTTCGGAGTAAACACCATCGTCTTCGCCCTGACACAGGAAGGGTCCATAACCAAGAGGATTATGAACAACGTCAGGTATTAAGCTTTACCCTCCGCTCTCCTGCTACACCAGATGCCTTCCGGTCGTCGTTAAGGTGAGCTTCCCGTGCTTTACCCCCCTCGTCCCTATCAGTCCGTCGGCAATAGACCTTATATTCTTTGCCTTTCCCCTCACCACAAGCACCTCAAGGCAGTTGTGCTCGTCCAGGTGTATGTGCATAGACGATACTATGGACGTATGATGTCTATGCTGCAACTCCGTTAGAACTTCCGTAAGCTCCCTGACCTCATGGCTGTAAACCAAGGTAATGCTCCCCACGGTTTCTTTATTACCAGACTCCCATTCCTCCTGGACGAGTCTATCCCTTATGAGATCTCTCACGGCCTCGGACCTGTTGGTATAACCCTTCCTCTGGATAAGACTGTCGAAACCCTCAAGCAGCTTTTCATCTATAGACACACTGAACCTCACAACTCCGGACATCTCAGAAAATACCACCTCCCTTCAGTATCGCAGATATCTTGTCCAGTGCATACAGGGAACCCTGGTGGACTTTAGCGAAATTTACTCCACTGCATCCATAACCTGTTGTGTGATCGACCCTTCCTGGGTCAGTGCAAATATGACCATATTCACGCCGAACTGAAGCGAGCGGGCACATTCAACCATAAAACCCCAGCAATCTTCATAATCCATGTTCGATTGTATACCCACAAGCCTGTTATCAATTGTTATGCCCAGAAAGGTCCCGATATCGTGTGACATATTTGAGGGTGCCCAGCCCGCCAACCAATCGCCACATCGCGGGGGGCTGTCGAAGTCGAAATAACAGTGAAAGATCGGATGTTCGGATGGCAGTGACTCGAAATTCCAGTCACGTTCGTATTTTTTCCCGACGCTCCCAAGTGCATCTATGAATATCCGTTGCAGAGCCTGGGTAGTAGCATCATTGAGACCGGAGTTATCTGCCACCAGGAACCCACCCGACATCAGGTACTTTCCCAGGTTTCTTGCCTCGGTATCCGTGAGACTGAAACTCCGTCCCCTTGCCCCTCCGCTCGGACCGGACACGCTCGCAGCATTATATACGAAAGGGGTTTTGAACAGCTCGCCGGAATCATATGTTATAAACCCTGCGATGTCCGTTCTTATATCGGTATACCTGTTAATGGCCTTTATAAGGATCGGTATCGCGTTGGGGTGCTCGGTATGTGCTCCCCCGAGATCGGGAGTCCTCGCCCCGGCAGCATAGGCTATGTAGAAATGGAAAAACCCCTCTATCTTCTTCTTATCGGATGGATCCTGGATAACCATCGCATGATACCTCCCGGTATCAAGAGCATCTATATCGAGCATTTCCAAAGACATATCCACTTTCTGTTCAGGTTCTTTGTTCCCATATATGAAGGAGGAATTGACAGGATTTTCAAGGCTGGGAGGTCCTGAGAAGACGCTCCAGGAGAAATCCTCCTTCGGTCGGGCAAGGCTATCGAGGACCTTCAGTGACTGAGGTGCGGAAGTCGAAAAGCTCTTGCTGACCTTTGCTTTCATCAACACGATCTTCCTCCTCATAGGTCGCTGCTTCGGTTTCGGCCGTTTCCTGAACTCCAGTGGTTTCGCAAGCCGCGGTTCACGCTTTATAAATTTGGTAGTAAGAGGCTTGGAGACTTTGATACTATCGTCGGCAAGCCTGATCTGGGCCAAAAGCGCATGTATCCCCAGGGCAATCAGGAAGTTTACGGCAAGGACTATCCTGGCGTGAGAAAAAAGTGAGGACAACGACAGCTCTGAGCTCGGACAACTGAAACGACCCATGTTCTCTGTCCCAAGGATGATTTAATATATATCCCCTATCCATCCATTACCCACCTATCCACCCCAATTACGTGTGTAGAAACCTGTGATCCAGCTATCTTCTGCAAAAGTACCGACTGAGACCTTTCCTGTCAAGAAGGATTTGCAGGCTGGCCACGAACTGCCATCCAATTAAATCTTGATTTTCCGAATCTCAGGTCTTATTTTGTTTTTTTGCAGGTTCAACCTATGGGGAAGAACATCGAACTCGGAGCTGAAACCATGCTAAGATCGACGTTTAAGCTTGAAGGGGAAGCCAAACGAAAGTCTGTCCTGCTGAAGGTTACGGCGGATAACCAGTTTGATTTGGAAGGGGTGTGGCTTCGTGGGAACCTCCACTGCCACGTTGGCGGCCGTGACAGGATCGCCGAGACAAGGGACTGGTATCGCGACCACGGTTTCGATTTTCTCGCCGCGACGGACCACAATGTCGTCACGCCTTTCCCGCCGGATGGAGATAATGAATTCGTATCCATAACCGGATCCGAGCTTTCGGACGCACATCTTGTGGGAATCGGTATCGAGCACGCACCGCCCAAGGAACCACCATCCGGGGAAGGTATCGCGAGGCTTGTCAAAGAAGTAGGCTCACAGGGAGGGATAGCCATACTTGCGCACCCTCACTGGATGGGATGGAGATGGGACGACCTTCGGATGGCCGGCGAATCGGGAATCGCTGGCTTCGAGGTTTCCAATGCCCTGTGCCATTACATCAACGGCAAAGGCCGGTCCGATCAACTCTGGGAGATGCTCCTCAAGGAGGGTTTCCGTCCGGCCGCCATAGGAAGCGACGACTCGCACAACCGTGATCACCCGGGAACCGGTAAGGTATGGACGGGTGTTCTGGCTGCCGACCGCTCTCCGGAATCGGTATTGGAGGCAATACAGGCCGGGCGCACCTATGCTTCGGAGGGACCCGAGATAAAATCCATAAAGTGGGAGGACCCCGGTGTTGTCGTTGTGGAGTGCTCACCATGTGTCGCGTGTCATTTCTGCTCCGAAGGTGGTGGGGCAAGGAGCATGTTTTCAGAGTTTGAACCCTCCGAACACTTTGAGCTTGACCTTGCGACCCAGGGATACCGGATCAGGAACAGGCTTCGCATCGACCTGGCGGATGGCAGGGGAAGGCATGCCTGGTCGAGTGCCATGGATGTAAGTGTTTCACTTGAGGAGAGGTAATCTTCGGGAAAGAATTATGGTAAAAGTCATAGCACACAGAGGTTTCTCGGGTAGATACCCGGAAAACACTCTGGAGGCATTCGGCAGGGCAGCCGAGATCGGGACCGATGAGATAGAATTCGATGTGAAAATCACGAAGGACGGCGAGCTTGCAATACTGCACGATATGACAGTGGATAGAACCACAGACGGCTCGGGCAATCTGATGGATATGACTCTGAGTGAGGTCAGATTGCTCGACGCGGGCTCCTGGCTTGATCCCGGATATTCCGGGTTGCAAATACCGACCTTCTCCGAGGCGCTCTCGGTAATTCCGGACCTTATGGAGCTTAACATACATGCGTATCCCGATCCGCGGGTCACTGAGGGGCTAATCTCCGAGCTTATCGAAAAGGACAGGGTTGAAAACTCATACATAGCCATACAGGAAGGCCAGGTAAAACTCGCAAGGGAGCTGTGTCCGGAGATGCGCCTGTGCAATATGACAAGTTCAAGGAACCCCGATTATCTGGAGACGACCGTCAGGCT
Source organism: uncultured bacterium (assembly GCA_964611725.1). Classification (GTDB taxonomy): domain Bacteria; phylum Latescibacterota; class CAZTBA01; order CAZTBA01; family CAZTBA01; genus CAZTBA01. The sequence goes on from CAZTBA010000005.1 coordinate 28,867, forward strand.
CGGATGTCAGATAATGCAATTTCCCCATGAGAATTTGACAAAGGAGCTTGTGGAAAGGGCACACAGCCACAGCATCGTTGTAAACGTGTTCTATGCGAACGATGAACCGGAGATGGAACGCTTCATCTCCTACGGTGTTGATGCCATACTGACGGACTATCCCGACAGGCTTTTGGATCTTCTCAAGAGGCTTAAAGCTTGAAAATCTGTGATAAGGCTTGACAGAACAACAGAGTACACTATTTTTAAGTTGGAACAATATTCAGGAGGGTAGGTCCGTTTCACTCTTAACAAACAATCGCAAGGAGGGAAGGTAATGGATAAAGAGCGTGTTTCTGAAATCCTAAGCTGGTATCCGGATCTTACCTCGGCTCAACGACGCAACCTCTTTTGGATAATCAGTCATGGCAGGATCGGGAGCTCGGGCAAGTTTGTGATTCTGCCAGTTGATCAGGGGTTTGAGCATGGCCCAGGTCGCTCCTTTGAACCGAACCCGGCGGGATATGACCCGGTCTATCATGCCCAATTAGCCATAGACGCGGGATGCAACGCCTACGCCGCCCCCCTGGGAGCCTTAGAGGCCGCCGCCGATGTCCTCGCAGATGCCGGTTTGCCGACAATTCTCAAGATCAACTCACACGACCTGATGATGCCGGACAGCGAAGACCCTCTCCCGGCAGTCACTGCCTGGGTTGACGATGCCATCCGCTTGAATTGCGTGGCAGTCGGATTTACAATCTATCCCGGATCGACCCACAGTCGGGAGATGTACGAGCAGGTCCGTGAGATGGTCAAGGATGCCAGAAAGGCAGGAAAAATTGCGGTTGTCTGGGCTTATGCCCGCGGCAGCGGTCTGCCCTCTAAGGATGTGGAGACTGCAGTTGACGTGGTATGTTATTCAGTTCACATCGCTGCTCAGCTGGGCGCTCACATAATTAAGTGCAAGCCTGCCAAAGCGGTAATCGGCCTGCCCGATCACATCAAAAGAGGTACTTACGACGGCGTACCTATTGACACCTTAGCCGATCGCACGAAACTGGTCATCAAATCTGCCTTCGGCGGACACCGTATCGTAATCAATTCCGGAGGCGAAGCCAAGGGCACCGAGGAAGTATTGGAGGAAGTCCGACAACTGAAAGCCGGGGGTTCTTTCGGGTCCATAGTGGGCAGGAACTCTTTCCAGCGGCCAAATGATGAAGCGATAGCTCTACTTCATCAGATCCAGGACATTCATGTATCGTAGACTACCGTAGATGTTTCGGATGAAGCGCCTTCTCCTGAGAGGGCGCTTCTTTTATGTGGGGAGCTATGACCCTGGAATTCAAAGCGGGATAAATCGGACTTGACTTATCTCTCTCTATTTTTATATTGTACCAAACACATTTCGGTTCCTGGAAATTCCTTGAACCTCAACGAGTGCGACCGCCGGTCGCCCCGACACTGCCACAGGAGCCGCCTATACCAGGGTCCTATCCTACGAATTCTCAAGATCCAAATTGTGTTTAGTATACTTCGTGTAACCTCAGAGAGATTTACTACCTGATCCCACACGGGCCATTGCTTAGAGAAGCTCTAAGCTAAGCAGAGGAGAGCCTGTATGCCAATTTGAGAGGACCCTGTCAGTGTAAGCCGGACAGGGCCTTTGTGTTCTACACGGAGGGTACAGGACGATGACCTATATAATCAAAAGGAAAGAGATAGAGGAAATGCTCGACATGAAGTCCGTTATAGACGCTGTTGAAAATGCTTTTTTGGCCTATGGCAACGGAAAAGTACAGATGCCCCCGAAGTCTTATCTATATTTTGAGAAGTATAACGGAGATCTCAGATCTATGCCTGCTTATGTGGAGGACATAGATATTGCTGGTGTGAAATGCGTCAACGTGCATCCCGATAACAGAACCCTTCCGAGCGTTATGGCGACCATTATCCTGGTAGATCCACAAAACGGGTATCCCCTGGCCGTGATGGATGGGACATATATCACCGCCATGAGAACGGGGGCCGTTGGAGCCATAGCCGCAAAATACCTCTCCAAAAGAAATTCCCAGGTTGCTGGTTTTATAGGTGCCGGCCATCAGGCTGAAACACAGTTGGAGGGATTGGTAAACGTCAGGGATATTAAGCTGGTAATGGCCTACGATATAGATGAAAAGAAGAGGACTAATTTCTGTGAGATGGCTGCCGAGAAGTATCACCTGCAAGCTATTGCCCTGAATGATGTTAAAGAAGATTTGAGGCAGTGCGATATTATCGTAACAACCACACCTTCCCGGAAGCCGATACTTGAGAAAGGCTGTGTTTCAGCAGGTACACATATTAACGCCATCGGTGCGGATGCTAAAGGCAAACAGGAATTGGAGAGTTTGCTGGTCAGGGATTCCATTGTTGTCGTCGATAACCTGGAACAGGCGTCCCACAGTGGAGAAATAAATGTGCCGGTTTCAGAAGGGATAATATCGGAGGGAGATGTGTATGAGTTAAGTGAAGTCATTACCGGAAGGAAGATAGGCAGGAGCAACAATAATGAAATAACGGTTTTCGATTCCACCGGATTGGCCATTCAGGATATTGCAACTGCAAACTTGGCTTATAAAAAGTTGATTAGTGGCAACAATGCATTGTCAAAGCTGGATTTGTTTTAGCCTGACTTATTGTCTCATCCGGAATTTTTGATAATAATGAGGCCCCAGCCTGAATCTCGCTCCGCTTTTCCTACATTCCTCTCCGCTTCCGTGAATGCTTCAAAAAAGAGCTCAGAGACGTGACTGGAGCCTTGTCTGAACTGGCACAGATCGTTCCCACTATACTGCAGTGTATGAGGAGCGATCTACTGATGGATGCGTCAAAATATGCAAGCTTCCTAAAATGAAGATGTGATGTAGATCACCAAGAAAGGGCATTGAGCAGAATTCAGTGTAGGCCGCAAATTTTTTCTCGCCTATCGAGAAGTTCAAGCGCAAGCGTAAACTCACAACGGCAGTTCATCGGTAAAGAGGAAACAGCGATGCGCCCTTGGATCTTCCTTTTGACAGTCGGACTTGCGGCTCTATTCCTCAAGTGTGACAGGGAAAGATTGTCAACTTCCGAAAGAGCTATAGAGACAGGTAAGGCAGTGTCTGGGACCGCCTATCCGCGCTCCAGCTCGATAGCTGAGAATTTTTTCCCCATAGGGGCATGGTTCCCCTTTGGCCGGGATTCGCTTGCACGAGATCTATACAGCGTTCTGCAGTCAAATCATCCGGATTCCGTAGAAGCTATCCTTCAACAGGTAAAGGATGCCGGGTTCAACGTCGTTCACGCACCGCATCTATCGGATAGGAAATCCTCGGCTCAGACGGTTGATTTAAATGCGAACCTTTTGAACGCAGCCCATGCCAGGGGGCTTAAAGTCCAGTTGTATGCGTGGCAACATCCAATCCCTTACTACTATTGGACCAGAAGCCGTTTCTGGTGTCGCACTGTGGACATGAAGGCCCATAATATCAACGTGGAAGGCCAACTTCATTTGAAGGGAAACTATGGAGGCGGCGGCTATGAAAATCATCGTTTCTACCTGAGGACCGATGAACCTTCCGAGCCGAACGTGGTGGCAGTAATTGAGGTGCTGGATGGGAATCACACCGTGGCAAGTCGCAGCATCAGAGGCGAGGATTTCAGATATCCCAGTTATCATTTTGACCTGACTTATAATGTAAAGACAGAAAAAACGCTCACTTACAGGGTCGAGTATACCGGAGAGGCGAACCTCTGGGTGGAGAAAGTGCGGGCATATGGTGGTTCGGCATACAGGCTTTTGGATGGGCATTATGATCAGGGATTCAACGACATAGTTGACGGTTACGACAGCTATCCCGCATTGTGGCGGTTTTACCTGGCGGATGAGCCCTGGTGGGATGTCCATAACGAGTCGATCCGCTATATGGGGAAATCCCTCGAGCTTCGAGGGAAGTTATGGCAGGTTGCCAATTTCTACTACAGGTATCCGCGGTGGCTGAACAAGTTTGTGGAGGAAACGCAGCCACCGGAACTCCTCGTCGATCCTTATCCCTTTAGCAGAAAAGTTCCGAAAGATGGGGGACGCGGATTCCAGGGCGCGATTGATAGATACGCTGAATGGCTGTCAAATTCAAAGGGGGCTGCTTCCCTTGGCGGGATTCCCCTCTGGGTCATCATCCAAACACATAGCTGGGGGAACGATTTAAGAGAGCCGTCGGCACGGGAACTCCGCCTCCAAGCCAATATGGTCCTTGCATATGGGGCGAAAGGCATATTCTACTTTACCTATGCCTCTTTTCCGGCAAATTCCTGCATCGGTCTGGTAATTGCACCCGGGCCCGGCAACGCGGTCGGTAAACCTACGGAGAAGTGGTATGAGGTCCGGGATTTCATTAATCCCCGCCTGGAGAAGTGGTCTTCAACACTATTGAAACTAAAATCAGATAAGACCTTCTGCTCTGAAGATACATTCCCCGATGAATCATTTATAGAATCAATTTCCGGGGCAAAGTACATACATATTGGCACTTTCAAACCCAGTGCCCCAGGTGATTCCACACGCTATTTCATGCTGGTCAACCGGAAATGCAGGGAGAACGAAACGCAGTCTGTTGAGGTCACAATGGACCCCGGTAAGCTCGAGATCGGATACGGAGAGGGACCCTATCTGGTCAACGATGTTTACACTGGTGAGATATGGGATATTGGCCCGGATGAATCCGGCAACCTGCAGTTTACCACATCCTTACTGCCGGGTGAGGGTAAGCTTTTCAGCATAAAGAGGTGACACATTCGGGCTCACCGGGTTTCACCGACCTTCCCGCTTCCTGCTAAGCATATACCCCGTGTTCTTTCACAGCCGCGATGAAAGCTTCAACGTTCTCCACCGAAGTATCAGCCTGCACAATATGGGCTGGCGAACACATATAGCCACCAGCATTCCCCAGGATCCTTATCTTCTCGGCAACGTCTGCCTCGATCTCTTCGCAGCTACCGCGCGGCAGTAAATACTGCTGATCGATCGCTCCCCAAAAGGAAAGTTTGTCTCCCAACCGGGACTTCAGGGATTCCGGCTCATGTCCCGGCACATTGGGCTGCACAGGATTAAATACATCCATCCCGATTTCCACCAGTTCATCGAGAATAGCTGCCACAGCACCGTCGCTGTGATACGTTATCAACACGTCCGGGTCAACAGACTTGAGCTCGCTGAATATCTCGGCGAATCGGGGTTTGAAGACATCCCTCCAGGTCCTGGGTGAGATCATCATTCCATCCTGCGTGCCGAAATCGTCTCCCGTCCATATGCCATCAACTCCCAGCTCCACCAGTTTCTTCCCTACCCCTATGCTGAACTCCTTGACCCTGTCCAGGAGTGCTTCGACATAAGGTTCACCCATGGCCATATCCATCATAAATTTCTCCAAACCGACCATGTGCCATGCCATTTCAAACATGGTCAGTTCCAGGTCACCAATGACAAAGTAGTCATCCCTATATTTCTGGATGTATTTCTTAGCATCATCGAAACGGCCTTCGGCCAAAGGGTCGGGAAATGGGAAATTTCTGACCTCATCCACGGATGAGGCATCAGCAAGAGGATGTTCAATGACCTCCATATAAAGCGGGCCTTGACGCATTTTCATTCCGAACTCATTCACAATGCAGCCGTCCTCAGTCCTGAGATGATTGTAGCCAGCCGGAAGCCCCCCTCCCACTATCACACAATCGCTCCCCATTGCGGTACGCAATTCATTAGCAGAGATGCGGTAGGTCAAGTCTTCGTAATAGGAGGCGGTGTAGCGGATCGGTATGTTATACTTCCTGCCGAAATCCTCCAACAGGGAACGACATAGATCAAACTGGATCGGCACACGATCGGGAAGCCCGCTGCGGCGCATTGCCCTCAGCACACGCTCTTTCGAGTTCATCTGGTGCCCTCCTCGTACGACGCAAAGTAACAGGCGGATTTTCGCCTTTTCCTACAGCAAACCTTCGATTCCGCAGTCACTGAAATCTCTATCAGCATAGACGGCGGAACTTCGGGCAAATTTACCCCAGATATTTCCAGGGATCTAATGTCGATAGACACTTCCCTCCCGACGCTAATGATAGCACGACTTTCACCACGCCGTCAAGGATTTTCTAAACCCATGGTTCACCTGTATTTTTCAAGAATAGAAAAACGAGAAAAAAAGTTTGTCGATTTCTCTTGACAAGATGGAAGCTTTATTATAAATTACAACTATTCCTATAGGAAAAGGGGGATATAATGAAGCTATCTACCAAGGCCCGTTATGGCTTAAGGGCCATGATCGAGCTTGCCCTCAACTACGAAACAGGGCCTGTGAGCGTCGGTGACATAGCGCGCCGCCAGAATATCTCATCTAAGTATCTGGAGCACCTTATTGGGAGCCTGAAGGCTGCTGGCCTCGTCAAGAGCATCCGTGGCACGCGCGGGGGCTATGTACTTGCAAGAACACCTGACAAAATCAAACTCAGCGAGATCTTCCAGGTCCTCGAGGGTTCGACAGCGCCGGTCGAATGTGTCGATTCCCCTGAAGTCTGTTCCATGAAGGACATATGTGCCACGAGGGATATCTGGGTTCAGATGAAGGAAGCCCTCATAGGAATTTTGGAACATACGACCCTTCAGGATCTTGCCGAACGAGGCAGACAGAAGAGGGCTTCATCAGCGGCAACGATGTATTATATCTGAGGCAGGATGTCCGGCAGGCTGCTTTGGTTGTAGTGCATCGCAGCGAACTTGGGACGATGTTTTTGATCCGGTAATTTCAGTTTGACGTTCAAATCAAGGAGGACGAGATGGCTAAGATAGCTGCGGACGTCACGGAGCTTATAGGAGGAACACCGCTTGTAAGGCTGAACAGGGTCACAGAAGGGGCCTCGGCCATGGTGGCTGCAAAGCTCGAATCATATAATCCATGCTGGAGTGTGAAGGACAGGATCGGACGCAGCATGATAGATGCGGCCGAAAGAGATGGAAAAATAAAAAAGGATACGGTGATAGTCGAGCCGACAAGTGGCAACACCGGGATTGCCTTGGCATTCGTGTCTGCAGCCAGGGGCTATAAGCTTATCCTCACGATGCCGGAAACCATGAGCATGGAGCGCAGGAAGCTCCTCAAGGCACTCGGTGCAGAGCTTGTACTGACCCCTGGAAGCGAAGGCATGAAAGGAGCAATCAAGAAGGCTGAGGAGATTGTGGCCTCAAACGAGAATTACTTCATGCCCCAGCAGTTCAAAAACCCGGCTAACCCGGAAATCCACAGGAAGACGACCGCTGAGGAGATATGGCATGACACCGACGGGAAAGTCGATATTCTGGTTGCCGGTGTAGGAACCGGGGGTACCATAACTGGTATAAGCCAGGTAATGAAGGAACGTAAGTCCGGATTTAAGACGATAGCCGTGGAGCCTGAGGGCTCACCTGTGCTTTCGGGAGGAAGCCCAGGCCCTCACAAAATCCAGGGCATAGGTGCGGGATTCATACCTGATGTGCTCGATGTGGATATCATCGATGAGGTTATCCAGATTAAGAACGAAGAGGCTATGGAGATGTCAAGGAGGTTGGCTAAGGAGGAGGGAATATTGTGCGGGATATCCTCCGGTGCGGCAGCTCACGTGGCGGTCCAGGTGGCCAGGCGACCCGAGAATAAGGGTAAGCTCATCGTTGTAATCCTTCCCGATACCGGCGAACGGTACCTGAGCACGGAGCTTTTTGGATAGGGGGATCCGGGAGGATTTGGTAATGTCCAACGAAGGACTGGTTGAGAAGATTCTGAAGTTGAAAAAGGAACGCGATGCTATAATCCTGGCGCACAATTATCAGATAGATGAAGTGCAGGAAATAGCAGATTACACAGGCGATTCACTCGGCCTGTCACTTGAGGCATCCAAGGTAACAGCAAAGGTGATCGTCTTCTGTGGGGTGAAGTTCATGGCGGAAACAGCAGCTATAATCTGCCCGGATAAGACCGTCCTCATGCCTGATGAGCACGCGGGATGCCCCATGGCTGATATGATCACGGTGCGCCAACTCAAAGAGATGAAAAAGCGATACCCGGGAGCAAAGGTCGTCTGCTATGTGAATACAACCGCTGAGATAAAGGCTGAAAGTGATATCTGTTGCACATCGGCCAACGCTGTTAAAGTGGTAAACTCAATTCCAAGGGACATCCCCATTATTTTTGTGCCGGACAAAAGTCTGGGCGATTATGTCTCCAAACAGTGTGGCAGGGAAATGATCCTCTGGAACGGATTCTGTCCTACCCATCACCGTATTCTGGCCCGGGATATTGTAGACATGAAGAAAGGACATCCCGAAGCTGAGGTGATGGTGCATCCCGAATGTACTGCGGATGTGATCGAACTGGCCGATCAGGTGCTCAGCACAAGCGGCATGCTCAGATATGCCAAGGAGACCGATGCCCGGGAATTGATTGTGGGGACCGAGGAAGGTCTGCTGTATGGCCTGCGCAAGGCAAACCCCGACAAGGAGTTTTACCCCGTTTCAAAGATGTCCGTCTGTCCTAACATGAAACTGAACAATCTGGAGAAAATCCTCTGGTCACTGGAAGATATGATATACGAGGTAAGCGTACCGGAGGACACACGTATCAGGGCATGGAGGGCTATAGAAAAGATGCTGGAGCTGCGCTGACGGCTGAATCATTCGTTTTGTTTCAGATCGATGTCATTTTCAGGCGAAAAGGGCAGAAATTCCAAAACAAGAGGTAAGAGTGAGACTTAAAGCTATAGTCTGTGAGGTTCTGGCCAGAGAGTTCTACCTCTGTGCGTCTAAATCAAAGAATGTCGTAGACATATTGTTTATGGACAAGGCCCTTCATGACGATCCTGAAGTGTTGAAGGAGGAACTGCAGAGAAAGATTACCCTTGCCTCGTCAGAGGGTTATCAAGCGGTTGTACTCGGCTATGGACTTTGCAGTAACGGAACTCTGGGGTTGATGGCAGGTGAAGTTCCCCTTGTCATCCCCCGTGCCCACGATTGCGTTACCCTCTTCCTGGGCTCCAAGGAGCGTTATATGGGAGAGTTTTTCAGATGCCCTGGCACCTATTACTATACCCCTGGGTGGATCGAGCGGAGGGGAAAGGAGATGGAAAGGAAGCTCCAGGGAACGGAGAACCAGTACGAGGAATGGGTGGAGAAATTTGGTGAGGCCAATGCACAGTATCTCCAGGAAGTTATGGGCGACTGGGTAGGAAATTACACCAGGGCGATGTATATTGAGACGGGCTGCGCTGAAAAGGAAAAGTACGTGCAGGAAGTCAGAGCAATAGCTGAGGAGAGGGAATGGCTCTTCGAGGAATTGCAGGGTGACCTATCCCTCATCCAAAAACTCCTCGACGGAGAGTGGGAAGAGAAGGATTTCCTGGTAGTGCCCCCATTCAAAACTATCTCAACCTCGCATGACAGCTCGATTCTAAAAATGTGAAGTCAAAAATTCATCCTGCCGATCACAGCCAAAATTACGGCCTCGCCGGCTCGTGTGCCCGCGGCAGAAACGGGTTGTCCGCCGGCTCCTTTCCGCCATAGAACCACTTCAGCGGCAGCACCTTTAACTTCTGATTGAAGCTACCCTCCTTCCGATTGCTCAATATCAATTCCGCACGTGTCGGGTGCTCCTCGTAGATCGAATAGGTGTGGGCGATGAGCACCCGATCCTTCATCACGAAGACCGAGGGATACGACCACCGACCGTGGAAATTGACCGGTAAAATGTGCTCTCTCTCACGCTCCGGCGCAGGCACTCCCGGATCAAAGTGATATTCCGCCGGGCGGACAGGACGAATCGGTCCCGGCTCCACCCGCGTCTCCTCGTGCATGGACTCCACGTTCTGGAAGAATTCCCACACGCTCCCCCCGTTGCGGCTTATCGCCGAAGATATGCGGGTCCTGTTGTATCCCCGCTTAACTTCGTCCTCGCTCTCCTGATTCCAGACCAGCAGCAGGTGTCCGTTGGGCAGCGTCCGGATCTGGCAGGGCGCCGTAGAGGAGGCGAGCGGAGTTGCCTGCGGGCGCGTCCACGTCTCACCGTTGTCATACGACCACGCGCAGAAGAGGCGGCCGAGCCCGTTGCGCATGAACACCAGGAGCTTTCCGGGTTCCACCTCCGTCACCGAGGGCTCATTGGTGTAGCTGTAAGTTGCGCTCCAATCGAAGAGGATAATTAGCTCCCCGTCCCTGTTCCGCTGCCAGGTGCGCCCGTCGTCATCCGAGTAGCACACATAGGAGCAGGAAAAGTGCGGATCGAAGAAATGCGCAGCGGTCGATACCCACTGCCCGTTCACCAGCTTACCTGAAGCAGGCGGTTTGACATCGTTCGGACCGGTGCCCTGACCCAGTGAAAGGTACACCGGCAGGATAATGCGCCCGGAAGAGGTACGGAGCAGCACATCCTGGTAGGCATGTGTGCCGATCCCGAGCGGTGTGACACGCACCGGCGGCTCCCATGTCTCGCCGCCATCCTCCGAACGCCAGAACAACAGATGGGAATTGCTCCTGGGATCCTCCGGGTCCCTCCGCATCGCGGCCAGGCCGACACCCTTGCCGGACAGATTCGTCAGGGATGTTCCTCCACCACCTACAAAGTCGCCGTTCGTGTCGCGGCACTGGAACGGCTCCGACCAGGTGATGCCACCGTCGTCGGACGTGGTGAAGGTTGTGCCTGCGGCGTGCAGGATGCGGCCATCGGCCAGTTCGGCGAAGGTTGACGAGTGAAAATAGCTTGTTTCGTGAACCGCAAGCGCTTCTTCAGGACGGGTCATAGGTACGTTGCTCATCTGGTTCCCCCTTGCTTATGGCACTAAACACACCTAAATCTTTTGGAATTCCGCATCCCTTGATAAAGGCGACCAACTGGTTTTCCCTGCATCACTTTTGTACTCAATCCATATCGGAAGCCCGGTTACGCGTTCAGCCAGGCACCTGCCCGGGGGACCTTCTCCAGTATACCCAGCTTATGGGCAATGGCCATGAACCGGAACGGCCCGCGCAGGATCCGCTGGAAATTTATGTAAACTTCCTTCTCATCCGGATCGGTGATCCATTCCACCGCATGGCAGAGCCCCGGTATACCCGCATCGATGAACCGCTGGTCGCCGGTCAGGTCATAGGCGTAGGCCAGCGATTCCAGGTTGGCGAAACCCTGCATGGCCGTTGTGGGCTTGCTGTGCTCCGGCCAGGTAGAGTACAGTGGCAGGCCCTCTTCCATCAGGCCCACGCGCAGGTATGCCTCCATCAGATCCAAGATCAGCTTCTCGACCTTCTTATCACCCGTGGCCTGGTGCCACTTGATCAGACCCCGCATGCACAGGTGGATCTTCCGGTCTTCGAAGGCTTCGTGGTGTATGTTGGCTTCGAGGACCTCACCCTCATCCCGCTGCTGGGAGATCGTCTTGTCGATAACCCTCTCCGCCTCCCTGCGGATCTTTTCCTCGGGCCGGATCATGTAGGCCCCACCCATGACCAGCAGTCCCCAGCCGGAATACCTCCCGATGCCTACCGGCTCGTGACCGCCGAACACGTATGCCAGGTTCTTCGCATATCCGGTGGCCACATCGAGTGCCCGCCGGTCACCGGTGAGGTGGTAGTAGTCCAGCAGCCCCTCTGCGAAAGTGTGGCTGCCGCTGGCGGGGATGTGTTCCGGGTCGCCGGGCGCCTGTATGCTGCCGATGTGCTGGTAGCAGTGCCGGTACTGGGCATTGATCAGGGATTTCGGATCAGGCAGGTGCTCCATCGGCACCGCATGATAACAGGTGTCAATGTCCATCATGTGGAGGGCGTGGGCCTCGCTCCCCCACCACTTGACGATCTCCCTGGTACGCAGGAACATCATCGCCAGCACATGCGGCGTGTCGTATTCGTTGTTGAGATAGTAGGTCTCGACCCCGTCGGGATCGGGGGAGGAACCCCTGTCGAGGACGAAATCGCCGTAGTGCTTCAATCCGTAGGCCCGCCCTGCGGTCGGGTTCCGTGGCAAGTGATGCTGGTCCGGTTCGAAGAGGTTCCGTAGAGCGGCTTCGAGCCGGGGATATTCCTTCGGATAATAGGGGAAGAAATCCCAGAATTGTTCGCTCTGCTCGTAATACTCCGAAGGCGCCGCGGGCATGGGCCACCGCTGGACGGTGAAAGCCATGTCGACAAGGTTTTTGGCCTCGGCCCTGCCGCCGTGGAAATACAGGAAGAAAGTGTGCGTCTTCGCCATACCCCGCGGGATGGGGAAATTGTCCCCCCGATCCGGTATCAGATAACAGTGAACGGCCTGTCCGTCGGCGGCAATCGCTTTGGGGTAATTCTGCCAGAAGCTTTTTCCGGCCAGCAGCAGACCGTGCTTCGGCCCGCTGACGTCCACCCATCCCATGGAGTTGTTGTCCACTTCCTTGAGGACTTCACCAGTGTCGCTGAGGACCCGGAAGTGACCCAGTCGATGTTGCTCCAGGCGTACCGGACCATCGGCGGCAAAGACCGCTGGCGGGCGGTAGATGTCGGCGACCGTGTAGTCCAGGTCTTCACCGAGCCGGATCGGCAAACGGGCCACAATTTCCTTTACTTCGGTAATGAACGGGTCCAAGCGATTGAAAAAGGTGTGATCGATGCGGATAAAAGGGTTGTTCGCGTAAACCGTCATTCGGACAAGGAAATCAAAATGGCCCCTGCCTTCCTCGTCCTTGTGCCTGCCCTCCCAGCGCATGAGGAGTCTCATCGGTCCGGACTCTTCAACCTCGAACTTCACCTCCGTATCATTTCCAGCAAAGAACCTTTGCCCGTAATCCGAGGTGATATAAAACTCCAGCCCCCCTTCGCTGATCAACTCGCTGCCATGCCAGACCCTCACCAGCGGCATGCAGCGCTTTCGGTCGATCTCCAGCTTCAGGACACCATTTTCGATCACTAATAGATCGCCTTCCTCTTTAGTCCCGATGCTTTTACCTTTGGGCATCTCGGGGCCAGCTTTTCCCAAAGCCAGGACATGTCTGGTCGTGCCAAGCGGTGAGAAGTCCGCCTGATAATCCAAAAGCAGCCATCTGACACTTCCGTCGTCATGAGTTTCCATAACGCGGGCCTGTACAGGCTGCGGATCACCTGACTCATTCAGAATAGAAACAGGATCTTTCGGTGAGAGAACCCCTTCCGCAAATGGGAGCCCCACCGTCAGAGGAAACGCCCTGCGATCTGCGCCGCCGGGCTCCACTGCAATCAGTTCAATCGATCTGAAATGGGACATTTTAGTTTCCTTTTAGCAAGGTTTCAAAATCTCTGTCCGGAAAGCTGCTGCGATAGAAACTCAGCAAATGCCTTCACCTCTTCAAGCTGTGTAGGTCTGGCGAGCAACTCCCCCCTTTCACGCGCATAAACCCTGATC
>CAZTBA010000006.1:0-41829 GCA_964611725.1 uncultured bacterium
ATGGCTTCGACAACTATGACAGCTACGGAAAGCGCAAGGGAGAATGGAACTCCCATTTCCAGTTCGGAAACATATTTTGATCTACAGAGAGGTACCTGAGAAAGGGGGAAACCCTATGCGGAAGCTGACTTTGCTGATCTTTTGTGCTTCTATTCTTGCCTTCATTCTGGTTATGCCTCAGACTCCGGATGCCGAGGTTCCAAAGCTTGGGTATTTGGACTCGGCCAAGATACTTTCAGAGTATAAGCCTTACATCGAAGCGCAGAATGAGCTCGATAGTTTCAGAAAGAAGAAGGAGAAGGAAGCTCAGGATAAAGAGAAGGAGATACAGGAGCTTCTTTCGAAATACGAAAACCAGAAGCTTCTTTTGAGCGAGAAGAAGAGGAAGGAATTGGTTGGGGAAATCACTCGCAAGAGGGGAGATTACGAGAATTTCATAAGAGAGGTTTTCGAGGCAGATGGTGAAATATATAAGAAGAACCGTGAGCTTTCTGAGCCGATCTTCGAGGAAATCAACGAGATAATACGTAGGATAGGAGAGGAAGAGGGATATGATTTCATATTGGATGTTGTGCCCCTGAGCGTAGTCCACGCCGAAAAGAAATACGACCTCACCCAAGGGGTAATAGATGAGCTTGCGAGGAAAGCCCAAAATGAGAAAACCGGAGGTGAAAAATGAGTTTCAGAAAGCTGGTTTCAGCGTCTTTCCTTATCCTCTTAGCCGGGTTGCCACAGAGGGTAGCTTCTGAAGATCTAAAGCTCGGGTACATAGACTCTGCAACCATACTTTCAGAATATAAACCCTACCTTGACGCCCAGAAAGGGCTCGACGGTTTCTTGCAGAGTAAACAGAGGGAGGCTGAATCCAGACAGAGGGAGGTCGAGGACCTGATGTCGAAGTACGAAAGCCAGAAGCTTCTCTTGAGCGAGGAGAGAAAGCAGAAGATGGAGCAAGAAATAAGCCGCAGGAGGGAAGATTATGACAGGTTCATGGGCCAGATCTTCGATCCCAACACCGGAGAAATAGCCAGGAAGAGGGATGAGCTTTCGAGGCCGATCTTCGAAAAGATAAACTCTGTTATACAGGATATCGGCGAGGAGGAGAAATTCGATTTCATATTCGATGTCGCTCCCATGGGCATAGTTTATGCTAATCCCAAACATGATCTTACAGATAGAATAATAAAAGAACTTAACAAAGAAGCCAAATAGTTGCAGAGCAGCCGAGAATTGACAGCCTTTACTTTATCAGAAATAGCTTCCAGGATAGGCGCCGAACTCCAGGGTCCTGGATCCATAACTGTAACCGGGGTTGCACCCATAGAGTCAGCTGCCAAAGGGGAGATAACCTTCCTCGGGAATAGAAAGTACAGGAAGTTCCTTGGGACAACTCGTGCATCTGCTGTGATAGTTCCACCAGACTTCAGCAGTGAGGTAAAGGGAACTGCCCTCATATCCCCCAATCCGAATTTCTGCCTATTCCAGGTCCTTAAGCTTTTTCATACTAAGCCTGAAAACCTCCCTACAGGCATACACTCGGCTGCACTCATAGGAAGGAATGCCCGTCTCGGAAAAGACGTGGCTGTAGGGCCCTATGCTATTGTAGGGGATAGTTGTGCTGTAGGTGACAGGACAGTCATATGCGCGGGATCCGTGATCGGTGAGAGATCCTCCGTAGGGGATGATGCCATAATATATCCCAATGTCACCGTGGGACCGCGTACGGTCATCGGAAGTAGGGTAATATTACATCCCGGAGTAGTGATCGGAGCCGATGGTTTCGGCTTTGCATTCGAAGGAGGAGTACATCACAAGATCCCGCAGGTAGGTTACGTTGTGATAGAGGACGACGTGGAGATAGGAGCGAACTCCGCCGTCGACCGGGCAACCCTTGGTGTTACGAGGATAGGGAAAGGGACAAAGATAGATAACCTTGTGCAAATCGGCCATAACGTCACCATAGGCGAGAACACGGTGATAAGCGGGCAGGCTGGGGTCGCTGGAAGCACCCATATAGGTTCTGGTGCCTGGATAGGTGGGCAGGCCGGATTTGCCGGACACATAGAGATCGGGGATGGAGCGATGGTAGGGGCACAGGCCGGGGTTACGAAATCGGTCCCTCCGAAAGCCATGGTTTCAGGTTACCCAGCACGTCCACATGCCAACTCCAAGAGGATAGAGGCAGCTCAGGCTAAGCTTCCGGAGCTGCTTAAGAAGATTCGCGATCAAGAGAAAAGGATAGAGTCCCTCGAGAAAAGAATTGAGAACAGCAGGAGAAAGGTGTAGCCATGATGAGGCCACAATGCACAATAGCAAAAGAGGCTTCCTGCTCCGGCGTAGGACTTCACACGGGCAATAGGACAACAGTAGTTTTCAAACCGGCGCCGATAAATACAGGTGTTAAGTTCATAAGAGCGGATATCCCGGAACACCCGGAGGTCCCAGCGGATATAGAACATGTCATAGATATATCGAGAGGAACGACTCTCGCTATCGGGAACTACGAAGTTAAAACCGTCGAGCATCTACTTGCTGCCCTTATGGGGCTTGAGATAGACAACATATGTGTCGAGGTTTATGGGAATGAGCCGCCTGTCGGTGATGGCAGTGCCCAGATATTCGTCGATACCCTAAATGCGGCCGGAATAGTTGAGCAGAGCTCACCCAAAGATTACCTCATAATAGAACAGACCATCCACTACGATGAATTAAAGGAGAAGGGTACGGACCTTGCGGTACTTCCATCGGACGATTTCAAGATAACCCTCCTCAGCGATCCCAGGAATCCCAAGGTCGGAACCCAGTACACGGTTATGTTTTCACTCTCGGAGGAGTTTGTCAGAGAATATGCCTCCGCCAGAACCTTCTGCTTCCTGAGCGACGTCGGTCCCCTCAGGAAACAGGGACTCATAAAGGGAGGAAACCTCGAAAATGCCCTCGTTATAGTTGACAAGGAAGTTGACGGGGAGGAGCTTGAGCAGCTAAGAGGGCTTTTCGGGATAAGAGGGGAAATAAAAGTAGGAAAATCCGGTATATTGAATGATACCCCTACCCGCTTTCCAAACGAGTACTGCCGCCACAAGGTACTCGACCTTATAGGGGATCTGGCGCTCTTGGGCGTGCCGATAAGGGGGCACGTTATGGCGGTAAATCCGGGTCATGCCGCGAACATAGAACTTGTGAGAAGGATAAGGAAGTTATACGAGAAAAAGCTTATAACAAGCAAGTACCAGGATATAAAGAGCGATAAATTCGTCCTGGATGTCAATGCGATACAGAAAATAATGCCCCATAGATATCCTTTCCTATTGGTCGACAGGATAATAGACCTGGTGCCCGGCGAAAGGGTTATAGGGCTTAAGAATATTACAGCAAACGAGCAGTTCTTTAATGGCCATTTCCCCGGACAGCCTGTCATGCCAGCAGTCCTGCAGATAGAGGCGATGGCACAGGCAGGGGGAGTGCTCCTGCTGAACGGATCAGAGGAGCCGGAGAAGAAGCTTGTGTATTTCATGGGTATAGACAGAGCCAAGTTCAGAAAACCCGTAGTTCCCGGAGACCAACTCAGACTCGAGCTTGAGATGTTGAAGCAGAGGCGAAATATATTTCGTATGCTTGGGAAGGCATATGTCGACCAGGATCTTGTGTCGGAAGCCGAGCTGATGGCCATAGTCGTCGATAGGGAGGATGTGAGGGGAGGGAACCTCTAAACTTGACCGGAAAAGGGGTCCCAATTGTCCGAAAGACACCCTGCAGCTATAGTGAGTTCAGAAGCTGAGATCGATGAAGGGGTCTCCATAGGCCCCTTTGCTGTAATTGAGGAAGGAACAAGGATAGGAGAGGGGACAAAGATAGGGCCTCATGCCCTCATAGCCAAGGGAACTACCCTCGGGAGAAACTGCCAGATCCACTGTGGCGCAGTCATCGGCACCGCACCTCAGGATTTGAAGTTTTCCGGAGAGGAGACAACCCTCGAGGTGGGTGACAGGACAGTCATAAGGGAGTTTGCCACACTCAACCGCGGAACCGCTAATAGGTTGAAGACAGTTGTCGGCAGTGATTGCCTCATAATGGCCTACGCGCATGTTGCCCACGATTGTGTGATTGGGGACCATGTCATAATGGCAAATTGCGCCTCCCTTGCTGGGCATGTGGTCATTGAGAGCTACGCGATACTCGGTGGGCTTGTTGCCGTACACCAATGGGTTAAGATAGGCCAGCACAGTTTCATAGGTGGCGGCTACAGGATCCCCAAAGATGTTCCTCCTTTCGTAAGGGCAGCAGGGGAGCCACTTAAGCCTTTGGGGCTTAATTCGATAGGTCTTAGGAGGAGAGGTTTCACTCCCGAGACTATGAGTATCCTTAAGAAAGCCTACAGGATCCTCTTTCGCTCGGAGTTGAATACAACACAAGCCCTGGAGAGGATCAGGGAAGAGGTGGAACCTATACCTGAGATCAGGATGCTGGTGGAATTCATAGAGTCGAGCGAAAGGGGAATAATAAAATAGCCCCCCTCTGAACTCTGAAGCCGCTGGAGGCGAAGATATGGGGAAAATCCTCAAGGTCGGGGTCGTCGGCGTCGGATACCTTGGCAGACACCACGCCCGGATATACAGCGGTATGAAGGGTGCAAACCTCATAGGTGTCTTCGATATTGATGGAAAGAGGGCTGTCGAGGTTGCCCGCGAACTGGGGGCAAAGGCTTTCAAAAGCTATGGTGACTTGCTCAGGGAGGTCGATGCCCTGAGCATTGTCGTGCCAACAGTCGCCCATTACGAAATCTCTGTGGAAGCCCTGAGGTGTGGAGTGAACGTCATGCTGGAAAAGCCGATCGCTGACAGACTGGAATACGCTGACGAGATAGTAGAGGTAGCAGAGAAGAAGGGCCTTGTGCTTCAGGTGGGGCATATAGAGAGGTTCAACAGGGCGCTGAAGGCGATCGAAGGGAAGGAGATCGATCCGAAATTTATAGAGGCTCACCGCCTTGCGCTTTTCACCCCCCGTGGCACGGATACAGCGGTGATCCTCGATCTGATGATACACGATATAGATATAGCTCTGGCCCTGGTCAGAGGCGAGCCCGAAGAGATACAGGCGGCAGGAGTGGCGGTAGTTTCGGATACCGTGGATATAGCGAACGCCAGGATATCCTTTGAAGGCGGATGCGTTGCTAACCTGACCGCAAGCCGAATTTCCAACAGAAAGATGAGGAGGATGAGGATCTTCCAGAAAGATGCCTATTTCGCCCTTGATTTCCTGAAAGGCGAGGCTGAGATATACAGGGTAGGAGGCAGCGGCGGAGTAGAAGCACCTCTGGGAGACATAGGACTTGGAGTAAAGAGAGTCCATATAGCGTATGAGAAGATCGTGCCCCCGCCGGGCGACCACCTCGAGCTTGAGCTCAAGTCCTTCTTAAACTCTGTGGCCAAGGGTACCCCGCCAACCGTGTCCGGCAGGGATGGAAGAAAGGCCCTGGAGATTGCCCTCAAGGTCTCGGATGAGGTTAAGGAGACACTTTCGAGAATGGATGGTAAGCCTTTGGGCTGACCTCTGAGAGCTTTCTACCTCGAGAAAGCCATGCCAGGATCCGAAAAGGGAGGTCTGGGGGAGCTCCTGTTCAGAGCAAGGAGCTACACGCCGATCCCCCTTGTAATTCTTATATTAGTCCTAGCCAGGCCGAATGCCCTGAGCTTTGCTATCGGTTTCCCTGTGACAGCTTTGGGAGAAGCCTTGAGGATATGGGGCGTTAGCTACGCGGGACCAGCCACAAGGACAAGGAAGGTCGGAGCAAAAGCCCTGGTTACGGACGGGCCATACGCATATCTCAGGAATCCCCTCTACCTTGGCAACTTCCTCATATCTTCTGGACTCTGCATAGCCTCACGGGCCTGGATGCCCTGGATGCTCATGGTTCTGACAGCGGCCTTCGCCGTACAATACGGTGCGATAATATCGCTTGAGGAGAAGAAGCTCAGGAACCTTTTCGGGGAGAAATACGATAGGTACGCTTCACGGGTCCCAAGGATCATGCCCAGGCTGTCCCCGTATGAGGAGAGATCCACAGAGCACCCGGACCTCCGGAAGGCCCTATTGAGTGAACGGAGCACTTTCAGAGCGATATTTGCCGTAGTGATACTGCTTGTCTTGAGGTGGTACTTTGGGAGAAGTCTGTAGGAAAATAATGATAGTTGCAGGGGAGGCCTCTGGAGACCTGCACGGCTCGGCGCTCGTGCATGAGCTTAAGAATCTTGACCCCTCGGCCTCAGTATTTGGGATGGGCGGTCCTCTGATGGAAAGGGAAGGTATGAGGCTGTTGAAGGATATATCCGGCTCGGCATTGATGGGGTTCTCCGAAACACTAAAGAGCTTCCCCTCCATATGGATGACCTTCAGGGCCATGAGCAAGGTGCTCGAGAAAGACAGACCTGACATATTTATACCCATAGACTACCCAGGATTTAACCTCAGACTGGCCAAACTCGCAGGGAAGCTCGGTATACCTACACTTTACTACATCGCCCCTCAGGTCTGGGCCTGGGGAGCTTCGCGTATACCAAAGATAGCCGAACGGGTTGATGTCATGGCTGTCATTTTCCCTTTTGAAGTTCCCATATTCAGAAGATATGGGATGGATGTCGAGTTTGTCGGACATCCGCTCTTAGATATAGTGAAACCGAAGTTATCTAGGAAGGAGTTCCTTACGAAGCTGAACCTCAACGGATGTAGAACCCTTGTGGGGCTCCTGCCGGGAAGCCGCACCCAGGAGATAAGGATGATATTCCCGATAATGCTGAAAGCAGCAGAGATTATGAACGATAGGCTGGACAGTGCTGCATTCGTTGCAGGATCTGTGGAGACTGTCAGAAAAGACCTCTACTCCGATATCTCCTCAAAGTACGAGAAACTGAAGCTGAAATCTGTAAGAGGGATGACTTATGAGATCATGAAGAACGCGGATATCCTCCTTGTGGCATCAGGCACAGCTACCCTGGAATCGGCCATGCTCGGAACCCCCATGATCGTCATATATAAGACTTCGGCTCTGTCGTACCTTGTGGGCAAATGGGTCGTCAGCATACCTAATATCGCCCTGGCAAACGTTGTCGCCGGAAGGAAGGTTGTCCCGGAATACATACAGTGGGCGGCAAAGCCGGAAAGGATAGCCGAAAACGCCATCGACATTCTCGGCGATAGCAGCAGAATGTCCGAACTCAGGAGAACGCTTCTGGAAACCAGGGGAAAGCTTGGGGAAGGTGGGGCCGCAAGGAAGGTGGCCGCGAGGGCTATGGAAATGATGTCAGGGCGGATATGAGACGCTGATCAATGGAAATTTGATTGTACCCAACTGACCAACCGACATCAGATTGAAGAGATCAGGATCTTTAGCAGGTGTTGGAATGGAGAACTTTTTTGGTATATACACATCTTAGAACAATCTGAAATGCCAGGAGGGCCTTATGCTGAATCTAAGAGGATCTTTTGTCGCCTTGGTTACACCCTTTAAGGATGGTAAGGTAAACCGGAGCAAGCTGACTGAGCTTGTGGATTTCCATATTGAGAACGGATCGGACGGAATAGTTCCATGCGGGACGACAGGGGAATCTGCCACCCTCTCACACGAGGAGCATGAGGAAGTCATATCCCTTACGGTCGAGGCCACTGCAGGAAGGATCCCGGTGGTGGCTGGTACAGGGTCCAACAGCACAGAGGAAGCGGTTAAGCTTACGAAGCATGCCGCCAAGGTGGGGGCCAATGGTGCGCTTGTCATAACTCCGTACTACAACAAGCCCACTCAGGAGGGTTTATATCAGCACTTTAAGCTCATAGCTGAGGAGGTTCCCATACCTATCGTAATATATAATGTTCCCGGAAGGACGGGGATAAACATACTTCCGGATACCCTGTCAAGGCTCTCCGAGATGGAGAACATAGCCGGGGTTAAGGAGGCAAGCGGGGATCTGTCACAGATGACCGAGATTACCCTGTTCTGCAGAGAAGATTTCGTCCTGATGTCAGGGGACGATATGTTGGCCCTGCCGATCCTCTCAATAGGCGGCAAGGGTGTTATCTCGGTTACCGCAAACATAGCTCCCAGAGAAGTGGCCGATATGATCCGCTATTTCGATGGCGGATTCGCCAACAGGGCTCTCGAGCTGCACAGGAAGCTATATCCCTTGTCTACCGCCATGTTTATAGAGACCAACCCTGGCCCCGTGAAGACAGCGATGAACCTCCTGGGAAAGGGAGTCGGTGAACTCAGGCTTCCGCTGTACAAGATGTCGGATAAGAACGTGGAGAGGCTCCTCGTTACTCTCAGGGACTTTGGATTTCAGGTGTAAAAGAGAAGGAGCAGGGGGATGATCAAGGTTGTTATATGTGGTGCCTGCGGCAGGATGGGCAGGAGGCTCGTATCTCTGGTGAGCGAGGCCGATGACCTCGAGCTTTCTGGCGCAACGGAGAGACCGAATCATGGGGACATGGGGAAAGATGTCGGTCAGGCTGCCGGAATAGGTGAGCTTGGGGTCAAGCTGAGCTCCGACCTCCCTCAGGCCGCCGAGAAAGGGGATGTGATTGTCGATTTCACGTCTCCTGAGGCCACACTGGCTGCCTCCGAAGTGGCAGGGAAGCTGGGCAAGGCCATCGTGGTCGGAACAACGGGGTTCTCCGCCGATCAGATGGCTAAATTCAGGAGGAATGTCGAGGGGGTACCTTGTGTCTATGCCCCGAATTTCAGCGTGGGGGTAAACCTCCTATTCAGGCTTGCGGCCGAAGCCTCCAGAATACTTGGGGATGGGTATGATATCGAGATAGTCGAGGCACATCACAGGTTCAAGAAGGACGCTCCGAGCGGTACAGCGAGGAAACTGGCGGAGGCCGTGGCCGAATCCCTCGGCAGGGACCTCGACAGGGTGGGGATCTACGGCAGAGAGGGGATAACAGGGGAGAGAAATCCGCAAGAGATCGGTATACATTCCGTGAGGGGCGGAGATATAGTGGGAGAACACACTGTCATATTCGCGGCCCCGGGTGAGAGGATCGAGCTGGTACACCGCGCCTCAAGCCGCGACACCTTTGCAGTCGGTGCGTTGCGTGCAATCAGATTCGTAGCAGAAGCACGGTCAGGTCTGTACGATATGGGGGACGTCCTTGGGATGAGATAGAAGGGCTAAAGCCCACGGTGTTCCTTTAGCGCAAGCGTGTAGGTGATAGTAGCTTTTATCGCTTCCTTCATTCCTGCGGGATTTGCCTCCCCTTTGCCGGCTATGTCAAAGGCGGTTCCGTGATCGACCGAAGTCCGCAGAAACGGTAGACCGACAGTTATGCTTACGGTCCCGTAAAAGTCTATGCATTTTGCCGCTATGTGGCCCTGGTCATGGTAGAGAGATAGAACCGCATCGTATCTCCCCATAAGCGCTTGCTGGAAGACCGCATCTGCCGGTATCGGTCCGGAGGCCTCGATGCCTTTCTCTCTTGCGTCCTCGATACCCGGGAGTATGGACTCAATTTCCTCGTTCCCGAAAAGCCCTCTTTCGCCCCCGTGAGGGTTAAGGGCAGCTACCGCTATAGCTGGTCTCTCAAGTCCAAAATCCCTCAAAAACCTGTCACAAAGCACAAGCATCTTCGAGATTTTGTCCCGTGTCACTTCCGAGGGGATATCCCTGAAAGGTATATGGCGTGTGAGGAAGAAGATCCTTACCGAGCGGACATCGAAGAAAGAGAGGGCCTCAGGGGCACCCGTCTTCACTCTGAGGATCTCAGTATGATCCAAATAGGGGATGTTTGCTGCCCTGAGTGACATTTTGTTAATAGGTGCTGTGCAGATCGCATCCAGCCTTCCATCCATGGCAAGCTCAATGGCCTTCTCAATGTAAGAATATGCGGCCCTGCCAGCTTCCGATTGTACGCTCCCGGGGAAGACAGGTCCACTGAGAACGCCCGTCGGTATCACGTTCAGGACACCTGCCCTGTAATCGCCATCTTTGGGAGAGGAGATCGGCCTGAGCTCAAACTCGAGCTTCGAGATTCCGAACGCCTCTTCGAGCGGATAGGGGTCCGAAATCACGGCTATCCTGGCCCTCTCATGAAACTCGGGATCAGCGAGGGCCTTCACAACTATCTCAGGACCTATCCCCGCAGGATCACCAGCAGTGATCCCCAGAAATGGCCTTTCAGGAATCGTATCCGACATCTCAGAAGAACATGGCCTCGGCAAATTCGGCCTGGAAATCTGGCCTTCCGGCAAGCTCTATATATTCTGTGAACCTGGAGATCTCAACCGCTTTCTCCCTCACCCCCCTCGAAAGGAGAGCCATCTGTGCGCCCATGGCGGCTGCATTGCCGACGAAGGTGACTTTCTCGAGAGGTACAGGCGGTATAACACCGACCTTTATCGCGTGTTCCTTGCGTATGTAGTTTCCGAAAGCGCCGGCGATCAGAATCTCTTCTATGTCATCAAAGTCCAGGCCGAGATCCTTCAGAAGAATCTTTACACCTGATGAGATGGCTCCCTTGGCAAGCTGGACTTCCCTTATGTCCCTCTGGGTCAGTGCTATCTCCCTCCTGTCGCCTTCGGCGGACACGAGGATGAACCTGTTTCCCAATTCATCTCTGTCTATGAGCTTTGACAGGGATCCCGGAATCTTTCCATCCAGCTCGTCGGGGTCGAGGATTCTACCGGTCGAGTCGACTATGCCGTACATGAGAAGC
Organism: uncultured bacterium; assembly: GCA_964611725.1. Taxonomy (GTDB): domain Bacteria; phylum Latescibacterota; class CAZTBA01; order CAZTBA01; family CAZTBA01; genus CAZTBA01. The sequence continues at coordinate 10,708 of CAZTBA010000006.1, forward strand.
TGGGCTACGGCATCGAAGAGCCCGGAGCCGCATATGCCCCGCGGGGCAACTCCGCCGATGATCTTTAATTCGACAGTGCCATCCGTTATGGCAACGCCTTCTATGGCCCCGTCAGCAGCCCTCATCCCCTGGGAGATGCGGGCCCCTTCAAAGGCAGGACCGGCGGCTGTGGAGCATGATACCAGCCTTTCTCTGGAGCCGACAACTATTTCCCCGTTTGTACCTATGTCTATGGCAAGCCTGTTTTTCCTGCTTTCCATTAGCCCTGTAGAGAGTATAACGGCAACTGTGTCAGACCCGACGAACCCTGCGATATTTGGCAACACGTATAGCTTTCCACACCTGTTTATCCTGATCCCGAGCTCGGAAGCCTTTACCTTGACCGGGTCGGTGACAACCGGAACATAGGGGGAACTCGCCAGGCTTGCGGGGTTTATGCCCAGTAGGAGGTGGTTCATCGTGGTGTTTCCGACAGCTACAACCTCATATACCTGGTCCGTTTTGACGCCAGCCTGGCTGCAGGCTTCGGAGATTATCATGTTTATGACTTTCACAACCTCCGACTGGAGACGGGAAAGCCCCTCCGGATTTGTTATAGTGTGATTGATCCTCGATACCACATCCTCCCCGAAGGTGGTCTGAGGGTTCATCGCAGAGGCATAGCTGAGGTTTTCCCCCGTCCTTAGATCGAAGAGCTTTCCGACGACAGTGGTCGTCCCTATGTCGAAGGCCACCCCGAGGAGCGATCCAGAGGTATCCCCCGCCTCAACCGAGGTCACAATATCCCCGTCAAGGGCAAAAGTGGCTGAGAAGCTGTTGTCCAAAAGGATGGAATGGAGGTGTTGCAGTACCTCGTGTTCGAAGCTCAGCTTTGCTACCCCCAGATCCCGCCTGATCCTCTCGCAATGGGCGACGTTGTCCTCCACAGTTGGCTCTTCCAGCCTGAGAAAGACCTTCCTGGTCTGAGGGTTGAGCTTCACCTCCCTTTCTACCCCGTAGGAGAGTATTCTCTTGGCCCTGACCCTGGTCTCCTCAGGGACAAACACCGTGCAGTCGGAGGTCACTTTCATCTGACAGGCAAGACGGTATCCTTCCGAAAGCTTCTCATCGGATATGAAGCGCTTTTCCACATCTGTGGCAGGGAAATCACCCTCGACGACCTGGACCAGGCACTTTCCACACTTGCCAAGTCCACCACAGGGAGTGTTTATCGTTATGCCACCTCCTGCGATGGCTTCCTGGAAACTTGAACCGGACGGAGTGGATACAGCCTTGCCTTCCGGTTTTATGATTATCTTGACCTCTTTCATATTACCCCTCATATCTTTTCTTTAGAAACAGGGTTTACCGACTGGAGATTATGATCCTGAAGGCCACAAGGAGGAGGAAAATCGCAAATGTCCGACGAAGCCATAGGGCGTTCAGCCTGAAGTTCACGTTTGCACCCAGCCTGGCCCCGAATACGCTCCCGAAAGCCAGAGGGATCGCCGCTCCCCAGAGAACATAACCCAGGGACGGAGACGGTACAAGTGGATTACCCCATCCGTAGTATATATATCTGAGCATCCCGGCGACTGCCGTTATGATTATTGCAGCGCTTGAAGTCCCGGCGACTTGCCTCACCGGTACATGTAGGATGACCACCATAAGCGGTATTGAAACGACACCTCCTCCGACTCCAAACATCGATGATACAAAACCGGTCACGATCCCTATGGGAACAACCGAAAGTAGTCCGGACCGCACTTCATCCGAGCCCCTGTTTTCCAGAGGCATAAACATTCTCAGGGATGCAGCAATGAGGAGAAAACCGAAGAGCTTGGCGAGCATGAGCCCGGGTGTGTGTGCCGCAAGGTAAGACCCGGCGAACACGCCCAATATGCTGGCGAAGGCCAGCGGCAGAGAGATATGCCAGAGGACTCTCCCCTTGGAGTTGTGATGATAGGCACTCGCTGTCGAGCTAAAGACTATTACCATGAGGCTCGTGCCGAAAACTGTATGGGTAACTGCTTCCCACGGGACACCCCGGTTTCTCAGAAAAAACAACAGGATCGGGTTGAGGATGACCCCTCCCCCGATCCCGAGGAGCCCGGATGAAAATCCGGCGGCAACTCCTATACAGATCAGAAAAGCCAAACTCAGGATGTCAGACCCTATATCTCCTGAAATCATTCAACAGCCTTTGCAGCTTTTACCTTCTCTAAGACATCCTTCCCCCTCAGTATCCCCATATACTTGGCCTGATCTCTCAGGAGTTCCACTGCGGCTTGGATCTGGTTATCATAAGGGAAAGCAACCTCCATGCCGGCCTCGGAGCCCCATTTGCTCGAGGCTATTTCCCTCATTATGGCCATCTTTATCAGGTCAATATCCTTTTCGAAATCGCTCTCTTTCCTCGATCCAAGTGCTTCCTTGAGCTCGTGTAGGATGGATTTTATGCCTTCGCTGTAGCCATTCTCCTGAGCGATCTTTTCGAGTTCCTCCACCTGGGACTCCCCTGGAGCACGGTAGCGGAAGTTGCGTTTGGGATCCTCTATGAATTCCCTGAATTCCTTTAGGACACCTTCATCTACTGTGAAGTTGTGGTCAATGTCAGGGTGCACAGCGACATAGTGGACCGCAAAGGAAAAGAAGATCCCCGCCCTTGCGAGCTCCCCGGAGAACCTGCCCGAACGTCTGGCCTTGACCTCCAGGTCAGGGGTAATACCGCCGCCGCCCCTCAGGGGCCTTCCGTTGAGGGTTCTGTAGTCCGTGCGGACTGAGTCTGAGCGGGCATCTCTGGAAGGGGCGGTAACATATCCTCCACTGTCTATGTTCCTTCCGCTGGGTGTATAGTAGTAAGCAGTGGTCAGCTTGAGGGCCGAGTCGCCGTTCGACATCGGTATGACAGTTTGTACGGAACCTTTCCCATGGGTCTGTTCTCCGATAATCACACCCCTGTCGGAATCCTGTACCGCACCTGCGACAATCTCAGAGGCGCTGGCGCTTCCTGCATCCACAAGTACGACGAGGGGCAGATCTCCGGCTACAGGGTTCTCGTGGGCATAGAAGTCTTCAGGTTTGATCTTCCTGCCGGACGTTGAGACTATGAGTTTCCCCTTCGCGAGAAACTTGTCAGCAACGGCTGATGCCTCCTCGAGGAGTCCTCCGGGGTTTCTGCGGAGGTCGAGTATGAGAGCACTCGCGTTTCTCTCCCTTAGCTCTCGGATCGCATCTTCAGTCTCCTTGCCTGAGGCGGCGGAGAAGCGGGCGAGTCGTACGTATCCTATGCCAGGTGAGATCTCTCCGAAGTAGGTTACGCTCTTGACAGTTATTATGGCCCTTTCTATGGTGAAATCTTTCGGTTCCTGCGCTTCCCTCCCTATTGTCACCGTGACCTTCGTACCGGGTTCACCGCGCAGCGTTGATACTACCTCACGGATCGATTTGCCCTGGGTCGACTCCCCGTCTATTTTGATTATCTTATCCCCTGCCAAAAGACCAACCTTGTCTGCAGGAGTACCCTCTATCGGTGATATCACTGTAGGGGACCCATCCGTTATATCTATGTATATGCCGAGTCCACCGAATTTGCCCGTGGTATCGATCCGAAGTTGCTCGTAGTCATCCCTTTCAAAAAATTCGCTGTACGGATCCAGCTGGCTCAGCATTCCATCTATTCCGGAGATCATCAGGTCTTCAGGGTTGACTTCCCTGACGTAGTTCTCAACGACCTTGCTGTAGACCGTGCCGAAGAGATGGATGCTCTTGTCAAGAGCGCGGTAGAAATCGCTGCTGGAGGCCCATATATGGAAGGAAACCATAGCGATTACTACGACAACAAGGACTGCAAGAGCCCCTATATTGAATTTGCTTCGAAACTGTCTCACAGGAAACACTCCCTTAGTTTGCTTTGTTAAGCCTTTTAAACACCTCGGATCTGATCCCGGATTGTATCTTCGAGACTTCGTCCATTCCATCCATAACTATGAACCTGTCAGGCTCGGATTCAGCCATGCGGATGTAACCTTCCCGGACCATGCTGAGGAAGCCTGGCCCTTCCCGCTCAAGGCGGTCGGGCACAGTACTTGAGAGCCTTATCCTCTCGGCTACGAGTTCCGGCGGTATGTCGATCAGGATCGTGATTTCAGGATTCAGGCCGGAAGTGGCGATCCGGTTGAGCTGTTCTATGAGCCCATGATCGATCCCTCGTCCATAACCCTGGTACGCAAAGGTGGAGTCGGAATATCTGTCGGATATGACGATCTTTCCCTGCTTCAGGGAAGGCAGAATGAGGCTGAGCGTATGCTGGTTTCTGCTTGCCATAACGAGAAAAAGCTCAGCAATGGGTTGTAGATCCGTGTTCGAAGGGTCCTTGAGCAGGGCACCTACTTTTTCGGCGGTCTGCGTTCCACCGGGCTCCCTTGTCAGGATGACATCGTATCCTTTGAGCTCCAGTTCCTCGGCTAGGAGCCTGGCTTGAGTGGTCTTGCCGCTCTTGTCTATCCCTTCGAAGGTTACGAACATGCTCCTCTATACCTTGTTTTTGCCGGATTTCTTCTCGGCTTTCTTTCCGTATTTCTTTATGAATTCCTGAACCATGTCGCGGGCTTCGGAGTCGGTATACTGTTTCGGCGGAGTTTTCGCGAAGTAGGCTGATGGCGCCTTTATGGCTCCCTTGAGCCCGTTGTTGAGGGCAAGCTTGCAGCACCTTATCGCATCTATGACAACACCCGCCGAATTTGGGGAATCCCATACCTCGAGCTTCAGCTCAAGTTCAAGAGGAACATCCCCAAATGTCTGTCCTTCCATCTTTATGTAACACCATTTCCTGTCAAGGAGCCAGGGGACATAGTCGCTCGGCCCTATGTAGACATCTTTGGGGTCGAGCTTGTAGTCGAGCTGTGAGGTGACGGCGTTCGTCTTGCTGATCTTTTTCGATTCGAGCCTGGACCTCTCGAGCATGTTCAGGAAATCTGTATTGCCGCCGACATTGAGCTGGCTTGTCCTCTCAAGTCGCACGCCTCTGTCGCGGAAGAGGCGTGTCAGGACACGATGGACTATCGTCGCGCCGACCTGTGATTTGACATCATCGCCTATGACAGGGAGATCCCTCTGCTCGAACCTCTGCTGCCAGTAGGGCTGGCTGGCTATGAATACGGGGATGCAGTTCACGAAGCCGCAGCCCGCATCGAGGATCTGCTCGACATACCACTTGGTGGCCTCCTCGCTCCCGACAGGGAGATAGCTTACCACAACGTCTGTTTTGGTCTCCTTGAGGATGCCGACGATATCTGATGTCGGTCCGGGCGCCTTTTCTATTATCTCGGAGAGATACTTCCCGAGACCGTCGTGGGTCATGCCCCTTTCGACTTTGACACCGAGGTTGGGGACATCGGTGAACTTGTAGGTATTGTTCGGCTTTGTATATATCGCCTCGCTCAGGTCTTTGCCGACCTTGTTCTTGTCTATGTCGAAGGCAGCCGTGAACTCTATGTCTCGGATATGGTACCCGCCGAGATTGACGTGCATGAGACCCGGGATCAGGTCATTCTCCTTGGCTTCCCGGTAGTAGTGTACCCCTTGCACGAGGGAAGAGGCGCAGTTCCCAGCCCCTATTATGGCAACTCTTACTTTGTCCTCACTCATCTGATAACTCCTGTTTTCTGAAAGTGTTACGTACTTTTTGATCAGGTCTGACGGTCTGATCCATGTCGTGATGGGCGATGCTTCTGCGGACGTAGCTTATCCTTTGGAGAACAGTGAAATTGGACAGTACGGCCACTATCGCTATAGCTCCGACCAGAGCGTCCCTGCCGATCAGGGCACCAAGTGCAACGACGACAACCCTCTCTGTCCTCTGCATGAGGCCGACCTGGCAGGTTTCGCCGAGGCCCTCAGCTCTCGCCCTGGTATAGCTTACCATGAGGGAACCGGTGAGGGCGAAAAAAAGGAAGATCGTGGCTGCATTGTAGCCGTTTCGTACAAAGTGAAGGCCGATTCCCAAGAATACGAGGATCTCAGAGTATCTATCGAGAGTTGAGTCAAGGAATGCTCCGAAGTTGCTCACCCTGTTGGAACGCCTGGCGACCTCACCGTCGATCGTGTCGAACAGGCCGGCCAGGAGCATGATGAATCCCCCAAGGCGTATCATCCCTTTGCCGAACAGGAGGGCAGCCAGTGAGCTGACGGCTAACCCGAATAGGGTAAGGAGATTGGGGGCCACCCCGGTCCTGACGAGAAACCCGCTTAGGGGGCTAAGAACTTTTAGGAAGGGGGCCTTGAGCTTTCCAAGAACCATCTAACCTCCGGATGTATCTGACCATTTCGTGGACAGCTTTCTTCGCGAGCCTCCCAAGACTATGACGAACTCGCCTCTGGGCTTGGAGGCCCCGAAGGCTTCTATGATGTCGGAGAGACGTCCCCTTGAGGTCTCTTCGAACTTCTTGGTGATCTCACGCGACAGCGAGACAGGCCTGTCACCGAATGCCGCGAGCATATCCTTGAGCGTGCGGAGCAGCCGGTGAGGGGATTCATAAAAGACCATTGTCCTTTCTTCGTCCGCGAGGCACTGGAGCCTGGCCTTTCTTTTGCTCCCCCTTGGAGCGAGGAAACCCTCGAAGGTGAACCTGTCAGTCGGGAGTCCCGAGACAACAAGGGCCGCAAGGAAGGCGGTCACGCCGGGGATGGGCACTACTTCTATGCCCGTTTCGATCGCCCTGTTCACGAGAAAATAGCCCGGATCGGATATCCCGGGAGTTCCGGCATCAGAGACCAGGGCCAAATCCCTCCCATCCTCGAGGGCGCGTATCAGCTCTGGCCATTTCCTCTCTTTGTTGAAATCGTTGAAGCTGGTGATGCGGTTCCTTATTCCGAGGTGGAGGAGGAGTTTGCCCGTACGCCTTGTATCCTCGGCCGCTATTGTATGTACCTCGGTGAGCACCCTTGCAGCCCTGGTAGTTATGTCGTCCAGGTTCCCTATGGGTGTGCTTACAAGGTAGAGCGTGCCGCAGTCTGCAGTCTCCTTTCCCTCCATCGTATCACCCTTTTGGCTATTGAATATATCACAATAGAAACTGTGTGGCAAGCAAAAAATCCGCACCTGTTCGTGAATCTGTCTTTCTAATTTGCCTCGCGTTTGAGCGCGACGAGATATCCCCTGCCACCCGTGCGAGAAAGGGATATGACCTGGGGATCGTGAAGGAGTGCTGTCAGCGGACTGGAGAGGAATTCCTCAAGTTCGGCGCTGAGCGCACGGCCTTTGTAGGTCGCCAGTGTTCCCCCCTGTCTCAGGAATGGTAATCCAAGCTCGGAGACCCTCAGGATTGATCCGACCCCCCTGGCGAGTAGAAGATCGTAGGAGGCGACATGCGCTGGATCCCGGTTCAGATCTTCCGCTCTCATGTGCAATATATTTGCCTCTATGTGGATCTCCTGACAGAGATTTTTCAGAAAGAGGATCTTTTTGCGTTTTGAGTCGACCAGAACCAGCTTTATGTCGGGTCTGATTATCTTCAGGGGGACGCCGGGGAAGCCGGCCCCTGAACCTATATCCATGACGTCAGAGGCGCGGGGAATGGGTATGTGGGAGGCCACGAGCAATGAGTCTATGAAGTTCTTGGCTGTGTCCTCGGAGCGCCTTGAGACAATGTTGGCCTTTGTGTTCCAGTCGCTTATTAGCTCCAGGTACCTTTCAAAGGTCTCTGCCTCAGGTTGTCCCAGTTCCACCCCTGATGACCGGCATCTCAGGAGAAAATCTCTTGTCCAGCTTGAATTTGGGGCCTTATGTTTCACGTGAAACACTCCCCTGTATGTCCTTCCTCTTTCGCCTCATTATCTCCAGGTGCATCATGAGAACGGATATGTCGGCTGGCCTGACACCCGGTATTCTGGAGGCCTGACCGATCGTAAGCGGCCTCACAAGTACCAGTTTTTCGCGTGCTTCCACGGAAAGTCCGCTGAGAGAGTTGTAGTCGAGCCCTATCGGGATGCCCATCGCCTCGAATCTCCCGAGTTTGCGGACGCGTTTTTCTTCCCTGGATATATAGCCTTCGTACTTCAACTGGACTTCAACTTCAAGGGCTGTCTCGCGGTCACAACGGAGCTCCGGTGGGAGAAGAGGCTCCAGTGAGGCGTACGATATCTCGGGGCGTTTGAGTATCCTGGAAGAGGCCAGTTTCTCGGACACAGGGGAAGACCCAAGCGAGAGGAGTATAGGGTTCAGGAGGGATGGCTCAAGGTGGAACGAATGTAGGCCGGATATCATCGATGCGATTCTCTGCTTTTTCTCCAGATATCTTGAGTACCTCGACTCAGACATAAGGATCAGGTGGTGGGCGTGTTCGGCCAGGCGGAGGTCCGAGTTGTCCTGCCTCAGTACGAGCCTGTGTTCGGCCCTTGATGTGAACATCCTGTAGGGCTCATCTGTACCCTTCGTCACCAAGTCATCTATGAGGACACCTATGTATGCCTCCGACCGTTTAAGGACGAACGGCTCTTCACCCCTTACTGCAAGCGTCGCGTTTATCCCCGCCATAAGACCCTGAGCTGCCGCCTCCTCATATCCGGAGGTCCCATTTATCTGGCCGGCGAAGAAGAGCATCTTTATCCTTTTTGTTTCGAGATTCGGATAGAGCTCTGTGGGCTGGACGAAATCATATTCCACAGCATAGCCAGGACGCGTTATCTCGGCCTTCTCCATCCCCCTTATCGACCTGAGTGCCTTGAGCTGAACGTCCTCCGGAAGGCTTGTGGCGAAACCGTTTATGTACACCTCATCCGTCGAGCGCCCCTCCGGCTCGACAAATATCTGATGTCTTTCCCTTTCCGGAAATCTTACCACCTTGTCCTCCACAGAGGGACAATAGCGTGGCCCTATTCCCTCTATTATCCCCGAGAAGAGAGGTGATCTGTCGAGGCCACTCCTGATCAGAGCGTGCGTTTCGGAGCTAGTATACGTCAGGTAACATGGAAGCTGCACCAAGGACAGCATCTCGGTGGAAAGGGAGAAGGGCTGGGGCGGGTCATCCCCAAACTGCGGCTCCATGACGTCCGTGTCCACAGTCCTGCCATCGACCCTGGGCGAGGTCCCGGTCTTGAGCCTCCCCACAGAGAAGCCGAGGGAACGGAGTTGGTCCGAAAGCCCAACCGCAGGCGCTTCACTTGCCCTCCCGGAAGGATAGTGGAAAAGCCCTATGTGTATAAGGCCGTTCAGGAAGGTTCCCGTGGTTAGCACAACCGTCTTGGAGACGAGTTCTAGCCCTGTGTCGGTCCTCACACCGACCGACCTCATCCCATCGGTGAGAACCTCAACAACGTGGGCCTGTTTCATGTGAATCCCGGGCTCACCTTCAATCCTGCGTCTCATCTCCATCCTGTAGAAGACCCTATCGGCCTGTGCCCTGGGGGACCACACAGCAGGGCCTTTGGACCTGTTAAGCATCCTGAACTGCACACCCGCCGCGTCCGTGACCTTGCCCATTTCCCCACCAAGTATATCCATTTCCCTCACAAGATGTCCCTTAGCAAGCCCGCCGATGGCCGGGTTGCAGGACATCTGTGCTATCGTATCAAGGTTCATAGTTACGAGGAGGACCCTGCACCCCATTCTCGCCGAAACAAGGGCCGCTTCACAGCCGGCATGTCCACCCCCAACAACTATGACATCGAAGGGAACATCCATAAATACAGCCTCCAGGCCGAATGTTTCACGTGAAACATTTACTTCCCCACACAGAACTCGCTGAAGATCCTGTCAAGGACATCCTCCGGTGTCGTCCCCCCGGATATCTCCTCCAGAGACGAGGCTGCCTCCCTAACATCGGATGCCACGAATTCGAGGGGCACATTCTCCCTAAGCGCCAATAATGAGCTCTGCAGGTCTGATCTCGCCTTGCCCAAGCAATCCCTGTGCCTTTCCCTAGTCAACATAACGCTCTCAGGGGCCGCGCTTCGGTTTCCCAAAAGCTCATCAACCATATCTGCCCTGAGCTCAGCCATACCGTGTCCGGTGAGGGCGGAGACCTCCACCCTCCTTCCCCCTCCGAAGACCTCATTCACACTACTAACATCAACCCTCAAACCCAGGTCACATTTGTTCAAAACCACGATCTTTCTCCTGCTGAATACATGCCTGCCCACCTCCAAGTCCTCTCCATCCAGAGGTCCGGAGGCATCGACAACCGCCAGCACAAGATCGGCTTCCCCAAGATGCATCACCGTTCTTCTTCTCCCCTCCACCTCCACCACATCCTCCGTATCACGCAGTCCCGCAGTATCTATAATCCTGAAAGCAACACCATCTATGTCGACCCACTCCTCCAGCGTATCCCTGGTCGTACCGGGAACGCAGGTCACTATCGCCCTATCCTCCCCCAAGAGGGAGTTCATGAGGCTCGACTTCCCCACATTCACCTTCCCCACAAGCACTGTCTTGACCCCGTCTCTCAGAAATCTGCCTGTGGAATATGATCCGATCAGGGAATCGATCTGACCGAGGACCCCGGAAAGGGACCGGACTATATCCTGAATTCCGATCTCGATATCCTCATCAGAGAAATCAAGGGAGGCCTCGATAAGGGAAAGGGAACCTATAAGGGAACTCCTCAGCTCAGAAAGCTTCTCCGAAAGCTTTCCATCAAGCTGGGAAAACGCAGCCCTCCTCTCACAATCGGTTCTGGCACCAACAAGGTCTATGACCGCCTCGGCCTGAGCCAGGTCCATCCGCCCTCCAAGGAAAGCCCTCTTGGTGAACTCGCCCCTCTCAGCTTGTCTGGCTCCCCCACTCAGAAGCACGCTGAGGACCCTCCTTGTTACAACCCCTCCCCCGTGACAGTTAAACTCCACCACATCCTCAGTGGTGTAAGAATGGGGAGCCCTCATAACGGACACGAGCACCTCATCCACCTCCTCCCCACCCTCAACAAACTTGCCGTAATACAGCTTCCTGTCCTCTGCACCGGTAAGCGAAACCTTCCCCACAAAATATCTCCCGGCTATCTCCAAGGCATCAGGGCCGCTAAGACGGACTATGCCAATCCCGCTCTGACCGAGAGGAGTGGATATCGCAGCTATCGTATCTTCCTCCAACGGCAACCATTCCCTCCAAAAAAGAAGGGGAGCTGGCCCTCAAGCTCCCCCCTGCGCTTCAAATCAGCTCCCTAAGCCGGGGAAGCTCTGTCCTTCAACAGGAGTTGTTGTACAAGGGTTAACACGTTGAACATAGTCCAGTAGAGGACAAGGCCGGATGCGAACCTGACAAAAAGGAAGGTCATCACCACAGGCATAACATACACCATCGTTGCTTGCTTCGGATCCTTCACCGTCATCTTCTGCTGGATGAACATCGTGATCCCCATAAGTATCGGCAGCACATAATACGGGTCGGGTTGCGAGAGGTCCTTAAGCCACAACACAAACCCGGCCTGCCTGAGCTCTATGGTGTTCCTGAAAACGGCAAAAAGGGCGAAGAATACAGGGAGCTGCAAAAGCATAGGGAGACATCCCCCAACAGGGTTGACACCACGCTCCTTGTAAAGCTTCATCATTTCGCTATTCATCTTCTGCGGATCGTTCTTGTACTTCTGCCTGATCTCCGTTATCTTCGGCTGAAGATCCTGCATCTTAGACGTAGCAGAAAAAGTCTTGCGCGTTAGAGGATAGACGAGGATCTTTATAATGAGCGAAAAAACTATTATAACAACACCATAGTTAGGAATAGCCCTCTTCAGGAGAAGGAAAACCTTTAGGATAACCTTAGCTATCGGACGGAACCACTTGACCCCGAGATCCATGACCTCTTCCAGCCCCACACCGAAAGCCTTCAGATCATCGTAGGTCTGCGGACCGATATACACTAAATCCCTGGCCCAAACACCATTTCCAACACTGCCCCTAACCGAAATATCGTATCTCTTCCACGACAGGTCCTTGTGTTCCACCCCGTAAAGGCCCACCTCAGATTCCCCCGACTCCTTCGGGATTATCGCAGCAAGGAAATACTTATTCCTCACAGCCACCCAATCCAATACACCGCTTCTCGTCTCGGAGAGGCCCTCAGGTTTCTTGACCACGAATGGCTCAAGCTCTCCACCCATATAGGTAAAGGCCTTTAGCAATCTGAAATCCTCCCCTCCCTTCTCCGTGTTGGCTATGCCACCATCCCAGTGAAATACAAAAGCGCTCTCCGCCTCTTTGAAACCCTGGAGCATAACGTCAACACCGAGAACGTAACTGCCGTAAGTCAGGGAAAACCGCTTCCTAACTTTCCTTCCATCGCCCAAATCGGCCACAAAAGCTATCGATCCAGTACCGCCAGGCCCCACGACAAGGCTATCGGCAGAAGGCAGAAACTCGACTCCTCTGAGATCAAGGGCCTGACCCTCCTGATAGATAGATATGCCGCCGCCACTTCCACCTTCAGGCACAAGCTCAACCGGCCCATTCCCGGACAGCCTGTAATCCCTCAACTTCCAGCTAACCACAACCCCACCGCTCGTGCTAAAATCACCCACCACAACCCCGTTTCTGAACGGCACAAGCCTTCCCTCAACGGCGGGAGGATGAGGCACTATCTTCTCCGAAAGGACTTCCGCCTTTGCAGGTTGTTCGCTCTCCTCGGGCTCCTCAGAGAGCGAGGAAACCTCCTGCCTCCCGGGGCCTTCCTCAACCCTATCCCCAGGGGAGACAAGTCTCTGATAATAAGGTATAAAAGCTACCACTAACCCTATAATAATGAACGCAATCAAGGTCTTAATATCCACACTGCTCCTCCTGATTACTTCAATGGGTCATATCCCCCGCTCGACAGGGGATTACATCTCAAAACCCTCCACAGAAGCAAGATCCCCCCCTTGAAGGCACCATACTTCCTCAGGGACTGAATGCCATACTCCGAACAGCTTGGATAGAACCGGCAGCTATCCGGAAGGACAACGGAAACAGAAGACCTGTATGCACTAACCGCAAGTATCAGTATCTTCCCCAAACCTCTGGAGAACCGATTCCAGCATATCCTCCAATTCAGTACGGACTGCAACGTAATCCGCCTCCCCAAGATATTGCTTCAGCTTCACCACCATACAAATCGGCACAGCCACCGTCCTGAGCCTCTCCATCACAAGCTCCCTCAGCCTCCTCCTCACCCTGTTCCTCTTAGAAGCCTTGCCGAACTTGCGAGGTATAAGGATACCAACTCTGGGCCCTTCCCCGGACACGACCCACCACACTCTCAAAAAGGGCCGGTCAATCCTATGCCCAGTTGAAATGACACCTCCTATACCCGTTCGACCGAAGGCAACCATAATCACTTGACAAGGACTTCGCGACCCTTCTTCCTTCTGCGGCTCATGATCTTGCGACCCGAAGCGGTCCTCATACGCCCTCTGAAGCCGTGCTTGTTCTTCATCTTCCTTCTGCTAGGCTGAAAAGTTCTCTTCAAATTACCCCCCTATAATATCCATGCTAAACTCTGCCCTAGAACTTCATAATATAGAACTTACATACATCTTCTGTCAAGCTTTTTCTGAAAAACCCATGGAACCGAAGGGCCAAACCCAGTCCGAGGAAGGAACACCCAAAATAATGTCGAAAAAATCCCAAAAAATCACTTGACAAAGGGCAGATTCCACCTTAGCTTAGAACTACCCCCAGTGTGGATAACTTGTGGATAACTTCGAAGATCTTTGCGATGTAAGGTCCGGTTTTCCATGGCATTTATGGCAAGTCTTCCCAATTTCTTTCAGCCTAAGTATCTGTTTTTTATCGACAAAACCAAAAAGACTACAGATATTTCTATTTTTTCACGATTTAGATAAAATTTATAAACTTTCCCTTCAAAAAATGTTGATAACTTACAGTCTCCAAGGCTTGTAGAAGATGGCTATCCTTCCAGAACCACAGGCAGACAGAACTGAGCTCTCACCTCCGGAGATATGGGCGAAGTGTCTCCTCTCAATAGAGAGAAAGATAAGCAAGCAGAGCTTCCACACCTGGTTCAAGCCGACAAGGTGCGATAATTTCGACAGCAAATCGATCGTCATAGAAGTCCCAAGCTCGTTCTTCGCCGAATGGCTTGAGGAAAACTACTTCCATCTCATAAGATCAACCATACAGGATGAGACATCTCTATCCCCCGAGATATCCTTCTCCATAACAGATGAGAGTGCCCCCGAACCGCCGAGCTTCTCCCAAACGGTCACAGACATGAGACCACCCTCCGAACCAGTTCAGGCTCCTCCATTCAAGGCCAACCTGAACCCCAAATATACCTTCTCCAATTTTGTGATCGGAAGCAGCAACCAGTTCGCCCATGCAGCAACCGTCGCGGTGGCGAAAGCTCCGGGAACAACAGCTTTCAACCCACTTGTAATATACGGAGGCGCCGGTCTCGGCAAAACCCACATATTGCAGGCAATCGGAAATCTCTGCATTACCGAAGGGAATGCGGCAAGGGTAATATACATATCCGCGGAGCGTTTCCTACAAGACTTCATCGAGGCGATGAAAAATAACAACACGGTGGAGTTTGGGAAAACATACCGCATGGCAGATATACTCCTGGTTGATGATATACAGTTCTTCGTGAATAAGGAAAGGACTCAACAGGAATTCTTCCACACATTCAACGCGCTTCATCAAAGAGGAAAACAGATAGTCCTCACATGCGATTCCCCCCCTTCCCAGATCAAAGGACTTGAGGAGAGGCTGAAATCCCGATTCCAGTGGGGACTGGTAGCCGGCATAGGCCCCCCGGATTTCGAAATGAGAGTTGCCATACTCAAGAAGAAAGCTGATAGCGATGGGATCTTCATTCCCGATGAGATCATATCTTTCATAGCAGCAAATGTCACCTCGAATATACGCGAACTCGAAGGTTCACTCATAAGACTGCTGGCGCACGCATCCCTGATGGGGAAAGATATATCTCTCGACCTGGCAAAAAGGATACTGAAGGACTCCAACGAGCCGACAATCAGAACTAACGTCGAGATGATACAGAAGATCGTCTGCCAACACTTCAAGATCCCAGTGGACCTCGTAATGGGAAAAACACGAAAATACGAAGTGGCTATGGCCAGACAGATAGCGATGTACATAGCAAAGGAGTTCACGAATAATACCTACAAGACCATAGGTCTCCTCTTCGGAGGAAGGGACCATAGCACAGTTATCCACGCATGCCAGATAGTAAAAGAGAAGACGGAAAACGATGAACTTCTTGCCAGACAAGTAGACTCGATAATCAAACATATACAACGCGAGAGCGAGGCCTAAGCCCTTACCAGAGTTATCCACAAATTATCCACAAAACGCATGTTCTTGTTTTTGAACATATTACTAAAACGTATTCAGAGGGATCATGTTAGACATTAATTCACTTAAGCTTTTAGAAAATAAAGTATTAAATCGAAAAACAGTAGAGATAAATCCTCCGATATTCCATCGATACCGTGTGGATAAGTTGTGGACAATATGTGGATAAAATGTGGATAAAATGTGGATAAGTCGATTTTGGTGGAGTTATCCACAAGTTATCCACATACTATTCACAAGTTATCCACATAACTAATTTATGAAGCAAAATTTGTTAAGATATTGATACCCTTTATTATAGAATTCTAAAATCAAAGTTATCCACATAATTCACATGCCTAATAATACTATATAGTATATATCTGGCATCTAGAAAAAACATAGTTGTATCTAAACGGCACGGCAAAGGCAAATGGGAAGATATTTTTGACTTGAGAAAGATACTGTTTTTTATTATATTACAAACAACTTACAAAAAGAGGAGGGGACTGTGAAGGCAAATGTTCAGCAGGAAATCCTTTGGGAGGGAATTCAAACTGTATCGAGAATCGTTCCATCCAAGGCAACTCTTCCCATAATCTCCAATTTGCTCCTGAAAGCTGAGGGAAATGAACTCATTGTGCGCGCGACCGATCTGGATATCTCCATATCCACAAGATTCGAAGCTGACATAACTGAAGAGGGTTCAATAGCTGTTCCGGCAAGAACCTTCTCGGACATAACGAGGAAGCTCTTTCCCGGTCCTCTTTCTCTCAGTTCTCAGGAAAACAAACTTGAAATAGCCTCTGGACCTGAGGAGAATCAGACTCACAGATTTACCTCCACTATCCTTGGAATGTCACCTGATGAGTTTCCGGAGCTGCCTGATTATACAGAGGGAAACGTCGTTCACCCGGACGGGGAATCCCTCAGAATGATGGTGGAAAAGACTGAGTTAGCGGTCTCTCTGGATGAGACAAGACCTGTGCTAAACGGTATATTCACAAATATTAAGGAACAAGATATGACCATGGTTGCCACCGACGGACACCGTTTGGCCAGGATAATAAAAACTCTACCCGAGCCCATGGACTCCGAAATTGGCGTAATAATACCAGCGAAGGCCCTTTCTCACCTTGGAAGGCTCCTCCAGAGCACATCGCGGTATTCTGAAGAAGATCCGCTGAAACGCTTCATAATAGGGGAAAACCATGTTGTCTTTGAGCTGGAAAGGACCGTACTTTTCTCAAGGGTCATAGAAGGTCCATACCCTGACTTCGAACAGGTTATACCCAAATCCAGTGAAAGAAAGATGATAGCTGAGGTGGATGAGGTGATACCCGCGCTTGAGAGAGTTTCCACGTTCTCCAGTTCGGATACCCATCAGATCTGTTTTGCCATATCGAAGGAAAGACTTGACATATCGGCATCCGGAAGCGAAAGGGGCGAGGCTGAAGAGAATATAAAGGTCGACTACGATGGCGACGATTTCAGGATAGGCTATAATGCGAGCTACCTTCTTGAGATCTTGAGGAGGATGGACTCTGATGAAGTTATATTTGAGTTCAATACTCCGGTAAGCGCTGGCCTTGTAAAGCCGGTAAATCAACCTGAGGGACAAGATTACCTGTGCCTCATAATGCCCCTTCGCCTGGATGGAGTATAGATTCTGGAGGCGATATTGTTTGTGGATCACCTGAGGTTGATAAACTACAGAAACTTTGAAGATGAAACTTTCTCTTTCGCCAAGGGAAACCTCGTTATTGGCGACAACGCTCAGGGAAAATCGAACCTTCTGGAGGCCATATACTACCTTTCCGTAGCCAGATCAGCAAGAGGTGCATCGAACAGAGAGATCGTAGGGAACTGCGGGGAGGGTTTCTCCATAGAAGCCGTTGTGTTGCGCGGGGAGAGAAAGACATCGATAAAGGTGAACTACAGCGGGTCCAACGGAAAGGGAGCGTATGTGGACGGGGGACCTCTCCCTCGTCTCTCAGTACTTATAGGTATCTTCAACTCTGTTCTCTTCCTTCCGGAAAAGATCGACTTAATGCTGAGGTCTACTTCCGGAAGGAGAAGAATGCTCGATATCCTGATATCGCAGGCAAGCCCGTACTATTTGAACGACCTTCAGTCGTACCGGAAGGCACTCATCCAGAGAAACGCTCTTTTAAAGAAACTCGGCGGTGACCCGAAGCCCAACAGAAAATATGTGGAACCCTGGGATGAGCAGCTCGTGAACTATGGCGTAAGCATAGTGACGAAAAGATCCGAAGTGTTGGAATCCATGGATGAGGATATAAAGACCATATACGGTGACCTCGGGGCTGGTGAGAAGCTCTCATTCTCATACAGGTCTTCCCTCGATTCCACAGACCCAGAAGATATGGCAGAGAAATTCTCAAGGCTTCTGAGAGAACGTCTGGACGAGGAACTCAGGCGCGGGTTTACCCTTTCGGGTCCGCACAGGGATGACATAATGTTTTATATAGATGGCAGGGAAATATTCCCATATGCTTCACAGGGACAGATAAAGAGCGTTTTCCTATCCTGGAAGCTAGGCGAGGCCCTATTTCTCAAAAAGGCTACCGGAAACATGCCAGTGCTCCTTCTAGATGATCTTTTCTCGGAACTCGATGTGAAAAGGTGTGGCTACATCTGCAGGGCACTTGAGGACTTCGGACAGGTTATAGTAACATACGCGAGGGAAGCCAACTACGGCCTCGACAACATGGATTTCAAAACGATAAGGATATCTGGTGGGAAATGCGTGACATGAAAGATGGTGGCAGGAGGAATGCGCCTGTATCATTAGCTGAGGCACTCTTGGGTCTCATTTCCGATCTGGGCCTGGATACCAGGATAAATGAGGAGAGACTGAAACTTCTCTGGCCGGAGATCGTCGGCACAAAGCTTTCAAAGGTATCAAATGTAGTCAAGGTAAATCGAGGACGCCTTCTTGTCAACGTCAGAAGCTCTTCATGGCGGAACGAGATGATATTCCTCAAGAAAGATATAATTGAAAGGATAAATCGCTTTTTCAAAAAAGATTTAATAAGAGATATATCCTTTGTGTTGGGAGAGGAGGGTAGGAGAAATGGCCGATAGCTTGAAACAGGACAAGGCCAATACGATAGATGAATACGGTGCTGATAAGATCCAGATCCTGAAGGGCCTGGAGGCGGTGCGGAGAAGGCCCGCCATGTACATAAGTAGCACTGGATCACGCGGGCTACATCACCTTGTCAACGAGGTGGTCGATAATAGCGTGGACGAGTCTATGGCAGGCTGCTGCTCCGAGATAGATGTGACGATCCACAAGGACAACAGTGTCTCGGTCTTGGATAACGGCCGCGGGATACCGGTGGATATACATCCGGTATATAAGAGACCAGCCCTTGAGATAGTGATGACGACGCTTCACGCCGGCGCAAAGTTCGACAAGAAGACCTATACGGTATCGGGTGGTCTACACGGTGTGGGGGTTTCCGTCGTTAACGCCCTTTCGGAGTGGATGGAAGTAGAGGTCTACAACGGAGGGAAGATATACCATCAGAAGTATCTTCAAGGAGAAGCGGTAACCAAAGTGGCAGTAATAGGGAAGAAGAAAAATCGGACCGGGACGAAGGTTACCTTCAAGCCGGATTCCAAGATATTTGAAGATATAGAGTTCAGCTACGATATCCTGTGCCAGAGGCTGAAGGAACTGGCTTTCCTCAACAAGGGACTCAAGATATCCATAAATGACGAGAGATCCGGAAAGTCGAATCTGTTCCACTACAAGGGTGGGATTGTGGCCTTTGTCAGATATTTGAACGAGAGTAGAACACCTTTCCACAAACCCATTTACATAAAGGGTGAAAGGGACTTCGTCTCGGTAGAGGTAGCGCTGGAGTACACAAGCTCCTATGTCGAGGATATATTTTCATATGTCAACAACATAAATACTGCCGAGGGGGGTACCCACCTCATCGGCTTCAAATCTGCGCTCACCAGGGCGATAAACTCATACGCTGAGAAGAACGACATGCTCAAAAGCCTTAAGTTCACACTCTCAGGTGAAGACGCAAGGGAAGGGCTAACAGCGGTGTTGAGCGTTAGAGTGCCCGACCCCCAGTTCGAAGGGCAGACTAAAATGAGGCTCGGAAACAGCGAAGTGAAGGGGATAGTCGAGTCCATAGCAGGTGAGAAGCTCTCCGAATATTTCGATGAAAACCCTTCGATTGCCAGAAAGATAATAGAGAAGTCAATCGAGTCAGCCAGGGCAAGGGAAGCAGCCAGGAAGGCCAGGGAACTGACGAGGCGTAAGAGCGTACTCGAGGGAGGTGGGCTACCGGGCAAGCTTGCAGATTGCTCCATAGAGGACCCGGAGAACACCGAGATATACCTGGTTGAGGGAGATTCCGCGGGTGGCTCCGCAAAACAGGGGAGGGACAGGCGATTCCAGGCCATTCGCCCCCTGTGGGGGAAACCCCTTAACGTAGAGAAGGCCAGGGTTGACAAGGTCCTCAATAACGATAAACTTAGTCCCATAATTACTGCCCTGGGAGCCGGCGTTGGGGAAGATTGCGATGTAAGCAAGCTTCGATATGGCAAGGTCATAATAATGGCCGATGCGGATATCGACGGGGCTCATATAAGGACTCTTCTTCTCACCTTCTTCTTCAGATACATGAGGGAACTCATAGAGGATGGGAAAATATACATAGCTCAGCCTCCACTCTATATGCTTAAGAAGGGGAAAGAGGAGAACTACGCTTACAGCGATGCTGAAAGGGATGTCATACTTAAGAAGATCGGTGACACAAAAGGGGTTACCATACAGAGATATAAGGGGCTTGGGGAGATGAATCCCGAGCAGCTCTGGAAGACCACAATGGATCCGGAGACTAGGACAATTCTCAAGGTCACCGTGGAGGACGGGGTGGAAACGGACCATATCTTCAGTATACTCATGGGTGAACATGTCGAACCCAGGAAAAGGTTCATAGAAGAGCATGCTAAGGATGTGACCGATTTCGACATATGGGCATAAACCTTTGGCTCGCTGTGATCTTGTCCGTTGGATCGAGAGGATCCAGTTGGAACCTGCGCCCCCGGTGCTGAAAGAGCATGCTCTGCATCGGTGCGTCACGCTGTAGGAATCGGGCCAACCGCAGATGCACGGATCACGGAGTCTCAGTGGGAGCAGTTGGGTCTTCCGAAAAAGGAATGGGAGAAAGACGGATGAACATACTATTTGTAGGTGCTCATCCTGATGACATCGAGGTGTTCGCCGGCGGCACGGCGGCGCTCTACGCGAAGCGCGGAGACAGGCTCTTTTTCTGCGTGGCCACGAACGGGAACGTCGGCTCCTCGACACTGTCGTGCGAAGAGATTGCCGCTGTCCGACACCAGGAGGCGAAGAAGGCCGCTACCACTGTGGGAGCGGAGCTCATCTGGCTTGACTTTGACGACGAGTTTCTGATCGATTCCGTGGAGGCCCGTCACCGCTTCATCGAAGCCTTCCGCGTGGCGAAGCCGGATATTGTCTTCTGCCATTGGACTGAGGACTACAACCCGGACCATTCGATCTCCGGCAGGATCGTGGACGACTGCATCCACATGGCAACTGTGCCGAACATCAAGACCGCGTCGGTGCCATGCGCTAAGATTCCCCATTTGTACTTCATGGACACTATTGCAGGCGTCAATTTCCAGCCGGAGCTTTACGTTGACATCACACAGGTGTTCGAGACCAAGGTGAAGATGGTCCGACAGCACAAGAGCCAGAACTCCTGGATGAAGGACATGTTCGGGTACGAGATTGAGGAGTTCCTGGAGATCCCGGCGCGGTTCAGGGGACTTCAGGCAAGTTGCCGGATGGCCGAGGCATTCCGGCCCTCGTACCGCTGGGGACGCACATTCCGCGAGCACTATCTGCCGACGTGATTCGGCCTTTCAACCGGAGGATCCACCTCGGCGTCACTGGCCGGGTCTTTTTCTCCCAGGAGAAGTGGTTGTGAGAACGAGGCGTGATGGCCTGTGGCGTGGGTGGTTTGCCTCATTTTCAACATATTTACGTGTGAACATGTCGAACCGAGGAAGAGGTTCATAGAAGAGCATGCTAGGGATATCACCGATTTCAACATATGGGCATAAACTGATGGGTGACCATTTACCGCTTGGGAGATAATATGGAGATAAGACGTCAGAGGATTGTTCCGGTATATATAGAAGAAGAGATGAAAAAATCCTACCTCGGCTACTCGATGAGCGTCATCTTCTCGAGGGCCTTTCCGGACATAAGGGATGGACTGAAACCCTCACAGAGGAGGATACTTGTAGCCATGAACGATCTCAGCCTGGCCCCGAACAGGGCCCACAGGAAGTGTGCTAAGATCGCTGGCGATACCTCCGGAAACTATCACCCGCATGGTGAAGGCGTAGTTTACCCGACGCTCGTGAGGATGGCCCAGGATTTCAACATGCGTTACCGCCTCGTCGATGGGCAGGGAAACTTCGGATCGATAGATGGTGACCCTCCAGCCGCGATGAGGTACACTGAGGCAAGGCTTACCCCGCTCGCCGTAGAGATGCTGGAGGACCTCGACAAGGACACCGTCGACTTTCAGCCGAACTACGATGAGACGAGGAAAGAGCCGGCAGTATTACCCTCGAGGTTCCCCAACCTTATATGCAACGGCTGCTCGGGCATAGGGGTCGGCATGGCCACAAACATACCTCCTCATAACCTCGCCGAGGTGGTGGATGGCCTTACGGCCCTCATAGACAACCCTGATCTCACTGACGACGAGATCATGAATTACGTGAAAGGTCCTGACTTCCCTACGGGCGGGATAATCTGCGGCATGGATGGCATAAGGGAAGCCTATAGAACTGGGAAGGGAAGCATAATTGTAAGGGCAAGAGCCAATGTAGAGACCCTAAGTAATAACAACAGGGAGAACATAGTAATAACCGAAATCCCCTACTCAATCAATAAAACAAGCCTCCTTGAAAAAATTGCCTCGCTTATACAGGCAAAGAAGATAGATGGTATAGCAGATCTCAGAGACGAGTCCGACAGGGATGGTCTGAGGATCGTTATCGAGCTCAAAAGGAACGCGTACCCCAGGGTGGTTCTGAACCAGCTATACAAACATACACAGCTCCAAACGACTTTTGGTGTCATTATGCTCGCCCTTGTAGATGGCAGGCCGGCGATCCTGCCTCTGAAAGAGATGATGCGACCTTTCATCGATCACAGGCACCAGGTCCTCCTGCGCAAGACAAACTTCGATCTCAGTAAGGCTAAGAAAAGGGCCCATATACTCGAGGGTTTCAAGATAGCGCTTGACCATATAGATGAGATCATCGACCTCCTCAAAAGGTCAAGGGACCCGGTATCGGCCAAGATGCAGCTTATCGAAAGGTTCAGATTGTCAGAGGAACAGGCCCAGGCCATTCTTTCCATGCAGCTTCAGCGTCTAACAGGCCTGGAGAGGAGAAGGATCGAGCAGG
The DNA here is from genome assembly GCA_964611725.1 of uncultured bacterium. GTDB lineage: Bacteria > Latescibacterota > CAZTBA01 > CAZTBA01 > CAZTBA01 > CAZTBA01. The sequence continues at coordinate 33,481 of CAZTBA010000006.1, forward strand.
AGTATTTCGATGTGCTCCACCAGATCTCAGACCTCGAGAGTATACTGGCAAATAGGGCCAGGAGGATGGAGATCCTTAAGGCGGAACTCCTCGAAATCAGGGAGAAGTACGGGGATGAAAGGAGAACTAATATAATAGGCTCCCCCGAAGAGATAAATGTGGAGGATATGATCGCTGAGGAAGATATGGTCGTTACCATATCCCATAGTGGCTACATAAAGAGGCTCCCGGTAAGCTCCTACCGACGCCAGAGAAGGGGTGGGAAGGGCATCACCGGCATGACGACAAGGGAGGAGGATTTCGTAGAACATCTCTACGTTGCGTCTACTCATAGCCGTATACTTTTCCTCACCGAAGGAGGAAGATGCTACTCGAAGAAGGTCCATGAGGTGCCTCAGGCGGGCCGTGCATCGAAGGGGAGACATATAGTTAACCTTCTTGAAATGGCAAAGGACGAAAAGGTCGCTGCCATAGTTCCAGTCGAAAGCTTCGATAGCCATTTCCATTTGATAATGGCTACCGAGAAGGGGAAGGTAAAGAAAACCCTCCTCTCCAACTATGAAGGTATAAGGAGAACTGGTATAAATGCCATAGGTGTAGAGGGAAAAGACAGACTCATAGGAGCGGCTCTGACCGACGGTTCACAGGATATAATCCTTGTGACAAGGGAAGGACAGGCGATCAGGTTCAGCGAATCCGATGTAAGGCCTATGGGAAGGACAGCCGCTGGGGTCAGAGGCATAACGCTGGCCAGTAAAGACAGGGTTATCGGAATGGTGGTTGTCAAGAGGGAAGGGACGCTCCTCGTGGTGTGCGAGAACGGCCATGGGAAAAGGTCCGCGATCAGCGATTACAGGATTACCCACCGTGCTGGGAAGGGGGTAATATCTATCAGGACAACGGAAAGGAACGGATACGTAGTCGCCGTTAAAGAGGTTGTAGATGATGACGAACTCATGATAATGTCCCAGAAGGGTCTCCTCATCAGGCTCTCAATCCGCGACATAAAGACCATAGGCAGAAATACCCAGGGGGTGAGGCTCATAAAACTGAGCTCCGGCGATAAGGTAATAGATGTGGCGAGGGTTATGATCAAAGAAGAGAAGGAGGTTGAGGAAGCTGCGGAGGAGCTTGAGGAGGATACAGTAGTTTAGGAGATAGAAGCTCTTGTGAAGGCCGAATAATGATAAGGGTGGGAGTCATAGCCGTAGGCTACCGAAGGCCGGGATCGGAGGGGTCCAGGGATGTATGCGCCCAGGTGATCGCTGACCTCCTGCCGCGTATAGGTGCTGGGATAAAACAGTATAGGCTCGTTGAGGGAGACAGAGGGGACATATCGCTCGCAGTAGCCAGGATGGCCGATGGAGGGGAGATCGACCTCGTGATTACAAGCGGAGGTCTGGGGGGAGACTGTGAGAACTCGGCCCCGGAAGCCACTATGGATGTAATGGATTCGGAATCCACCGAACTGACGGAGATGATAAGGGCTAAGGGCCTCAGCCGGGCCATGGCCGGTCTCAGGAAAAATACCCTCATAATTAACCTTCCGGATGATCCGAAGCTTATCATCGAATGCCTCAGGGATATCCTTCCCGCACTTGAGCTTTCCATGAAAAACAGGAATAGGGAAAATCGGGAGATCCGATAGAGATAATACCAGAAATTTCCGGACTAACCGTTGCCACTTTCTTGACTCTGATCGGATGTCGGTCCGAAGGGCTTCTGGTGAAAATGATAGAGGTAGGCTGCAGGCGACCGCACAGGAATTTCTGTCAATCCTTTTGGGTCGGGATAAACAGTCAAGATAATTAAGAAATTCCGTAAGAAACATGAGGACACCGGGCACTGAACAACAAAACAGAAAGAGAAAAACAGGAAGCCGCGAATATGAACAAATATGATTTCACCTCCTCTTCTGACTTTATCCGGGATATCATCAAGGAAGACTTGAAGACGAACAAGTACAGCGGTCGGATTCACACCCGCTTTCCGCCAGAGCCGAACGGCTACCTCCATATCGGACATGCCAAAGCTATCTGCTTAGATTTCGGTGTCGCCGAAGAGTTCGGGGGCCTCTACAATTTGCGCTTCGACGATACCAACCCCGTGAAAGAGGAGTCCGAATACGTGGAATCCATCAAGGAGGATATCCGCTGGCTTGGATTCGATTGGGAGGACCGGGAATACTATGCTTCTGACTACTTTGAGCAGCTCTATGAGTGGGCTGTGCAGCTAATCAAAGCTGGCAAGGCTTATGTCGATAGCTTGAGCGCAGACGAGATAAGAGAATACCGTGGCACCTTGACGGAGCCCGGCAAGGACAGTCCCTATCGCACGCGTTCGATTGAAGAGAACCTGGACCTGTTCGAGCACATGCGTGGAGGCGAATTCCCTGATGGTGCGCACGTGCTTCGGGCCAAAATCGATATGGCATCTCCTAATTTGAATATGCGCGATCCGGTCATGTACCGCATCATGCACGCAACACACCACAGGACAGCGGACAAGTGGTGCATTTATCCCATGTATGACTACGCTCATGGTCAATCGGATTCCATCGAAGGGATTACCCATTCACTCTGCACGATTGAATACGAAGACCATCGCCCCCTGTACGATTGGTTCCTCGATCAATTGGATATCTATCACCCGCGACAGATCGAGTTCGCTCCTCTCAACCTCAGCTACACCGTCCTGAGCAAGCGAAACCTGCTGCGATTGGTAGAAGAGGGGCATGTCAACGGATGGGACGACCCACGGATGCCCACGATATCGGGCTTGCGGCGACGCGGCTATACACCAGAGGCGATCCGAAACTTCCTTGATAGAATCGGGATGGCCAAAAAAGAGAGCATCGTAGATATAGAGCTTCTCGAACACTGCATTCGCGAGGATTTGAACGAAAGCTCTCCGCGCGTAATGGGTGTGCTGCGCCCGCTTCGTGTAGTCATAGACAACTATCCGGAAGGGCAGGTAGAAGAGCTGGAGGCCATAAACAATCCTGAGGATACCGGTATGGGGAAGCGGAAAGTTCCTTTCTCGCGCGTGCTTCACATCGAACGGGAGGATTTTCGCGAGGATCCGCCGAAAAAGTGGTTCCGCTTAGCCCCCGGTCGTGAAGTGCGGCTGCGATACGCATATTTTATCACCTGCACGAACATGGTCAAGGACGAAAGAACCGGTGAGGTGATCGAGCTACACTGTACATACGATCCCAGGACACGAGGTGGTGATTCGCCGGACGGGCGTAAGGTCAGAGGAACTCTGCATTGGGTTTCGGCTGCTCATGCGCTCGAAGCCGAAGTACGCCTGTACGATCGTCTCTTCGCAAGGCCGAGTCCACTCGATGAAAAGGATGGACTTGACTTCACGGCTTACCTGAATCCGAACTCGCTGGAGATTTTGACGTCGTGCCGCGTTGAGCCAAGCCTGGCAGACTCAGCTCCAGGAAGTCGATACCAGTTTGAGAGACAGGGTTATTTCTGTGTCGATCCTGATTCCTCCAGGGGAAAACCCGTATTCAATCGGACAGTGTCATTACGTGATACTTGGGCCAAGATCGAGAAAGCGCAGAAAGGGAAGTAAGCAGATCAGATACCTCAAGGATTTCCTTTCCTGACTCGGTTTCTTACAAAGGGTAGGGATAGGCAAAAACGGAAGACCTGATGAAGATAGTATCAATATTTTTCGGACTGATTGCTGCCGTTTCCTTGGCAATGGTGGGGTGTTCGCCGAAAGGGTTCCTCAGCATGAAGCCGGAGGAGTATGCGAACTATGCCCTCCACAGGTATGGCGCGGAAGTAAGCGCCTGGTGGCCGCGTCCCGTAGCAAGGAGTGCGACGGAAGAGAGGATTATAGCTGAATACGGGCCGGAAAAGGAGGATTTCATAAGTACGTCGGATATAGAAGGTGTTGATTCCACAAGATCCAGGGTACTTATGAGAGTTATAGATGGGGATACAAGCCCTGAGAAATACTGGGAATGGTTCCCTGGGAAGATAGTGGAGATAGAGCTTCCCTCCCCTCGGTACATATCCAAGGTCGTTGTCCACACTGTGAAAGAGCCTCTCGGCGGTTTTGCTCTTGAGGGCTACTATGTGAAATGTTATGAGGAGTCTGGTGGGATCGGGGGATGGAAACTCTTAGCGTCAGCGGGGCGCGCGAAGTCAACAAGGATGGAACATAGCTTTTATCCCGTCAAAACTGACAAGATAAGGCTTGAAATGTCGCACAGGGGTGACGCAGTTCGTTCCACGTCGGATCGCGAGCACGGGGCACGGATAGCCATATACGCCAAACTGGTCGAGGTGGAATTGCTTGGGGTGAAACCGCAGGACTTCGATGAGCGGAAGCTTATGGCTGAAGCTTCAAAGGTGAGGAGGAAAACCCCGGAGATGGAGAGAGTTGATACCTATGGCATCTTCTTTCCGGTTAAAGGTGATACCGTTAAGACCTACAGGGGTGGTTACATGTTCCTCTCGCCGGCGGTTCTTGACACTTTGAAGGACATAAAAATGATCGACATACCGGGCAGGGATATGGCCGTTGATCCTGAAGCTTTCAGCTTTTCCTGCCAGGACGGATCCATGGATATGTACGACATAGACCTTGGCACCTATACATCGGGGAGGTGGGAAATAGATATAACCGATGCAAGCTCCTCTCTCGATTCGGGAGACCTTGTAGTAACAATGAAAGTGAGAAGCAGGATCGTCTCCTCTATCGCTGGCTCCGTCTCCAAAGGATACGATTACGGCTTCAAAGCGGATTTTGACTCGGACGGGGATGCGGATTTCGAGGCCCACTACATGGTCTGCTCTTCACATCCAGAGGTCTGGGGAGAAATATCTGATGATGCAGGGAAGAGATATTCCATATTGGAGGGTCTTTCCACGTATATTAGGGGTAACCTGCTTGAAATGAGGATTCCGCTCGAAGTGCTCCCATGGTTCCATGACATTGAATCTTTCAGACCGGAGGTCTTTGCACAGTTCCAGAACTTCATAGATGTCTGTCCTGACGCAAACCTGGAAGCCCGCTACAGGAGAGACTTGAGATCGCGTTGATTCGATTCGGATCGTTTTCAAATCTATCTGCAAGGGGAAACCTGTTTAACAGGCTTTGAATAATGTCCTATAAGGTTCTGGATGTCAATACCTACTTAGGGCACTGGCCCTTCCACCCTCTGCCTGTGAAGGATGCGGTTGGGCTCCTTCCCGCCATGGATAAGGCAGGCGTTTCGGCCTCCGTCGTAACCCCCATTAACTCGATTTTCTACAAGGACTGTCTGGCCGGGTTCAGGGAAACGGTATCCCAGATTGGAGAATCATCCAGGCTCTTTCCCCTGGCAGTTGTTAATCCAGATTTCCCGGGATGGGAGGATGACCTCATCAGTATGATCGATGTGGGGGCTGTGGGCATAAGGCTTTTCCCCAATTATCACGCCTACTCCCTACTCAGTGAGGAGGTTGCTCATCTCATCAACATCTCATCCCAAGCATCACTCCCTGTAGTTATAACCTTCAGGGTCCAGGATGAGCGATCACACCATTGGCTCGCAAAGGTCCCACCACTCGATTCCAAGAGCGTTTCCAGGGCGATCTCGAACGGCAAAGGTGCCAGATTCATACTTAGCAGCGCCACATGGGGTGAATTAGAAGCACTTGCCGATATCATAGATGATTCGGAGACTCTTATAGAGATCTCCCACCTGAAAGGGCCGATTTTCGCCGTGGAAAAGCTTTGCGAGCGTTTCGGGACTGATCGTATCATATACGGTTCAGGCTTCCCGATGTGGTACTTCGAGTCTACCCTGCTTAGGGTCACAATGGCTGAAATTCCCGATTGCCAGAAGAGAAAGATACTCTACGAAAACGCTGCCTGTGCTTTCAACCTCGAGGGAGAAAACACTTGATAGTCGATATCCACGCCCATCTCTGGAAGGCGGAAGATGCCTATCCGATACTGAGGGCAGTAGAAATCTATTCCATAGACAGAGTCTTCCTCTCTCCCCTGATCGGAGGTTACTACCCCTCCACGGACGATATAAAGTTCGGGAACGATATGACTGCAAAGGTCGTAGGGGATCACCCGGATATCTTTCTCGGATATTCCTACGTGAACCCTACGCATGGGGAGAAGGCCCGTGAAGAATTGTTAAGGTGCATAGATGAACTCGGGACAGTAGGACTGAAGCTATGGGTCGCGGCCAAGTGCAGAGATCCCCTTGTATTCCCGCTCGTGGAAATAGCCATAGATCGTGGCATCCCCATCCTGGTGCATACCTGGGTCAAGGCCACAGGGAACCTGCCCTTCGAGAGTAGACCTGCCGACCTTTCATACCTCGCTACGAAGTATCCTGAAGCAAAGTTCATAATGGCACACCTTGGTGGAGACTGGATCTACGGTATCAAATCCATTAGATCCAACAGGAATGTCTATGCTGATATCTGTGGGACGATATGTGAATGTGGGATGGTGGAGGAGGCCGTAAGGGGGCTCGGGGAGGCGAGATTGCTTTTCGGGAGCGACATGCCCGGGGATTTCCTCCCCAACCTCGGCAAAGTCCTGGGTGCGGATATATCAGATCAGGTAAAGGATCGTATCCTTTGGATGAATGCAGCGGAGCTCTTCAGGCTTAAGATATGATGTAACTGAGAAAAAGGACTCAACATCTCAAACCGATTTCCTTCCATTTTGAGCTCAAACCAGATCATCAGTGAGTTTTCTCCGTAAAGAATTCTCTAAAATCGATATGCCCATCCAATATGTGGTTTTGGTTGACAACTCATCACAGGGTAGCTATTTTACTTTAGAAACCCTGCGGAAAACGGGATACAAGGATCGACGGAATTAGATCTGGCATAATCGGAATCTTCCCTTCGGGAAAACGGAGTGTGCCATGGGACGTTTCATATGCCCGACTTCCTCACTGTCGCTGAGATCGCTCCTCGGAAAGAGGACGGTGCTTCTATCCTCCCTCGCATTTTCAGCCATGATACACCTTTTTTCCTCACAGCTCGGACTGGTTCCCAGAACTGAAAAGGCGACCAAGCCCCTGACTGCCAAATTCATAAAGAGGGAGCCGCGCCTCGTGAAGCCTCTGGAATTGAAGAAACGCCCGAGACCGAAGCCGAGACCCATGAGGCGCCGTATCATCGCCCTGAAGGCCAGATTTACCCAGAGGGAGCTTTCTGATACGCCGCGTCCGCTTAGAGTGCTGGACAGCCTTGCCCGTCCGGGATCTAAGGTTCTGAGGTCGGTCTCCTTGGAGCCTGTATATCTCGAACCTGAGTTCGGTGCTTCCGTTATAAGGGGTGATAAGGAGCCGAAGGATAAGATCGATATGTCTTTGGAGATGCTTGATATAAATGCGCTTGATACGGGAAGGTATCACGCGATGGTCATCCAGGACCCGAACGACAAGAAGAAGATAAAGGGCTTCTTTCACTTCGCTATCGTATATTCAGTCGGCATGCGCGAACGCCAGTTCCACGATGACGATTCGAGGACATACAGGGCTCTGGTGAACCTGCTGAGAGCAATGAACAGGTACACCGATGTCGAGTGCGATGTCACCGGGACATACACCTTTGACTCGGATGAGCTTTTCAAGACTCCCTTTATCTATGCTTCTGCCAGGTTCGCTTTCCAGATAACCGAGAGCGAGGCGAGGAACCTGGGGATATATCTGACTTCCGGGGGGTTTTTCATTACGGATTTCATACCACATGCTGCTGAGAACAGATCTCCCCACTGGGTTCAGGTAGATATCAGCAACAGGGAGATGTTTAAGAAGGCACTCGCGACAAAAGGGCTTATCTTTGGGAGAGACTGGAATTTCGAGAAGCTCCCGAACAGCCATCCCCTCTACCACTGTTTCTTCGATTTTCCGGAGGGTCCCCCTGTCGCTGGGGATTTCCTCTTCATAAGGGGAGGGACAGTTCCCTTCGATTACCTCGAGGGTATAGTTCTGGATGGGCGTCTGGTCGCTTTAGTATGCAGGAAGTGGTTCACGAACCCGTGGGGTGACTGGGCGCAGCCTTCAGGCTACTGGGGTATCACCGATCCTGAGAGGGTACTTCAGTTTGGGGTAAATCTCATCGTCTTCGCACTGACGCAGGAGGGCTCGATCACGCGTCAGGTGATGAGGTACGTGGAGTAAAGGATTTCTCCTCTGGAAACAACTTGGTGCCCTTCAAATTAGAGTTTCTGAGCGGCGATTTGTCTGCTTGAGGTTTTTGATTGACAATTATTCGAGGAGTAGCTATATTATTTAACACCTGTGGCGGGGTGTCCGAGTGGATGAAGGAGGCGGTCTTGAAAACCGTTGGCCGAAAGGTCCGTGGG